>NC_015145.1:3325207-3633609 GCF_000189535.1 Pseudarthrobacter phenanthrenivorans Sphe3
TGCGGTACTTCGGGATGGGCGGCTCCGCCGGCGAGTATGAGGTCAACGCCTACCTCCAAGGCCTGATCTCCCTTCCTGTCCCCCAGCGCGACCTCCTTGCCATGGCAGCCAACGAACTGGTGGACGAGAGCCCCGAAGTCATCACGGGCGAAAAGCACCCGCTGCTGGCCCCGTACGCCGACCAGCTCAACGGACCGGCCCAGCTCAACGGACCGGCATCCGGGGACGGACCCGAGCGGGCCTGAACGGGACGGACGACGGCGGGAGGCGCCGCCGTCGTCCGTCACCCCGCCTGCGTCAAGCTTCGTCCGGCAGGCTCCGCGGGTCAGGCCTCGAAGTGGGTGGTGACCGTGGAGTCTGCGCTGACCGAGGCCACCACGGTGGCCGCGACGTCATGAAGTTTGATGTTCCGGCTGCTTGATGCGCTCTTGAGGATGGCCATGGCGGTTTCCTGGCTGCAGCGGCTCTGGCCCATGATGGCGCCGGCGGCCAGGTCGATGACGGTCCGGGACGCCAGGGCTGCCGAGAGATCGTTCCGGCTGTCGGTCAACTGGGCGATGCGCAGCGCCAGCCGCAGTGACCTGCTCGCGTGCTGCGCAAACCCCTCAGCCAACCGGATGGATTCGCCGGAAAAGCCGTACGGCCTCGAACAGTAGAGGTTCAGGGCCGCCTTGGCCCCGCCTTCCGCCAGGAACGGAACGGCAAGGACGGAGCGGACCTCCCGCGGGTTCGCGGCCGCAAGGTATTTCCGCCACCGCTGCTCTGCCGCCAGGTCCGGGACGTGGACGGTGATTTCCTCCTGGAGTGCGGTCAGGCAGGGCCCCTCGTTGAAGCGGTACTGCACCTCGTCCATGGCCCTGGCCCGGGCGTCACTGCTGGCTACTGTGGAGGGGCGTTTGTGCCGCACGAGCGTGACCCCGCAGGAAACCGCCTGGTTGCGCAGGGACAACTGGCCCGCGGCGAGGACCGCGAGTTCGTGGAGGAACTCCTCCACATGGGAACTGGTGAGGACCAGGTCGTCGAGGGCCTCTCTAGCGGCATCCCTGGTTTTTTCGTCGGCCATTGCGGCTTCATTCCTGGAAGTGCCCGTTGCCCGTCCTTTTCCGTGGGACCGGGCCGGAACCGCCTATCACCGGCGGTTCTTTAAGCCTACTCCGGTGTGGAGGTGCGGGACCCACTTGCCCATCCCCCGGTTATCCGCCCCACCAGATGCCGACTACACCAGGCAAGGCGCTGGTCCTGCGTCCCGAACAGCTGAAAGTGACCTGGGACCACGGCGCCATGCCCGCCAAATGCGGCGTCCTCATCTTCGCCCCGTACTTCCACCGCGACAGCCGCCGGCTCCCGGCTGTCCCCGGACCGCCCCCTCCCCGGAACGCTTGACAGCTTCTCGCTCCGCTTCACCCCTTCCGCCCGCTGACGCCCGGGGCGGTTACGGGTGCGGGCGGTTACGGGTGCGGGCGGGCCACGGCGTGGGGTACGACGGCGAAACGGCGGTTGTCGAGGACCGGCACCTGCCGGCGCACGCGGGTGAGCCGCTCCCGGCTGAGGTCCGCGACGATGAGTCCGGCTTCTTCTCCGGCGTTCGCCACCACCACCCCGGCAGGGTCCACGGCCATGGAGTAGCCGGTGGCCAGCGGCCCGGTCTGGTTGGCGGCCAGGACGTAGGCCGTGTTTTCGATGGCCCTGGCCTTGAGCAGCGTGCTCCAGTGGTCTTCCTTGCCCGGGCCGCGGATCCACATCGCCGGCACCAGCAGGACGTCCGCTCCCGCGTCGATGGCAGCCCGGGCGCTTTCCGGGAAGCGGAGGTCGTAACAGGTGAACGCGCCAAAGCCGAAGCCGCCCAGGCTGAACACCATCGGCTCCCCCGGAACTCCAGCTGCTATTCCTTCGCTTTCCCGGTAGCCGAAGGCGTCGTACAGGTGGACTTTGCGGTATAGCCCCACGATTCCGCCGCGGCTGTCCAATGCCACCAAAGTATTGTGCGGCAGGCCGTCCGGGCTCTTCTCATAGGTCCCCACCACCACGGCGATCCCGTACTGCCCCGCAAAGCCGGCCACCGCGGTCACGAAAGGTCCGTCGAGGTCCTCCGCCACGGCGGCAATGGCCCTGGAACCCCCGCTGGTTCCGAACAGGCTGGACTCCGGGAGCACCACCAGGTCCGCACCCGCCCTCGCCGCTGCCTCCACCAGCCGGCCCGCCGCCGTCGTATTTTCACCCTTGTCCGTTCCCGCACTGAACTGCCCGACTGCCACCCGCATGACCGTTTTCCTCCCTTCCCTTCAGCATCCTCCCCGCGCTAGGGTTGGCACACAAGCCTCCTGCCGAAAGGCGGAGGTGCGGGCTCATGCAGCGGGCCTCTGGAACGTTCCGGAGGGATTTTTTGTGGCCACGACTCGAAACTTCCCCAGACGGCGGGCAGCACTACCCGCAGTCCTCGCCCTCCTGCTGGCAACCACCTCCTGCAGTGCGGAAGTCCAGCGCGGCTGGCTTCCCGGCGAGCGCGACACCACGGACAACACCACACTGATCACGGATCTCTGGGTCAACTCGTGGATCGCTGCCCTCATTATCGGGATCATCACGTGGGGGCTCATGATCTGGGTGATCGTTGCCTACCGCCGCCGGAAGAACACCGTGGGTTTTCCGGCACAGATGAGCTACAACCTGCCGCTGGAAGTCTTCTACCTCTCTGTTCCGCTGATGATCATCGGTGTCCTGTTCGTCTTCACCGACCGGGACCAGCGCGCCATTGACGAGCGCTTCCCGGCCCCGGACGTGGTGATCGACGTGCGGGGCAAGCAGTGGTCCTGGGACTTCAACTACGTCAAGGAGGACGTCCACGAGGATCCCGGCCAGCAGGCCCGCCTGACCGGCGACTGGGGCACGCCGGAGCGGCTGCCCACCCTGTACCTGCCGGTGGACAAGAAGGTGGAGATCCAGGTGAACTCCCGCGACGTCCAGCACTCGTTTTGGGTGGTGGAGTTCCTGCAGAAACGGGACATGTACCCCGGCGAAAACCAGTACAACCGCTACATCAGCATCACCCCCACCCGCACGGGCCAGTTCACGGGCAAGTGCGCGGAACTCTGCGGGGAGTACCACTCCGAGATGCTCTTCAACGTCCGGGTGGTAACGCAGCAGGAGTACGACAGCCACATTTCCGAGCTTCGGGCCCGCGGCAATACGGGCATCCTCGGTGACGAATACGACAGGGCCCCCGGACGGCCCGCACTGGAACCGGCGCAGCAAAGGACGGAACCATAATGACCACCACCGGCCAGAACCTGGGCGCCACCAGTGCAACGGCAGCTCCGTCCACAGTCAGGCGGCCCAAGGGCAGCATCGTGGTCAGCTGGATCACGTCCACTGACCACAAGACCATCGGCTACATGTACCTGATTTCATCCTTCGTGTTCTTCTGCCTGGCCGGGGTGATGGCGCTGCTCATCCGGGCGGAGCTCTTTGAACCCGGCATGCAGATCCTGCAGACGAAGGAGCAGTACAACCAGCTGTTCACCATGCACGGCACCATGATGCTGCTGATGTTCGCCACCCCGCTGTTCGCCGGGTTCGCAAACGTGATCATGCCGCTGCAGATCGGCGCGCCGGACGTTGCCTTCCCGCGCCTGAATGCACTCGCGTTCTGGTTCTTCCTTTTCGGCTCCACCATTGCGGTGTCCGGCTTCATCACCCCGCAGGGCGCCGCATCCTTCGGCTGGTTCGCGTACACCCCGCTGTCCAACACCACCTTCACCCCCGGTGTGGGCGGTGACCTGTGGGTGTTCGGCCTGGCACTGTCCGGCTTCGGAACCATCCTGGGCGCGGTCAACTTCATCACCACGATCATCTGCATGCGCGCCCCCGGGCTCACCATGTGGCGGATGCCGATCTTCACGTGGAACACCCTGGTGACCGGCATCCTGGTCCTGATGGCCTTCCCGCCCCTGGCGGCCGCGCTGTTCGCGCTCGGCGCCGACAGGAAGTTCGGCGCCCACATCTTCGATCCGGCCAACGGCGGTGCCATCCTGTGGCAGCACCTGTTCTGGTTCTTCGGCCATCCAGAGGTGTACATCATCGCGCTGCCGTTCTTCGGCATCGTCTCCGAGATCTTCCCGGTGTTCAGCCGCAAGCCCCTGTTCGGCTACAAGGGCATTGTGTACGCCACGATCGCCATCGGCGCGCTGTCCGTGACGGTCTGGGCCCACCACATGTACGTCACCGGCGCCGTGTTCCTGCCGTTCTTCGCCTTCATGACCATGCTGATCGCGGTGCCTACCGGCGTGAAGTTCTTCAACTGGATCGGCACCATGTGGGGTGGTTCGCTCACCTTCGAAACCCCGATGCTGTGGAGCATCGGCTTCCTGGCTACATTCCTCTTCGGCGGCCTGACCGGCATTATCCTGGCGTCCCCGCCCATGGACTTCCACGTCTCGGACACGTACTTTGTGGTGGCGCACTTCCACTACGTGGTGTTCGGCACCGTGGTGTTCGCAATGTTCGCGGGGTTCTACTTCTGGTGGCCCAAGTTCACCGGGACCATGCTGAACGAGCGCCTGGGCAAAATCCACTTCTGGCTGCTCTTCCTGGGCTTCCATGCCACGTTCCTGATCCAGCACTGGCTGGGCGTCCTGGGCATGCCCCGCCGGTATGCGGACTACATGCCCGAGGACGCCTTCACCCCGATGAACCAGCTATCCACCATCGGTTCGTACCTGCTGGGCATCTCCCTGATCCCCTTCCTCTGGAACGTCTACATCACGTGGCGGACCGGGAAGAAGGTCACCGTGGATGATCCGTGGGGCTTCGGAGCCTCGCTGGAGTGGGCAACGTCCTGCCCGCCACCGCGGCACAACTTCACCTCGCTGCCCCGGATCCGTTCGGAGCGGCCTGCCCTGGACCTGCACCACCCCGAGCTCAGCGTCCGCCTGCACCCGCCGGTCCACGGCCCGGCTGCCGACGTCCTGGGCGCTGCGGACATCGGCGAGCGCGACGTCCGCAGCCCCGACCCCAACAAGTAGCAGCACCACGGCTCGGTTTGGGGCTAGGCCGGGCTCACGATGAGGTAGCGCTCGTCCGTGATCTCCCGGCCCCAGAGGTCCGGCGCCGTCAGCAGGGTCAAGGTGGCCTCCCGGCGGTGGCGGCGCACCAGCTCCAGGCAGCGTTCGGCGGGAATCCCGGCACCTGTCCCCCACAGGCCTTCCACGAAGACCATGCTGCCGGCGGGGCGAAGCAGCCGGGCCCAGTGTCCGACGGCGGCATCCGGGTCCGGGAGGGCCCACAACACGTGACGGGCCAGCACCACGTCGAAGGAAGCCGGGGGCAGCGGGGGCAACGATGCGTCCCCCACCACGAACTCCGCTGCGATCCCGCCACGTGCGGCCTTTGCGCGGGCAATGTCCACCATTTTTCCGGACAGGTCCACCCCCTGCACCCGGTGTCCTGCCCCGCCCAGCAGCAGGGACAGGGTGCCCGTGCCGCAACCAAGATCGGCAACGGCGCTGCCGGGCCGCGGAATCAGCGGGAGCAGCAGCGCCTCCCAGGCCTGCCGGACCACGGGATCGGCCAGCCCGTGGTCCGCTTCCTCGTCAAAACTTTCGGCCTGGGCGTCCCAGTACTCCCTCACGTCATCGGTCATGCGGACCAGTCTTGCAGTTGCGACGCGCAGATTCGCTGGCGCACCGGAAATCCGCGGTGCGCCAGCGAATCTGCGGGTCGCCTAGAAGCCCGTATCCGGGTGCGTGGGCCGGGGACTACCCCGATATAAAAGCCAGCCCGCCACCATCAAGACCACACTGAGGACCAGGAAACCCAGGTCCCACGCCAGCGGCCCGCCCAGGTCGTCCCGCACGTGGTGGATCTGCAGCAGCTGGTGGTTGACCAGGCCCTCGGCAATGTTGAACACTCCCCAGCCGGCAAGCACCAGCCCGCCGTGGAACCTCCAGTCGGGTGACAGGCGGCCCTGTTGCCGCGCCCGGATGGCCAGCCCGGCAGCAGCCACCACCAGGACCCACATGGCACTGTGGAACAGGCCGTCCGCGAGGGTGTTCAACTCCAGCCCCGGCACGGTCCTGGTGCTGCCGCTTTCGGTGTGGCTGAGCATGTGGTGCCACTGCAGCAGCTGGTGCAGGACGATGCCGTCCACAAAGCCGCCCACGCCCATGCCGAACAGGAAGGCGGGCACCTTGGCCGGCGGGCCCCCCGCTTCCGGAGTTCCGGCACCCCGCGTGCCGCGTGCCGTATGGATTTCCCGGGACATGTTTCCGTTCCCCTTTGGCTTGGTGCACCCCTGTCACCTTTGTCCGTACCCGCCGTCGGACGCCCTAACCGCCGCCGCCTCCCCTCCTGGCGGCCCAACGCCGGACCCTTGACCCGGGCAGTGGGAGATGGAAGCGTAGGGCAGGCGGTGGGCCTCAAGCAAAGGGGTGGTTCCGGCACCCAATGGAGCTGCACTGCCACTAAACCACTAGGCGGCATTTATGCGAGCGATGGTTTACCGCGGCCCGTACAAAATCAGGGTCGAAGAAAAAGACATTCCCAGGATCGAACACCCCGACGACGCGGTCGTCCGGGTCACCACCGGCGCCATTTGCGGCTCCGACCTGCACCTCTCCCACGGCATGATGCCGGACACCCGGGTGGGAATGACGTTCGGGCACGAGTTCGTGGGCGTGGTCCATGAGGTGGGTTCCTCCGTGCAGAACCTGGCTGTCGGGGAACGGGTAATGGTCCCCTTCAACGTGTACTGCGGCTCCTGCTGGTTCTGCTCCCGCGGCCTGTACTCCAACTGCCACAACGTCAATCCGAACGCGACGGCGGTGGGCGGCATCTACGGCTACTCCCCCACCTGCGGGGGTTACGACGGCGGCCAGGCTGAGTTTGGCAGCAAGCGCGCGGACGTGAACCACCAGCGGATTGACCCGATCCTGGTGGGAGGACCCTGGGTGATGGCGGGTCTGCGTGCCGTTGCCGCCGTCCGGGCGCTGGCCCGGCGAGCTTCGGAGCGGACGTGACGCAGGCAGAGCAGCGCGGGGCTGGTCTCACCACAATTGCCGACGGCGTCCACCGCATCTCCGAGGCGTACGTCAACTTCTACCTTGTGGAGAGTCCTGACGGGCTGACCCTGGTTGATTCCGGGCTGCCGGCTTCGTGGAAGACCCTGGACGAAGCCCTGCGCGGCCTGGGGCACTCCCTCGACGACATCAGGGCCCTGGTCCTGACCCACGCGCACTTCGACCACCTGGGCCTGGCCCACCGGCTGCACTCGCAGTTCGGCGTGCCGGTGTGGGTGCATGCAGGTGACGCATTCATCGCCCGCCACCCCTACCGGTACCGGCATGAGAGGTCCCGCTTCGTCTTTGCGCTGTCCCATCCGGGAGGACTGCCCGTCCTGGCAAGGATGACCGCAGCCGGGGCACTTCGGGTCCGCGGCGTGGACGGGGCGAACGTGTTTCCGTCCGAAGCCGGCCCGGCGGGAACCTTCCTGCTTCCGGTGCCCGGAGCGCCGGAAGCGGTGTTCTCCCCGGGCCACACGGCCGGGCACTGCGGACTCTACCTGCGCGACCGGGACGTGCTGTTCAGCGGCGATGCACTCGTCACACTGGACCCCTACACGGGCCGCACCGGGCCGCGGATCGTGGCCGGGGCCGCCACGATGGACAGCCGGCAGAACCTGGACACACTCTCGCAGCTGGCAGCCACCGGTGCTTCGCTGGTGCTGCCGGGGCACGGCGAACCCTGGACCGGCGGCATTGGCGAGGCAGTGGAAGCTGCGCGCCGGAATGCCGCCGCCTGACCGCCTGCCAGCCGCCCGCCTTCGTACATTGCTGCCCCGGAGCTTCCAAAGGTCACAGAAAAAACACCCCATTGAAACAATTCAGCAATCTCGCCGGGGCAAGCTGTGCATACGGGGATACAACAGCAGGAGGCGCATCATGGAGGCACAAAAAGTACTGACGGCCCAGCTCCGCATCGGCGACCAGATCGAAGCGTGGCACAACGGCAAGCTTTTCCACCGGGGGCGCGTTACCGACGTCGTTCCCGCCCTTGAACTCTTCTGGATCCTGGATGCCAGGACCGGCACGCGGAAGCTGCTGGATCCGGAGGCGCTGGAGATCCGGCACGTGGAGGTGCAGGCCAAGCCGCTCGCCCCGGCCTGACCGCTCTGGTGCAGGCAGGCACCCGGGAGCGGGGATCAGCACCGGCACGGTGACCGGCACGGGCAGGACAGTAAGCATGCTTACAATAGAGCCATTGCGGCACCCTGCGGCAGTCCGGGCCGAGCCCGGTAACCACCATGAAGGAGCACACCGTGATTGGTTTCATCGTTGCCGGCCTGATCATCGGCGCACTGGCCCGCCTCATCAAGCCGGGCAAGCAGAACCTCAGCTTGCTGGCCACCCTCCTGCTGGGCCTCGTGGGCTCGGTCATCGGCGGAGTAGTGGCGTCCCTGCTTGGGACGGGGGACATTTTTGAGCTGAACTTCCTGGGCTTCATCGTGGCCGTCATTGCCGCGGTACTCCTGGTGGGCACGGCCGAAGCCCTCGTCGGCCGGCGGAGGTCAGTGCGCCGCTAGCAGCACGGCCGCACTCCAGCCAAAAGCGGGGCCACTTCCTGCCTGTCCGATGTCTCGGAAGAGGGAGAAAGCGGCCCCGCTTTGCTGTTCCCGGGGGCGGCTTCAGGTGCGGTCCTGGTACACGTCCGGGATGCCGTCCTGGTCCGCGTCCACCTTCTCCAGTTCTTCCGTGGCCCGGTACTGCCGGTTCCTGGTGGTGAGCACGGCCGTGGCCAGCAGCGCCGCGAGCAGGGACGCCGCCAGGATGCCCACCTTGGCGTGGTCGTCGTGCAGGCTGCCGTGGCCGAAGCTCAGCTCGGCCACCAGCAGGGACACCGTGAACCCGATGCCGGCCAGCAGCGCCACACCAAAAATGTCGATCCACTTGAAGGACTTGTCCAGCTCGGCCCTGGTGGCCTTGGTCAGGATCCATGTGGTCCCGAGGATGCCGATCGGCTTGCCCAGGACCAGGCCCGCGATGATGCCCAGGGCCACCGGGTCCGCCAGGGCGGAGCCCAGCCCTTCCCAGCCGCCTACCGCCACGCCTGCCGAGAAGAACGCGAAGATGGGCACCGCGATCCCCGCGGAGATGGGCCGGAACCGGTGTTCGAAAATCTCCGCCAGCCCCGGTCCCGCGTCGGGTCCTCCGGCGGCCTGCGAACGGATCACGGGGACGGCGAAGCCCAGCAGCACACCGGCCACGGTTGCGTGGATGCCGGAGGCATGGACCAGCGCCCAGGTGACCACACCGAGCGGCAGCAGGATGACCCAGGCGGCGGGGGCTTTCATGCCGAAGAAGTGGCGGTACTTGTGGGCCAGGAACGCGTAGATGGCCAGCGGGATGAGGGCCAGGAGCAGCGGCGTGACATCCAGGTCGCTGGTGTAGAAGAAGGCGATGATGGTGATGGCGATGAGATCGTCCACCACGGCCAGCGTCAGCAGGAAGATCCGCAGCGCGCTGGGCAGGTGGGAGCCGATGATGGCAAGGACAGCCACGGCGAAGGCGATGTCCGTGGCGGTGGGAATCGCCCAACCGCGAAGGGTCTCCGGGCTGGCAAGGTTGATCGCGGCGTAGATCAGTGCCGGGACAATAACCCCGCCCGCGGCCGCGGCAACGGGAACGATGGATTTGCTGATCTGGCGAAGGTCCCCGGCAACAAACTCGC
Organism: Pseudarthrobacter phenanthrenivorans Sphe3; assembly: GCF_000189535.1. Taxonomy (NCBI): domain Bacteria; kingdom Bacillati; phylum Actinomycetota; class Actinomycetes; order Micrococcales; family Micrococcaceae; genus Pseudarthrobacter; species Pseudarthrobacter phenanthrenivorans. The sequence continues at coordinate 3,334,928 of NC_015145.1, forward strand.
GTTTGAGTTCCAGGCCCACCAGGAAGAAGAAGATGGCCAGCAGCCCGTCCGCCGCCCACGCACCGAGACTGAGTTCCAGGTGCCAGGGCTCATAGCCCACCTTGAAGTCGCGGAGGGCAAAGTAGCTGTCCGACGCCGGCGAGTTGGCCCAGATGAGGGCGATCACCGCCGCGGCCACCAGCAGGGCGCCGCCCACGGTTTCCTTGCGGAGGATTTCGCCGATGCGGAGCGCCTCGGCGTAGCTGCCGCGGGAAAAGACCGTGGACTTACGGGGGCCTGACGGCGGATTGGATGGCGAAGTCTGGTTCATGAAGGCTCCTGGGCTGTGGGGTCGACAAAACTATGCCGACCAGACTTCCCGGCGCACCTTCCCTCCATCCTACGGGACGGGGCAAGCGGGCCGGCTTAGACTGCCCGCCGTGGCGCGGAAGCCCCCCGGCCGTCCATCTTGATGGCCTTGATCGCTGTGTCCAGGTAGTTCCGCGACTCCGCCGAGTTGGCCAGCTGCACCAGCTCGGCCGCCACCACCACCAGCTTCACGTTCCGGTGGCTGCTGGTGCTCACGAGCATCTGGAACGCGTCCTCGGAGCCCATCTTCAGCTGGCCCATCAGGATTCCGCGCGCCTGGTCGATGACCGAGCGGGTGGAGGTGGCCCCCTTCACGGCCTCGCGTGCCGTCTGCTCGGTTTCGCGCTGGAGGGTTGAGGTGAGGTCGATCATCACCCCTTCCATGCAGGTCACCGTGCCGCCCTCCACAATGCCGTCCCCTGAGGTCAAAACCCGCCTGGTCCTCCCCTGGGCATCGATGATGCGGTGGTACATGCAGAAATAGCCGCCTGCCTGGGCAACCTGGGCCACGATCTGTTCGCACCGGGGCTTGTCGTCCGGATGTTTGTGCGAGAACAGCAGTTCCAGCGTTGGGACGACGTCGCCGCGCTGGTAGCCGTGCAGTTGGAACATGCCGTCTGACCAGGTGATCTTTTTGGTCCGAAGATCGACGCGGAACGTGCCCGCGACGCACTGGTTGTCTCCAAGTGCGCTCGAGTAGGTGTAGGGTCCGGTCAGCTCCGTCAAGGGCCACCTCCTTGTAGCGTCCAACACGTCCACCGGCCGTTGGGCACAGTTCGCACTCCTTTAAGTATGGCGGGGCAGGACGCCTGCGGGTAGTGGCCCTGCCCCCACCCCCAAACCAGGGGGTAGGGAGTACGCTCAAAAGTGCTTGACGCGGATACCCCCTAGGGGTATATTCGAGGTGTTGTCAGTGAAGTGGTATGTCCCGGCGGCGCCCCCAGCACCGCCTTCACAGCCGTTCAACCCCAGCACCTACCAAGATCCACAAGAAGTGATCCCTCATCAAGGAATTGGAAGCTGACATGTTTGACATCGAGAACCGCACCTCACTCCCCCTGGCCGCCGCCCCTGCCGGCACCGGCTGCGGCTGCTGCTCCCCCGCAGGCCATGCACCCAAGGCTCCTGCCGCCGTCGTAATGTCCGACGCCGGTGCCTCCGCCCAGCGGACGTTCTCCCTGGAGGGCCTCACCTGCGGGCACTGCGTCCAGACAGTCCAGAAAGCCGTCTCCGCCCTCGAAGGCGTCGAGTCTGCATCGGTTGACCTCGTCCCCGGTGGCCGCTCCGGCCTCACGGTGGCAGGCCCCGTTTCAGAAGCGGCAGTCCGGCAGGCCGTCACCTCGGCCGGGTACACCCTGGCTTCCAACTGACTTTCGCGCCGGGGCTGCTGCCCCGGAACGCGGCACCCTCCAAGGAGGAACAGATGCAGGACCACCAGCACATGCACCATCACGACGACGACCCCCAACCAGGCGGAACCGTCACCGCAGCGCAAACTGCCTCAGCCGGCGCCGGACACGCCGGGCACGGCGGGCACGGCGTAGAGCAGCATCCGGGGCACCACGGCCCCGGGCACCACGGTGACGAGTCCACCGCCCGCCACGATGACGACCACGCCGTCCACACGCACGGGCAGCACGCCGGGCACAGCACGGCCATGTTCAAAAACAGGTTCTGGCTGACGCTGGCGCTTTCCATCCCCGTGGTCTATTTCAGTCCCATGGTGGGACACATCCTGGGCTACATGGCACCCATGTTCCCCGGTTCGACCTGGATCCCGCCCGTCCTGGGCACAGTGATCTTCCTCTACGGCGGCCAGCCCTTCCTTAAGGGCGGCCTGCAGGAGCTGAAAGACCGCCGCCCCGGCATGATGCTGCTGATCGCCATGGCCATCACCGTGGCGTTCGCCGCCTCCTGGGTCACCAGCCTTGGCATCGGCGGCTTCGACCTGGACTTCTGGTGGGAGCTCGCGCTGCTGGTGGCCATCATGCTGCTGGGCCACTGGATCGAGATGCGCGCCCTCGGTTCGGCACAGGGCGCCCTGGACGCCCTGGCCGCCCTGCTTCCTGACGAAGCCGAACGCATCACGGATACCGGCACCGAAACCGTGCCCGTCTCAGAGCTCCAGCCCGACGACCTGGTACTGGTCCGCTCAGGCGCACGCATGCCCGCCGACGGGACCGTGGTGGAGGGACAGGCCGAGTTTGACGAGTCCATGATCACGGGCGAATCCAAGACAGTTCCCCGCGGCCCCGGTGACACTGTGGTGGCGGGAACCGTCGCCACGGACACCAGCGTCCGGGTCCGGGTGACCGCTGTGGGCGACGACACCGCACTGGCAGGCATCCAGCGGCTGGTGGCCGAAGCACAGTCCTCGTCCTCACGGGCCCAGGCCCTGGCCGACCGCGCCGCCGCCTTCCTGTTCTACTTTGCCGCCGGTGCGGGCGTCCTCACCTTCATTGCCTGGACCCTGTTGGGCAGCATCCCGGAAGCCGTGACCCGCACCGTCACCGTCCTGGTCATCGCCTGCCCGCACGCGTTGGGCCTGGCCATTCCGCTGGTGATCGCCATCTCCACCGAACAGGCTGCCCGCGCCGGTGTCCTGATCAAGAACCGGATGGCGCTGGAGCGGATGAGGACCATCGATGTGGTCCTGTTCGACAAGACCGGCACCCTCACCACCGGCGAGCCGCAGTTGATGGACGTGGCGGCCGCTGACGGAGTGGACCCGGATGAGCTGCTGGCCCTGGCGGCCGCCGTCGAGTCCGACAGCGAGCACCCCGTGGCACGGGCCATCGTCCGCGCAGCCCGCGGGCGCAACCTCACCCTTCCCGCCGCCGGAGACTTCGCGTCGCTGACGGGCCGGGGCGTACGGGCCAGCGTGGACGGACGGACCGTGCACGTGGGCGGGCCCGCGCTCCTGCGCGAGCTCGGCGCCGTCGAGCCTTCCACCCTGGCGCAGTTCACGGGCGCCTGGATGGACCGCGGCGCTGCCGTCCTGCATGTCATTGACGACGGCGGCCGCGTGCTGGGGGCGGTCAGCCTCGAGGACGCTGTGCGTGCCGAGTCGCGCCAGGCCGTGGCGGCCCTGCAGAACCGGGGCGTGAAGGTGGGCATGATCACCGGGGACGCCCGGCAGGTGGCGCAGGCCGTGGCCGAGGACCTGGACATCGACGAGGTGTTCGCCGAAGTTCTGCCCGCGGACAAGGACAAGAAAGTGGCCGAGCTGCAGGCGCGCGGGCTGAAAGTGGCCATGGTGGGCGACGGCGTCAACGACTCCCCGGCCCTGGCCCGCGCCGAGGTGGGCATCGCCATTGGCGCCGGAACGGATGTGGCAATGGAATCCGCAGGAGTGGTTCTCGCCGGGAACGACCCGCGGGCCGTGCTCTCCATGGTGGACCTGTCCCGCGCCAGCTACCGGAAGATGTGGCAGAACCTGGTGTGGGCCACCGGCTACAACATCCTGTCCGTGCCGCTGGCCGCCGGCGTCCTGGCGTTCGCCGGGGTGGCGCTCTCCCCCGCAGCCGCTGCCGTCCTGATGTCCGCGTCCACTATCGTGGTGGCGTTGAACGCCCAGCTGCTGCGGCGGGTGAAACTCAACCCGTCCGAGGTACGTTGATAGGACAGAGCCGGAGCCAGCCCCGAACGAAGGAGGGAACAGCATGACCGCACGCATCCGCGTCCTGCCGGCAGCCCTCCTCCGGGCGGGGCTGCTCGCCGCGGTCCTGGCGATCGTGGCCGGAATCTTCGGGATGCACGTCATGACGGCGAACCACGCGTCGGGACACGGCGCCGCAGCAGCCGCGCAGCCCGCGGACGGGCACTTTGCCGGGGACGCCGCCGTCGCGCATTCCCACGCCGGGCACCTGGCCGGGCACGCCGCCGTCGCACACGGCGATAGTGCGGGAGCCGCCGCCGCTTCCTTGGCAGGCGGGTCCTTTTCCGCGCTCGAATCCTGCGGCTCGGCCTGCCCTGATGCCCAGGAGTCCGGCGCATCCTGCATCCCCTTGGGCAAGACCGGTTCGCTGGCTGCTTTCCCGCCCCCGGCAAGCCCCGCGGCGCATCTTGAACCCCGCGTGGCGGTTTCCGCGGCCGTGGGATACTCCTACATTCCGTCAGGGCCTACGCCCTGCGAGTTGTCCATCAGCAGAACGTAAACGGAACTGAGCGGCGTGGCTGTCCGCGCCCTACTACGCCCAGTTCACCTACTTTCCTGAAGGACCAAGAAAAAATGAACACCAAGATCAAGACCCTGTCCGTCGCTGCCTTCCTGGCGGCCTCGCTCGGCCTCGCGGGCTGCGGCGCCGACTCCGGCAGCTCCGGCACCAACACCATGCCCATGAACCACGGCAGCTCCGCGCCCATGTCCAGCATGATGCCGGACGCCAGTGCCGACCATAACCAGGCGGATATCGCGTTTTCCCAGATGATGATTCCGCATCACGCGCAGGCCGTGGAGATGAGCGACATGATCCTGGCCAAGCCGGACATGCCCGCGGACGTCACCGCCCTGGCCACCAAGATCAAGGACGCGCAGGCGCCGGAGATTGAGTTGATGACCGGCTGGCTGGAGGGCTGGAACGTGCCCACCATGATGACCGACCACTCCGGCCACGGCATGGGCGGCATGGTTGACTCGCAGGGAATGGAGAAGCTCAAGGCGGCGCAGGGGACCGAAGCCGTCCGGCTCTTCCTGGAGCACATGATCGGGCACCACGAAGGCGCCGTGGACATGGCGCAGCAGGAGATCGGGGCGGGCAAGCACCCGGAGAGCATCCAGCTGGCCCGGGACATCATCTCGGCCCAGGAAGCGGAGATCGCCCAGATGAAGGAGATGCTGGCGGCGCTCTGACCCCGCCCCTCCCCCTCCCCTCCCCGGACGCTCTCTCACTTGATGCGCGTTTCCCCCGGGCGGGTTCAAGGGGTTGTTGCAACACCTGAGTGATTGGGGTGTTGTTATGGGCTTTGGTCGGCCTGAGATGTTGCGTGAGGTGGTCCGGGTTTTCTGGGAGGCGAGGTCTTCTGGATCATCTGATGAGTTCGCCGCGGAGGCGGCCGGTCTTTCCCTGTCAGCGGCCCGGCTGATCGTCCGTCAGCATGGTGGAGTGAATCCTGGAATTAGGCCTGCCTGCCGACGGTTCTTGTCCTTTGATGAACGCGAGCTGATTGCCGTGTGGCGGGCGGCCGGGTGCGGGGTGCGTGAGATCGGCCGGCGTTTGGGCCGGAGCCCGTCCACGATCAGCAGGGAACTGGGCCGGAACATCCGTAATGAAGGCAAGCGCCCCTACCTGGCGTCCTCGGCCCAAAACCGGGCGCAGAAGCTGGCACGCAGGCCCAAGATCCGGAAGCTGGCTTCCAACGAGGCCTTGGCACTCTACGTCGCCGGGATGTTGACGGCCCGGGAACGGTTGTCCCCGGAACAGATCAGTGTCCGGCTGCGGATCGATTTCCCCGATGATGAGAGCATGCGCATCAGCCCCGAGACGATTTACCAGTGCATCTATATCCAGGGCCGCGGCGGGCTGAAGGCCGAGCTTGCCGCTGCCCTGCGGACGGGCCGGGCCGTGCGCCAACCGAACCGGCGGGCCGGGAACCGAAAGCCCCGGGTCCCGAAGGAACTGCTGATCAGCGAACGCCCCGCGGAGGCCGATGACCGGGCCGTGCCCGGACACTGGGAATCTCAATGTTTCTGTCAAGCCGCCTGAGCGGTGATGCGTGGCATTGGTTCCTGGTAGATGGTGTGGTCACGGAGCATCGCCCAGAGGACGTTGATGCGACGTCTGGCGAGGGCGATGAGGGCCTGTTTATGCGACTTTCCTTCTCCGCGCTTCCGGTCGTAATAGGTTCTTGAGGCCGCGCTGTTCTTCAAGCTGGAGAGGGCGGCGAGGTAACAGGTCCGCAGGAGCCTGCGGTTAAAGCGACGTGGTCGGTGCAGGTTCCCGCTGATTCGTCCGGAATCGCGCGGGACGGGAGCCAGCCCCGCGACGCTGGCGAGCCGGTCGACTGAGTCAAACGCGTCCAGGTTGCCGCCGATGTTCGCGAGAAAAGTAGCTGCGAGTACGGGGCCGAAGCCCGGCATGGTGAGCAAAACATCGGCGCTGTCGTGCTTCCCGAACAGGTCCGTGATCTGGGCATCGATGCCGGCGATCTCCGCATCGAGAGTGCTGATTTGCCCGGCCAGCCGGACGACCAGGGCAGAGCCTGTGGTCTGAGTTGGCAGTACGGTGTGCTGGGAGTTTGCGGCTATCAGTGCCTTCTCTGCCATCTTGGCACTATTGCGGCAGCCGCGTTTCCTCAGCCAACCGGTGAGCCGAGCTAGTCCGATCCGCCGGATGCCCTCGGGTGTCTGGTAGCCGCCCAGGAGGACCAGGGGCGCCTGTTTGGAGTAGTCGAACGCACGCTCGAGAGCCGGGAAATATTCCAGCAAGGTGGCGCGGAGCCTGTTGATCGCCCGGACACGGTCGCAGATCAGATCCGTACGGCGGGCGGTGAGGAGCCGCAGGTCAACGCTGATCTGGTCCGTGCGGCGGACTGGTTGGAGGTCCGTGCGCATCCGTGCCTGGTCAGCGATGATCCTGGCATCTTTCGCGTCGGTCTTGCCATCTCCGCGGTAGGTCTCCGCAGCGTGATGCACGATCCGTCCAGGTATATAGAGCAGTTGCTGGGCGTGCGCGGCCAACAACTCGATCAACAGGGCCGCTCCGCCGGAATTCAGATCCGTGGCCCAGCAGACTTCGCCCCCGGCCGCGATCTCCGCGATCGTGGCTATGAGTTCGAGCACTGCGTTTTCGTCGTTCTCGACCCGTTTCGAGAGCAGCACGGTCCCCGTCTGATCGATCACGACGCAATGATGTGCTCTTTTGCCTGAGTCGATTCCTACCCAGAATGCCGGCATGTTCAGTCTCCTTCGATCAGCTCCAATTTCGGTTGGCCCTGTCGATAACTACGCCGGCACGTCCTTACCCAACGATCAATGTCGTAATTCTCAATCAGCGGTCGAGTCATCGGCGGGCAGCGGGCGGCCATTCCCAGTGAGCCATCCAAGCGGCAGGGCGACCTAGGCCATACCCGCCACCCGAGGGTGATCGAAACACTACGACAGCTCCGAAATCACCCACAACAAAATCGTAAGGAGGGCGATCTGATCATCGGTACCCCCGGCGCCGGGGCGATCGGAACACTCGTGGAACGCAGCAGTCGCTTCGTGATGCTCCTGCACCTGCCCAACGGACACACCGGCGAGCAGGTACTGGCCGCCATCCAGGACACCTTGCCTACGCTCCCGGCTCAGTTGCGCCGGTCCCTGACCTGGGACCAGGGCGCGGAGATGGTCGGCATTCACGAACGCGTGAAGATCGCCACCGGAGCGGACGTCTACTTCTGCGACCCTCACTCACCCTGGCAGCGCGGCAGCAACGAGAACACCAACGGACTCCTGCGCCAGTACTTCCCCAAAGGCATGGATCTCACCAAAGTCACCCCCGAGGACCTCGACTACGCCGCAGCCGGACTCAACGGACGCCTACGCAAAACCCTCGGCTGGAAAACCCCCGCCCAAGCCCTCCAACAAATACTGGAAGAATCAGCAGCATAGAACGTGTTGCGACCACCACTTGAATCCGCCCCGGACGCTCTCTCACTTGATGCGCGTTTCCCCCGGACGCTCTCTCACCTGATGCGCGTTTCCCCCGGACGCTCTATCACCTGCCGCACCAAAGGTGAGAGCGTCCGGGCCCGGGGGGATTCAGGGGCGGCGGACGTGTTCTGGGAGGATGCCTACCCCAATAAAGCGTGCCGTGATGCGGCGCAGCACCGGTGACGCGAGGCGGAGGAATTTCGGGACCCAGCGCGGCACCACCCTGTTTCCTGCGGCCGCCCTGGCGATGGCCCTGTGGCCGGCGCGCTGGAGCAGCTGCATCACCTTGACCGGCCTTTCCCGGCGCCGCTGCACCGCCGCGAGCTTCTTTACAGGCACGGCACCGGCTGCGAGGTCGCCGGCAACAGCATTGAACAACGCGACGGCGTCCTGGATGGCGAAATTCACTCCCACCCCGAACAGGGGTGACATTGCGTGGGCAGCGTCTCCAATGGCGATAAACCCAGGGGCGTACCAGCGCCGGAGCCGGTTGACCCGGACGGAGAGAAGCTTGATCTGGTCCCAGTCCACGAGGCTGCCGGCCACGGGACCCAGCACGGGCGCTGCATGGCTCAGGCGCTCACGAAGTGCGCCCAGTCCTGCCGCCCGAAGCTCGTCGTAACCGCCCTTCCGGATGACCATGCCCGATTGGTACCTGTCGCCGCGGTCAATGGTGAGCACCATGCCGCGGGCAGATATGTAGCCGAGGGTGGGCGGCGGAGCATCCGGCGGCTTGGGAAGGCCGAACCACAACACATCAATGGGTACGCCGAACTCCTCGGGAGTCATTCCGGCAGCAGCGCGCAGGGCTGAAGCCCGTCCGTCCGCGGCTACTGTAAGCGGTGCCCGGATTTCCAGCGGGCCGTCGGGTCCCGTTGCCCGGACGCCGCGAACCTCGCCGTCGCCCGTGATGAGGGCCGACGCCTCGGTACGCATGCGCAGCTCGAAGTTGGGGAACGTTGCCGCCTCGCGGGCGAGGAAATCCAGGAAGTCCCATTGCGGCGCCAGGACCAGGAAGTTGTCCGGACCGCGGAGGGTGCCGAAATCGACCAAAGTGAACCGCCCGCCGTCGAGAACGGCATCCATCCGGGGCAGGCGGGTGAGCGGCAGCTGCAGGAATTTGTCGCGGAGCCCGAGTTCCCCGAGCAGGGTCACGGTGGAGGGATGCACGGTGTCACCCCGGAAGTCGCGAAAGAAATCCGCGTGCTTCTCCAGGACGGTGACCCGCATTCCGGCGCGCGCAAGCAGGTAGCCGAGGACCATCCCGGCCGGGCCTCCTCCGGCAATGACGCAGTCCCGCTCAATAACGCTTTCCACCTTCACATCATCGTGCCTCCGTTGCGTCAAGTGAGAGAGCGTCGCGGAAAAAGCCGCATCTGCTGAGAGAGCATCGCGGAAAAAGCGGCGTCAAGTGAGAGAGCGTCACAGGGGGCCACGTGTTAAGTTGAAATCCGCGGGCTGGACCAGTCTGCGCACCGGCTGGAAAGAGAAAATCCCCTTGGACACGTCCGAACCAGTAAGAATCCTGACCGTCTGCACCGGCAACATCTGCCGTTCGCCGGTGGCCGAGAGACTGCTGCAGGCCGGACTGAACCAGGTGGTGCCGGGCGGTTTCCACGTCTCCAGCGCCGGGACCCGCGCCATGGCGGGCGACCCCATGCAGCCGATTTCCGCGGACATTGTGCGCACTTTCGGCGGCGATCCGGACAACTTTGCTGCCCGCCAGCTGACCCCGAAGATCCTCCGCGGCGTGGACCTGGTGCTCACCATGACCTCCGCGCACCGCGGTGAGGTGCTCCAGCTGGATGCCTCACTCCTCAAACGGACCTTCACCATCCGCGAATTCGCCCGCATGCTCGACGTGCTGGACCAGCGCGCGGCAGACGCGGCAGGAGACGCGCCCGCCGGGAAGAATAACGACGACGGCGGGCGGCTGGCTGCCAACACCGCCTTCTGGAAGGGCCTGCCCGCCCGGGCAGCCGGGGTGCGCCATCTCTCCCTGCCCGCCGACTCGGCGGACAACGACATCGTGGATCCCTACCGCCGGGCACCCGAGGTGTACCGGCAGATGGAGGATGAACTCGCGCCGGCAATCGTCTCGATCCTCCGCCACGCCCGCCTGAACACACCCGCCTGACCGGGCCCTCCGCCGTCGTCATTTCCCTGCGGGATACTCTGCGGTTTTTCTGCGGATTCCCCCGATGCCACCTGATTTTCCCGGTGCTAATTTTCGGAAATGGCCCTCCAGCCGAAGTATCCGAGCACACTGGCGTCCGGTACATCCGGACGCCGCCGGCGCCGCCCGCTGCGGACCATCCTGCTGGTGCTCCTGGCCGTAGCGGTCCTTGTCCCGGCCTCTGCCGGAGCCTACCTGTACAGTCTCGGCCAGGTCTTCGACTCCCAAAGCACCACCCTGGACAACCCCTTTCCTGCCGAATCCACCCGCCCCCAGCGCCAGCAGGCCGGCGGGGATCCCCAAGCCGCAGCAGGGGGTGCCGCAGCCGGCGGAGGCGCCGGACCGGCAGCGGCCGGCAGCCAGCAGGACGGCACCGAATCCGGCACCGGCGGTGGCCTGAATATCCTGGTGATGGGCAGTGACAGCCGCGGCGCCACGGCGGACGAAGCGCTGTCCGGCGGCAACTCCAACCAGCGTGCGGACACCCTGATGCTGGTGCATATCCCGGCCGACCGGACCAGGATCTATGCCATTTCCCTGATGCGGGACCTCTGGATCGACATCCCGGGCCACGGCCGGGCCAAGATCAACGCCGCCCTGGCCTACGGCGGGGTTCCGCTGATGGTGCAGACGGTGGAATCGCTGTTCAACCAGCGGATCGACCACGTGGCCATGATCGACTTCGAGGGATTCGTGGGCATGACCGACGCGCTCGGCGGGGTGGAGGTGAACGTCACCCAGCCTTTCGTGTCCCTGCACCACAACTTCACCTTCAATGCCGGTCCGCAGATCCTGGACGGGGAGCGCGCCCTTGAATTTGTCCGTGAGCGTTATGCCTATGCCGACGGCGACTACCAGCGGGTGCGAAACCAGCAGGCATTCGTGAAAGCCCTGTTCGCCAAGAACCTCAGTGCTGAAACGCTCCTGAACCCGGTAAAGGTCCACAACGTCATTTCGTCCATGGCACCGTTCATCAGCGTGGACAGCGGACTGGACGCCGCCGCCCTGGCGCGCCTGGCGCTGGAACTGCGCGAGGTACGGGCCGGTGACATGGTGATGTTCACCCTGCCCACGCTGGGCACAGGGACCTCCGCTGATGGCCAGTCCATCGTGCTCCCGGATTACAGCTCCATTGCGGCCATCTCGCAGGCACTGGCAGGTGACAGTTTGGACAACTTTGTAGCCAGCAGGGGCCTGGCGGGCGGACACTGATCCCACCAATTCACAACGAGGTGAGGCACACATGAGCACGCCTGGCGGTTCTGATCCCTCCGGGCCGGGGGCTTCCGGTCCCGGTTCCGGTGGCACTGGCCCATCTGACCCTTCCGCGTCCGGCCCGCATGGCGGAGGGTGGGTGGCCCACGGCCGGCGGCGCTGGATTGCGGCCTTGCTGGCGCTGGCGCTGGTGGTGGTGGCCGTCGTCGCGATCGTTAACCTCAACCGTTCCGGCACTGACGCGCAGCCCGCCGCCACGCAAAGCGAATCGCCGTCCCCCTCGGCAACGCCCACCGAAACAACACCCCCGGCACCGCCACCCCCGCCGCCGCCACCTCCCATCCCGGAGCTTCCGCCGGCTCCCATGAACGTCCTGGTCATTGGCAGTGACATGCGCGGGAATGCCAGGGAAGCGGCGGCCCATACGGCCGCGACGGGCCAGACCATGGACCAGCGGTCAGATGCCCTGATGCTTGTCCACGTCCCGGCCGACCGCCGGAGTCTGTACATCGTGTCCATCAACAGGGACACATGGGTGGACATCCCGGGTTTCGGCGGCGGCAAGATCAATGCAGGCCTGCAGTACGGCGGGATCGACATGACCACGCAGACCGTGCAGCAACTGTTCGGGATCACCATCGACCACACCCTGATGATGGACTTCGGCGGTTTCAAACTCCTGGTTGACGGGCTGGGTGGGATTGACGTCAATGTGCCCGTCCCGTTCCAGTCCACGCACGACACCGGGCACGTCTTCGGACCCGGCGTGAACCACCTGGACGGGCAGGCGGCGCTGGAGTTCGCGCGGGAACGGTATGCGTTCGTCGACGGCGACTTCCAGCGGGTGCGCAACCAGCAGATCCTGCTCAAGGCCATCCTTGCCCGCCTCACCGCCGGCGGCGCCCTGAACGACGTCACGGCTGTCCGTGGGCTGGTGGACTTTGCGTCCTGCTGCCTGACGGTAAACAAGGGATTCGATCCGGTGCAGGCGGCGATCCTGGCGTACAGCCTGCGGAACCTGGACGCGAACGCCATCGGCACCATGACCCTGCCCACTGCCGGATCCGGTTTCATCGCCGGCCAGTCGGTGCTGCTTCCCGATTACGGGGCGATCAACGCGGTGGGGGCTGCCTTGCGGGAGGGCCGGATCGGGGAGCTGGCCAGGCCGTAAGGCAATCCCGGGCTGCCGCTGCCCGCGCTGGCGCCCGAAAGTCCTCGCCGGCGCCGCGCCACGACTCCGCTGGGGCTACCCAAATTCGTTTCCGACGCGCGGATCACGGCAGCTCGCGGACCAGGACGTCCTGCAGGGCCATGTTGGGTTCTGTGGGCGGGCCGCTGCTGCTGAGGTAGAGCCCCATCTGGGCCCCGTGGTATTCCCAGTAGGAGTAGCTCAGGTTGTTGGCCTCGAACAGGCCCACCATGTCCGCCACCCACTGACTGCCGCCCTTGCCCTCCATTTCGAAGGCCTGGCGGACCAGGCCGAATTCCAGGACGGACATGGGCACGTTGTGGTCCGCCCCGAACTTGGTGCGCTTTGCCAGTTCGTGGGCAAGGTACTCACGGCCCCGTTCCAGGAATCCACCCCCCGGAGCCCCGGGGGTTTCAGCGTAAACGTCCAGATGGAACCCGATGTTCGTGCCCGCACCCTCCGGCGCTACGTCCTGCCCCCGCATGAAGCCGGTGATGCGGTACTGGTTGCCCGGCACTACTTTGAACAGGTGCTCGTCATTGCTCCAGCCGGCGATTGTTTGGGAGCCGGCGGCGTTGGAGATTGAGAGGCTCCCGTTGTCCCCGTTGCCGGCGGGTTCCCGCGCAAACCCTGCGGCCTGGTTTGGATCGCCGCCGCTGGTCCACTCATGCCAGTCCAGGATGGTCTCGGCGTTGAGCTCATCACGGACCACTTCACGGAGCTGCTTCCCGTCCGGCCCGTGCTCGGTCACAACGAGCGTGTCGAAGTACGCGGTGCCCCGCATCCCTCCCTTGGCCGTAACAACGGGCATGGCAGCGACCGCCGATTTGTCTGTCAGGGGGATCAGCCCGCTGTCGTACACCTTCCAGTCAGAGCTGCCGGCGTCCAGCGGCGGGGTGGCCACCGTGCTCTGCGGCAACAGGGTGCGCTGGCCGGTGGGAAGGATCACGCCGGGATCCGGGTACCGCCCGCCGTCCTGGATGGGCCCTTCCACCCACGAGGCGTACTGGTGCGTGTACTTGATGGGCTCGTAGAAGTGCAAGTCGTACACCACGTTCGTGTCATCCACCAGGAAATGGGGGTCGATGCCGGCGGTGCCGTACCGCCCGTTGACCCCGTAGATCCCACCCACCACCAGCAGGTGGTTCCGGTCCACGGAACGGACCGCTGCGACGAGCTTTTGCGCCAGGTCCTTCCATTGCTGTCCGGTGGCGTCCGTGGTGACGGGCTCGTTCAGGAGGTCGTAGGCGGCAATGACGGGTTCATCCTTGTAGCGTTCGGCAATGACGCGCCACAGGTCGGCGTTCTGGTCCTGCAGCCGGGGCTGGGACCAAAGGTCGAAGCTCACGGCGTCGCTGGTGGGGTCCAGCCAGAAACCGCCGATCGGGGTGTGCAGGTCCAAAATCAGTTTGACCTGGTGCTGGCGCGCCCAGGCCACGTTCCGGTCCAGCCACTCCATGAAGACCTTCGGGTCATCCACGTACCAGTCCCCATCGAAGGCGAAGCGGACGCTGTTGAATCCCAGCTCCTTCACGCGGGCAAAGTCCTGCTCTGAATGGTGCGGGGAGTCCAGGAGCTCGGACCCTTTGAGGTTCCGGTGGTAGAAATTGGAGAAGTTCACGGCCTTGAGCCGGGTGGGGGCGCCGTCCAGCACCAGCTCGCGGCCCTCCGCCCCCACGAACCCCGGGAGACGGGACTGTCCGCCATCATTGCTGCCGCCAAGCGTGAACCCGGCCAGGACCAGCAGGGGGACAGCCAGCAGCAGGACAGGGACCAGCCATAACGGCAGCCGGCGCTTCCCCGCTGCCTGCCGGGGGCCTGACGGCGCCTCCGGCTCCCTTGGTCGATCTGCATCTCCGGGCATGAAGTCCTCCCGTGGCTCGTCCTGAGACGCTTAGCCTAACCAGTCCCACCCACCATGTCTCGGGGACTCCGGCAATTGTTTCCTGGCCGCAACCCTTCCACGTAAGGCGGCCGGCGCCGTCGTCCGTTATTTTCCCGGCCCGCGGGGTACGCCGCTGGTAGTGTTCCTGCATTCGACCGGAACTCAGACGGGGTGATTTTCTGTGAACGAGGATGCGCTGACAGAGGCTGTCCAGGAAGCCGGGGCGGTGGAGCTGCTGCTGATCCGCCACGGCGAGAGCGAGGGCAACGTTGCGGCCACCGAGGCCCGGCTGGCCGGGGCGGAGGTCATCGCCGTACCGGCCCGTGATGCTGATGTGAACCTGTCCGTTACCGGCCAGGAGCAGGCCAAGGCCCTGGGTGCCGCGCTTGCACGCATCGCCGAGGAATTCCGCCCAGACGCCGTGGTTTCCTCACCTTATGAGCGTGCCCGGCAGACGGCGGAGATAGCGGTGGAAACGGCGGGCTGGCCTGTGCAGGTCCGCACCGATGAACGGCTGAGGGACCGCGAACTGGGAATCCTGGACCGGCTCACCCGGATGGGCGTGGAGCAGCGTTTCCCCGAGGAAGTGGAGCGCCGGGAGTGGCTGGGCAAGCTGTACTACCGTCCGCCTGGCGGGGAATCGTGGGCCGACGTGGCGCTGCGGCTCCGCTCGGTGCTGTCCGAGCTGAACAACCTGGGCACGGGCCACCGGGTGATGCTGGTCTGCCACGATGCGGTAATCATGCTGTTCCGGTATGTGCTCGAAGGGTTGAGCGAACGGGAGCTCCTGGACCTTGCCGCCACCACCTCGGTACTGAATGCCTCCATGACCCGTTACGTGCGTCCGGCCGGCCAGGGCCCATGGACGCTGGAGAGCTTCAACGTGGCGGACCACCTCACCGAGCAGGGAGTCACGGTGACAGAACATGGCGGGGATACCAGTGTCCACCCGCGGTAAGAACGGGGCTGCGTGGCCCACCCTGGTCACGCCGTCCCTGCTGCGCGACTGGCCGCTGCCCGCCCCGGGAGAGGACAAGTACTCGCGGGGATCGGTCCTGGTGATCGGCGGTGCCCGGGCCACGCCCGGCGCAGCCCTGCTGGCCGGCACTGCGGCGCTGCGCGCCGGCGCGGGAAAACTCACCCTCGCAGTGGGGGAATCCGTGGCAGTCCAGCTGGGGGTTGCCCTGCCCGAATGTGGTGCGATGGGCCTGCCGGAAACCCCCGATGGATCGGTGACAGCTGAGGGACTGGACCGGATTTCCTCCTACCTGGACCGGTCGGACGCCATTCTGGTCGGCCCCGGCCTGGATGATCCGGACCTGGCCGAGGAACTCCTGCGGGCCCTCCTGGAACGGGAGGAAGGCCGAGGTGGGCCGGGGGCGGCGGGAGGTCCCGCCGTCGTGCTCGATGCCTACGCCCTGGGCGGACTGGTAAAGGTAGGGGACCTGCTGGAGCCGTGGATGGGCCGGCTGATCCTCACCCCGAACCCCAAGGAGGCCGCCGTGCTGCTGGGCCGGGAGGTGGAGGACCTGGAGGCGGACGTGGCCGAGATCGCCGCGAAGTACCGGGCGGTGGTGAGCTGCCAGGGACTGATTGCGCGGCCGCCGGGCGACGCGCCGGAGGAGCCTGAGCTGTGGAAGATCACCACCGGGTACGGCGGACTGGGGACGTCCGGCAGCGGCGACGTCCTGGCCGGTGCGATCGCCGGCCTGCGCGCCAGGGGAACCAGCGAAGCGCAGGCAGCGTGCTGGGGAACGCACCTTCATGCCGCGGCGGCGGACCGGCTGGCCAGCCGGCTGGGACCCCTGGGCTTCCTGGCCCGGGAGCTCGCCGATGAAGTGCCCGCCCTGATGCTGGAGCTGAACACCTGATTCCCCCTGCCCTCTGCGGGCATGAGACGACCCCCGGCCGAAGCCGGGGGCCGCCATATCGGGAAGTGCGGGCGTAGGCTGCCGGTGCGCTTTAAGCGCTGTGGCGTGCATACTTCGCGATCCGCCCTAAAGGCAGTCAGCAAATGCCCGACGTCCCGATCCTGTGTTGAAACTAGGCGGCTATCTCCTGCTTTGCCCCCTTCGTCTCAATTTCGATCTTGCGCGGCTTGGCCTTTTCGGCGACAGGAATCCGCAGCGTCAGGACACCGGCGTCGTAGGTAGCCTTAACATTCTCGGTATCCAAGGTGTCCCCGAGGATCAGCTGGCGGCTGAAGACGCCGCTCGGCCGCTCGGAGGCGATCAGCTCGGTGTCCTTGCCCGCGGGTTCGGGACGCTCGGCCCGTACCGTCAGGACGTTCCGTTCCACATCCAGATTCACAGAATCCAGTGCGACGCCAGGCAGATCAAAGGCCACCACAAATTCCTGGTCCTCCCGCCACGCGTCCATAGGCATCGCTGCCGGGCGCGCCGCCGTGCCGAGGACCTGCTGGGCCAGCCTGTCCAGCTCGCGGAACGGATCGGTTCGCATCAACATGGCTTCCCTCCTCGTAAGAGACGGTCCAACACTTGTTTTCATATCAGCCGATCTGTATTGGCTGATATAGATTTTTTAGCACTGCCAAAGCAGGTCTGCAAGGGGTCCAGGGAAGAATTTTTTCCTGGTTTTCGGGCAGTGGCCGGACGTGGTTGAGGGGCCCTCCGCAGCATGCGGAGAGCCCCTCAACTCCCGCCGGATCAGCTCCGGGTGGGATCTGGACGCAGCGGCGCCGGGCCAGGATCCGGCACCGGGAGGGGCCCCGGGGGCTGCGGCGTGGGGAACGGATTAGGGCCGGGGTGGCCGGGGTGGGCGGGATCAGGCTGATCCGGGCCAGGCTCCGGCGGGAACGGCTCGGGCTCGTGCACTGGCGGGATGGTCATCGACTTTCCCCTCTCACGTTTGATGGACGTGCCTTGGCGTGAACAGGATACGCCTGCCGCCTCAAGCCCACTAGGCCCGCCAGTCCCCGACCGCGCCCGCCAGCCGGAGCCAGGCACCCAACTGCTGCAGGTCCGCCTCCCCGCAGCGGAACCCGACATGGCCGTCCGGACGCACCCCCACAATGCCCCGACCGGGGTGGCTGGTGAGCCTATGGACGTGAACCCTGCTGCTGGAGAAGGCTGGACCGGCACCCAAGGTGTCCCACCCGGCGTCGCGCTCCACGAAGACATGGAGGCCCGGCGTGGCAGTCAGCTCGTGAAGCCGCGTGCATTGCCCGCCCTCCACAGCAGCAGCCGCATCCGGCAACCTGTCCCCCGGCCGCGGCCACCCTGCGGCAGGCGGGGTCCCTTCCAGGGAAATCGGGCTCTGCCGGTACCTCACGAAAGGCTGGGCCAGCAGCCTGATGCCGACGGCGGTGAGGCGCCGCTGCCGCAGGAGCACCGGCAGCAACGGGGCGGATAGCGGCAGGACGCTGCGGAGGAGACGGGCGAGGGGGTGGGGTGATGCCTCGCCGAAGAAGATAACGTGCGTCAGGGCCAGGACGCGCCGGGCCGCCAGGCGCCGTTCGTGGTCGTAGGAGTCCAGCAACTCCCGGTGCTCTCCACCGGCTGAGGCAAGGCCCAGCTTCCAGCCGAGGTTCAGCCCATCCAGGATGCCGTTGTTCATTCCCTGCCCGCCGGCTGGGGAATGGGCGTGCGCCGCGTCGCCTGCCAGGAACAGGGGTCCGCTGCGGAACCTGCTCGCGAGCCTGTGCTGCAGCGGGACCTGGGCGGACCAGCGCACCTCCCGGACTGTTGCCCCCAGCCCAGAGCCGTCCACCAGCTCCGCGACGTCCTTCCAGGGAACCGCCGGCCCCAGCTGCCCGAATGGCCCGGCAGGATGTGGCCCGGCCGGGCGGGTGGCGAGCATTCGCCAGGTTGCCCCTTCCCCGAGTGCGAAAAGGAACACCAGCCCCGGACCTGCAACGGCGGCGTGAAGGAGTCCGGGATCGAGGGGGCCGTCGAGTTCAAGGTCCGCCAGGACGGCCTCCACCCGGTACGGCGCGCCGCGCCATTCGGCGCCGACCAGGCCCCGCGCGATACTTGACTGCCCGTCGCAACCGGCGAGGTAACGGCATTCATGCTGTTCCAGGCGCCGGTCCGTGCGGGTATGTCCCGGGTCCGTGCCGGCCAGCGCCAGCTCCGCACGTACCCCGCCGTCCCTGCCGGACGCGCCATCCCTGCCATGGCCTTCCAGGCCGCGGAACTCAACTCCCCAGTCCACCGGCACGTCCCTGGCCTGGAGGGCGTGCCAGAGAACGTCCTCGACGTCGGCCTGCCGGACCAGCGTCAGGTGCGGGAAGGCAGTGTCAGGAAGGTCGGCGTGGCCGAGCTTGGCCTGCACCACCCGTTTCCCCAAGTGGATCCTCGCTTCGGGCGTGGTGTCCGCCCTGTTGAGCAGCTCGTCCGTGACGCCCAGCGGCCGAAGCCCTTCCAGCGCCCGGGCATGGAGCATCAAGGCTCGAGAGGGCCGGACCCGCTCCGACCGCCTGTCGACGATGCGGACCGTGGCTCCGTGGGCATGGGCCTGAAGTGCTGTCGCCAGGCCGGCAGGGCCGGCGCCGACCACCAGGATGTCGCTCTGGGCGCTCATGTGCGGCTGAGGAGCCGCCACCACCCCTGCCCGGAACCCGACACCATGTCCTGCATCCGTTCCGGGTTGGCCAGCACCTCATCCCGGCGCAGCCCCGGCAGAACCTTGTAACTGATGGAGCCTGGAACGCTGACCAGTTCCAGGACCCGCCACAGCGACGACGCGTAGTGGCGGGCCCTGGCTGCGCCATCCCATTCGTAGAGCCCCCGATAAACTCCACGACTGTCATGCGCGCACCAGAGCTTGGACACGAATCCCGGGAACCCGACGAACAGCGGCGTGTTAAGCAGGCTTTCCGCCTCAAAGAAACGGTGCGCGCGTCCCCGCACCAGCCTGAGCGTGAATGCGACCACCAGCACACACGGCTCAACGGGCCCACCGCCGTCAACGGTGGTCTCCCGGTAAACCCTTGTGGTGCTGCCGTCCGCAAACTGCAGGATCCTTCCCACATTTTCCTTGGGCAGGTGGACCTGCCGGCGGGCGAGCATTACTGCGCTCCTTCCCGCACAACGGGCCACTGCTTTCCAAGCACGTGCCCTGGGCGCCGGACCCGAATCGCTGGACATCGGTTTCTCCCTTCCTGCCCGGTCCAAGCGGCCGGCCTGGTCCAACCGGCCTACTTCCCCACCCTCCCGCACCCCGCGGCCCCGGACCTAGGGTCTTTGGCCCTCTTTCGCCGGCCCCCGCGCCCCGGGATGCTGGGTAATCGTCCGGTAGCGAACGGCGGGTGAATTGTCCGGGCGGCTCTATATATTGAAGGAATGACCCAGACTCCGCTGCAGGACTCCGCCGCCACGTCCGCTCCCATGCCTCCGGTCGCCAAGAAGGTCCCCACTGAACGGCGCCACCACGGGGACGTTTTCGTGGATAACTACGAGTGGCTGCGGGACAAGGAATCCCAGGAGGTGGTGAAACACCTGAAAGCAGAGAATGCCTACCAGGAGGCGGTGACGGCCCACCAGGAGCCGTTGCGGGAGGCGATTTTCCAGGAAATCAAAGGCCGCACGCAGGAGACCGACCTGTCAGTGCCGCACCGCAAGGACGGCTGGTGGTACTTCAGCCGCTCCGTGGAGGGCAAGGAATACGGCATCCACTGCCGGGTCAGGGCCGCGGACACGGAGGACAAGATCGCCGACTGGACGCCGCCCGCAGTGCAGCCCGGCGTCGGCATTCCCGGCGAGGAGATCCTCCTGGACTGCAACGTGGAGGCCGAAGGCAAGCCCTTCTTCTCGGTAGGCGGCTCCGCCGTGACCGTGGACGGGAACCTCTACGCCTACGCCGTGGACAACTCCGGGGACGAACGCTTCACCCTCCGCATCAAGGACCTCCGGACCGGCGAACTGCTCCCCGACGTCATTGAAAACATCTTTTACGGCGTCGCCTTCTCCCCCGACGGCACCCGGCTTTTCTACACTGTGGTGGACGATTCCTGGCGCCCGTACCAGGTCAAGGCCCACACCCTGGGCACGCCGGTGGCCGATGACGTGGTCATCTACCAGGAGGACGACGCCGCCATGTGGCTGGGCTTCGAACTTTCCTCTGACCGGCGCTACCTCGTGCTGGGGATCGGCTGCTCGGAGTACAGCGAGACGCGCCTGCTCCGCTTCGACGATCCCGCGCAGGAGGTCACCACTGTCATTCCGCGGGACGAGCGGGTGCTGTACGAGGCTGAGCCGTTCCTGCTGCCCGGGCCGGACGGGCAGAAGAGCGAGCGGATCCTGATCACGCACAACCGCGGCGCCGTGAACTCCATGGTTTCCCTGGCGGACCCGGCCGGGCTTGCCAAGCCGCTGGCCGAGCAGGAGTGGGTCACCGTCGTCGAACATTCCGACGACGTCCGCGTCAACGGCGCCGGCGTCACCTCCACGCACCTGGTGGTTTCCATCCGCAAGGACACCATTGAACGGGTGCAGTTCATTGGCCTGGCCGGGTTGGGCACGCCCGCGCAGGAGGTTCCGGTGGAGCCGGCCTTCGACGAGGAGCTCTACACCGCCGGGGTGGGCGGATCCGACTATGAGGCGCCGGTCATCAGGCTGGGCTACACGTCCTACTTCACGCCCTCCCGGGTGTATGACTTCGTGCTGCCCACCGAGGACAAGCCCGCCGGTGAGCTCCTGCTGCGCAAGGAAAGTCCGGTCCTGGGCGGGTATGACGGCAGCGACTACATTGCCACCCGCGAATGGGCCGATGCCGCTGACGGCACCAGGATCCCGCTCTCGGTGCTGCGGCACAAGGCCGTCAAGCAGGATTCGACGGCGGCCGGCCTGGTGTACGGGTACGGCTCCTATGAGATGAGCATGGATCCCGGTTTCGGCATCGCCCGGCTGTCGCTCCTGGACCGCGGCGTGGTATTCGTGATCGCCCACATCCGCGGCGGCGGCGAGCTGGGCCGGCACTGGTACGAGAACGGCAAGAAGCTGGAGAAGAAAAACACCTTCACCGATTTTGTGGACGCCACCGACTGGCTCGCGGACTCGGGCTGGGTGGATCCGACGCGGATCGCTGCCCTGGGCGGCTCGGCAGGCGGACTACTGATGGGCGCGGTGGCGAACATGGCTCCGGAAAAGTACGCCGTCATTGTGGCGCAGGTGCCGTTCGTGGATCCGCTCACGAGCATCCTGGATCCGGAGCTTCCGCTCTCTGCGCTCGAGTGGGAGGAATGGGGGAATCCCATCACGGATCCCGAAGCCTACGCGTACATGAAGTCCTACTCCCCTTATGAGAACGTGCGGGCGGCTGCCTACCCCAAGATCGCCGCCGTCACGTCCTTCAATGACACCCGGGTGCTCTACGTGGAACCGGCCAAGTGGGTGCAGGAGCTGCGGAACAAGACCACCGGCACCGAACCGATCGTGATGAAGATCGAGATGGACGGCGGCCACGGCGGCGCCTCCGGCCGTTACGTGCAATGGCGCGAGCGCGCCTGGGATTACGCCTTCATCGCCGATTCCCTCGACGCCACCGAGCTGCTGCCGGGTGCCGGGCTGAAGTAGGAGGGAACCGTACGCCTTTATTTCTCCATCAGTTGTTCTATAACGGCGGATTTTAGTTAGGTAAGGCTTAACTAATACCATCGTCGGATGACCACGCAGCTTGACTTCGCGCGGGTTTCTTTCGCTGCCGATCTTGCGAGCTACGGAAACAGACCTGCCATCCTTGCCGACGGGCTGACCCTGACCTACCGGGAACTCGCCGCCCGCGTCGACGCTTTTGCCCGGAAGCTGGGCACTGAACGGCGCCTTGTCGCCCTCGCGGCCTCGAACGACGTCGAGTCCCTGGTGGCATACCTGGGTGCCCTCGTGTCCGGGCACCCCCTGCTCCTCCTGCCCGAAGACAAGCCGGCAGCACTGGAATCCCTCGTGGCGGCCTACGACGCTGACGTGGTGGTCCGGTCGGCCAACGGCGAGTGCCTCCTGGACGAGCGCAGGCCGGGGACCGCGCATGAGCTCCACCCGGACCTCGCGCTCCTCCTGAGCACGTCAGGGTCAACCGGTTCCCCGAAGCTGGTGCGGCTGTCCCACGCCAACCTGCAGGCGAACGCCGAGTCCATCGCCACCTACCTCGGTATCACGCCTGAGGACCGGGCCGCCACAACCCTGCCCATGTCCTACTGCTACGGACTCTCGGTCATCAACAGCCACCTGCTCCGCGGCGCCGGGCTGGTCCTGACCGGCCTTTCCGTGGTGGATCCATGCTTCTGGGATGCGTTCCGGAGCGGAGGTGCCACCTCGTTCGCGGCCGTTCCCTACACGTTCGAATTGCTGGAACGCGTAGGCTTCGCGGACATGGATTTGCCCCGCCTCCGCTATGTCACCCAGGCCGGCGGGAAGCTTGCCCCGGAAGCTGTTCGCCACTATGCCGAACTGGGCAGCCGGCAGGGCTGGGACCTGTTCGTCATGTATGGCGCCACGGAGGCCACCGCACGGATGGCGTACCTCCCCCCGGACCTGGCCGCGGCCAACCCGGGCGCTATTGGCGTTCCGGTTCCCGGCGGATACTTCCGCATTGAGCCAGTGCCGGGCCTGGAGCACGGCGAACTGGTATACACGGGACCCAACGTGATGCTGGGCTATGCGGAGTCCCCGCAGGACCTGGCGCTGGGCCGGACCGTCACGGAACTCCGCACCGGAGACCTCGCCCGGAAGAACGCTGCAGGCCTTTACGAGGTCTGCGGGCGGCGCAGCCGGTTCGTCAAGATCGTGGGACTACGCGTTGACCTGGGACAGGTGGAACGCATCCTGGCGGACCTGGGCGTGAAGGCGGCCAGCGCCGGAACTGACCAGGGGCTGGTGGTCGCCGTCGAGGGGACCCAGGACACGCGGCTGCTCACCAAAGTCCTGGCCCAGGGCCTCGGTCTGCCGCGGGCCGCCGTCGAACTCCATACCGTGGACGAACTCCCCCGCCTGGCCACGGGCAAGGTGGACTACCCGGCCGTGGCAGCCCTGACAAAGAGGCAGGACAGCCAGGACGCGCCAAGGACCACCACGCCTGAGACCATTGACGCCCGCCCCGATACTGTCCGCAGGATCTTCGAAGAGACCCTGGAGCAGCCCGAAATCGCCGACACCGACACCTTCGTTTCGCTCGGCGGCGATTCGCTCTCCTTTGTGGCAGCCTCGGTCCGGCTGGAGCAGGCGCTGGGCCACCTGCCGCCCGACTGGCACATCACTCCCGTCAAGAACCTGAAGCCGAGGCCGGCCAGCAAACCGGCCAGGGACAGGGTTGCCCGGCTGCTTGCCCCGGTAGACACCAGCGTCGTCCTCCGGGCGGTGGGAATCTTCCTTATCGCCGGCACTCATATTGGCCTGCTCAGCTGGCAGGGCATGGCCCACGTGCTCATCGCGGCGGCCGGGTTCAACTTTGCCCGCTTCCAGCTCGCCGGCGAACGGCTGCCCCGCCTGCGCCGCCAGCTCACCAGCGTGGCCCGGATCGCGGTTCCCAGCATGGTGTTCATCGCCTTCGCCGACCTCATCACGGACCGCTACGGGCTGGTGAACATCCTCCTCCTGAACTCCATGCTGGGAGACGAGCAGGTGACCACACAGTGGCATTTCTGGTTCATCGAGGTGATGGTCTACATCCTGCTCGCCATGACGGCCCTGCTCTCCATCCCGTGGCTGCACCGCGCCGAGCGCCGGTTCCCCTTCGTTTTTCCGCTGATCCTGTTCGGCGGCGGGTTGCTGACCCGGTACGAGATCGTGGAACCCGGCGTCCCCTATACGGTCCCGGCCCTGTGGCTGTTCGCGCTCGGTTGGGCGGTGGCCCGCTCGCGCACACTGGCCCAGCGCTGCGTCGTCTCCGCCCTGGCCGTGCTCACCGTTCCGGGATTCTTCACGGACCCCACGCGCGACCTCACCGTGATGGCCGGAATCCTGCTGCTGGCCTGGCTGCCCACCCTGCCGGTGCCGCGGGCGCTGAGCCGGATTCTGGTCCTGCTGGCCAGCGCGTCCATGCATATCTACCTCGTGCACTGGCTGGTCTACCCGCCGTTGACGGGGCTGGGCCTGCCGCTGGCGCTGGCCGCCTCGCTGGCGGCCGGGATTGCCTACTGGGCCCTCTGCAACAGGATCGCGGGGGCAGCGCAACGCCTGCTGGCGCGGAAGTAAGCGCACGACGGCGGCCGCGTGCCGCCGTCGTCCGCTCACCAGCGTCTTCGCCCGGCAGAGTCTCCCCCCGTCTGCCCGCCCAGACCCCGGGCAAAGGGACGGTGCCCCGGAAGCTAACCATGCTTACTATTGTGGAGCAGTTGTTTTCCGTCCCGGGCGCGAGCGTTTCCGGGCCCACTTGAAGGAGCAGGGATGCCGCTACGCAAGGGAACGTCCGTGGAATGGAACACCCCGCAGGGCAAGACCCACGGCAAGATCGTGGAGAAGAAAACCAGCGACTTTGAACTGGACGGGAACACCCACCGGGCCAGCGGGGACGAACCGCAGTACGTGGTGGAATCCGCCAAGACCGGGGCACGGGCGGCACACAAGGCCTCTGCCCTGACCGAAGCCAGCCAGAACGAGAAGAAGTAGCACCATGGCCGCGCAGCACGAGGTGGTCGTCATCGGCGGCGGCAACGCAGGGGTATCCCTGGCCGCCCGCCTGGAGCGCTACGGGGTGAAGGATGTCGCCATTGTCGAGCCCAAGGACCACCACTTCTACCAGCCGCTGTTCTCGCACATCGCCGGGGGACGGGCCCAGGCCCAGGAGGCCGTCCGCTCGCAGGAATCCGTGACGCCTTCCGGAGTCACCTGGATCCGGGACGCCGCGGTGGATGTGGACACCGACGCCAACACCGTAGCCCTGGCCTCAGGCTCCGCCGTGTCCTATGGCCAGCTGGTGGTCTGCCCCGGGCTGCAGTACGACTGGGACGCCGTGCCGGGGATGGCGGAAGCGGTTCATTCGCCCCACGGTACGTCGCATTACGAGTTCGAACTGGCGTCCAAGGCGTGGACCCTGCTGAGCGGCCTCACCTCCGGCACGGCCGTGTTCACTATGCCCTCAGGTCCCATCAAATGCGGCGGCGCCAGCCAGAAACCTATGTACCTTGCCTGCGACTACTGGCGCGAACAGGGCGTGCTGGACAAGATCCGGGTGGTGATGGTCCAGCCCTATCCCACGGCGTTCGGGGTGCCGGAGGTGGACCGGGAGCTGGACCGGAAGATTGCGGAGTACGGCATCGAACTGTGGACCAACAGCGAACTGGTGGCCGTGGACGCGGCCGGACAGGCAGCGACAATCCGGAACCTTGAGGCGGGCACGGAGGAAAGCCTGCACTACGACGTCCTCAACGCCGTCCCTCCCCAGTCCGCCCCTGACTGGCTCAAGGCAACCGACCTGCCGGCAGCGGGAGACGCCGGAGGTTTCGTGGAGGTTGACCGCCAGACGCTCCGGCACATCCGGTTCCAGAACGTCTGGTCGCTGGGAGACGCGGCCGGGACCACCAACTCCAAATCCGGGGGCGCCCTGCGGAAGCAGACCAAGGTCCTGGCCAGGAACCTGGTGGCCGCGCGGAAAGGCAAACCTCTGCGGGCCAAGTACAACGGCTACTCGGTATGCCCTTTCACGGTATCCCGGGACACTGTGGTGTTCGCGGAGTTCGACGACCGCTACCGGCCCATGCCCACCATCCCGCGGGTGCCCACGTGGAACGAGAGCAGGCTGTCCTGGTTGGTGGACCGGGACATTTTTCCGCAGGTTTACTGGAACATGATCCTCAAGGGCCGCGCCTGACCTGAGAGAGCATCCGGGGAAAACCCACATCGAGTGAGCGAGCGTCCGGGGGCTGGGTTTAACCGCTGACGACGGCGGCCGTCGCCTCCGCGATGGCGCGTTCCTCGTCCGTGGGAACCACCAGGACGGGAATGGCGGACTGTGGGGTGGAAATGACCCGCGGCTCCTTGGACCGCTCAGTGTTCAGGCCGGCGTGGAGCTCGATGCCGAGCGCGCCCAGCCTGTCCGCCACCAGGGCGCGGAACTGGTGCGAGTTCTCGCCGATTCCGGCCGTGAACACGAGCGCTTTCGCCCCGCCGACGGCCACGTGGTACCCGCCGATGTACTTGGCAAGCCGGTAGGACGTGACCGCGAGCGCCATGGCGGCCCTGGCGTCGCCGGACTCGGAAGCCTCCACCACGGAGCGCATGTCGTTGTTGCCGGCCAGGCCCTTGAGCCCGGATTCGCGGTTGAGCATGGTGTCGATGTCTTCCGGTGTCCAGCCTGCCCGGCCCAGGAACACGAGGATGGACGGGTCCAGGTCCCCGGAGCGGGTGCCCATCACCAGGCCTTCGAGCGGGGTGAAGCCCATGGAGGTGTCCACTGACTGGCCGCCCCTGATGGCCGTGACGGAGGCGCCGTTGCCCAGGTGGGCGATCACGCCGTCGAACTCCTCCACGGGGAGGTCCAGCAGCGCTGCGGCGCGGCGCGTGACGTACTCGTGGGAGGTGCCGTGGAAGCCGTAGCGGCGGATGCCGTGGTTGGTGTACAGCTCGTCCGGGACGGCGTAGCGCCAGGCGTGCTCAGGGAGGGTGCGGTGGAAGGCGGTGTCGAAGACGGCCACCTGCGGCATGTCCGGCCACTTCTTGGTGATGGCCCGGATGCCCAGCACGTTGGCCGGGTTGTGCAGCGGCGCCAGCGGGTTCAGCCGCTCGATGGCGCGCGTGATCTCGTTGTCGATCAGCACGGGCTCGGCGAAGCGCTCGCCGCCGTGCACCACCCGGTGCCCCACCGCGGCCAGCTCCAGGTCGCCCAGCTCCTGGTGGATGGCTGCTTCCACCTGCTCCAGGGCCTCCGCGTGGTCCCGCGGGCCCTCGATCTCGCCATCCCCGCCGCCGCCGTTGCCCATGCCGATCTTCTCGATCAGCCCCTCGGTCAGGACGCTCCCGGCTGCGACGTCGCGCACCTGGTACTTGAGCGAGGACGAGCCGGAGTTGATGACGAGCACGAGCATGCGGGGCCTCCTGAGCCTTGCTTCTGCAGTTCAAACCCCACTATAGGTGGGCGCGCCTGCCGTTTCCTTGCGGTGGGGGCCCGGCTGCGCCTAGAGTCGGGGCGGACAGGCTGGACCACGCGCGAGAGGACACTGCCATGACGAACGAACCAACGTCGATTGACGAGAATGA
The DNA here is from genome assembly GCF_000189535.1 of Pseudarthrobacter phenanthrenivorans Sphe3. Taxonomy (NCBI): domain Bacteria; kingdom Bacillati; phylum Actinomycetota; class Actinomycetes; order Micrococcales; family Micrococcaceae; genus Pseudarthrobacter; species Pseudarthrobacter phenanthrenivorans. The sequence continues at coordinate 3,362,525 of NC_015145.1, forward strand.
TCCCACCAACACGGGATCCAGCAGCACCGCTCCCCTGAATGCCCAGGCGGATTCGGACACCGGGACCGGCTCCGGGACCAAGGACCCCACCGGCGTCGAGGGCGCCAACCCGGCCCTGGATGACACCGGCAACCTCAAGGCCGCCGAAACCGGCGAAGCCCCTGAAGCCCCGGAGAACACCGAGGACCTGGACCTCACCCCGCAGGGCCTTTCGGACGAACCCGCCAAGCAGGAGGACGACGAGAGCCTCGCCAAGCCGGACAACAGCTAAGACCTGCACAAGGACGACGGCGGCACCCACGCGGGTGCCGCCGTCGCCCTTTTTGTTGGCTCAGGAAGCGGGCGCCTGCGCCTGGATCGCAGTGATGGCCACCGTGTTCACGATGTCCTCGACGGTGCAGCCGCGCGAGAGGTCGTTGACCGGCTTGCGCAGCCCCTGCAGCACGGGTCCCACAGCCACGGCGCCCGAGCTCTGCTGCACCGCCTTGTACGTGTTGTTGCCGGTGTTCAGGTCTGGGAAGATGAACACCGTGGCCTGCCCGGCCACCGAGGACCCCGGCATTTTGGACTGCGCAATCGAGGCGTCCACCGCGGCGTCGTACTGGATAGGCCCTTCGACGGCGAGGTCCGGGCGGCGCTGGCGCACCAGTTCGGTTGCCTGCCGCACCTCGTCCACGGCTTCGCCGGAGCCGGAACCGCCCGTTGAGTAGGACAGCATGGCCACCCGCGGCTCCACGCCGAACTGTTCCGCGGTTTCAGCCGAGGCCAGGGCGATATCCGCCAGCTGCTCCACGTTGGGATCGGGATTCACGGCGCAGTCCCCGTACACCAGCACCCGGTCCGGCATGAGCATCAGGAATACCGAGGACACGATCTTCACGCCGGGGCGGGTCTTCACGAACTCCAGGGCGGGCCGGATGGTGTGCGCCGTGGTGTGCGCCGCTCCCGAGACCATCCCGTCCACCACCCCCAGCTGGACCATCATGGTGCCGAAGTAGCTGACGTCCTGCATGATTTCCAGCGCCTTCGCCAGGTCCACGCCCTTGTGTGCCCTCAGCTCGGCATACTTTTCGGCGAACTTCTGCCGCAGGTCCGAGGTGGCCGGGTCCACGATGTTGATCCCGGTGAGGTCGATGCCGTTCGCTGAGGCGAGTTCGCGGACGTCAGGTTCCGGGCCCAGGACTGTCAGGTCGCAGACGTCGCGGCGGTGCAGGATTTCCGCCGCCCGGAGGATCCGCACGTCCGTGCCTTCGGGGAGAACCACGTGCCGGCGCTGCGAGCGGGCCCTTTCGATAAGGTCATGCAGGAAGCGCAGCGGCGTCATCCGCTCAGCCCGCGGCAGGTGAAGGCGTTCCACCAGCTCGGTCTCATCAACCCGCCGGGACCACAGGCCCAGGGCGGAGGCCACTTTGCGGCGGTGCCCGGACCAGATCTCGCTCCGGACCTCCGATACCCGGCGGGCCGTGGTGTACGTGTCCTCCTTGGCGGCGAACACGGGGAACGGCGCCTGCGCCAGGAGCGGGTAGATGTTGGCGTCCGGGGCGAGCCCGCCCGTGAGGATGAGCGCGGACGCCACGGGAAACTCGGGCGAGAACGACGCCGCCAGGCAGGCCACCATCACGTCCGCGCGGTCCCCCGGCACGATGACCAGGGCACCGTCGTCGAGCACGTTCAGGAAGTTGCCAACGTTCATGGCCGCCACCTTGATGTCCTTCACGTCGCGCTCCATGTCCCGGCGCCCGGCGATCTGCCGCACGCCCAGCGCGGTGGCCACCTCGCCGGTGGTGGGGCGTGCGATCTCCTCCAGCTCAGGCAGGACGTATACGGGACGCTTGGAGGCGCCGGGCTTCACTTCCGCAGCGATGCCTTCCACGTCCTCCGGGTCCGCGCGGTTCACCAGGATGGCCAGCAGCGTGCAACGTTCAGCGGCGAGTTCCTTGCGGGCGACCTCGACAGCGGCGGCGGCCTCGGCAACAGTCAGTCCTTTGGCACCCACCACGGCCACCACGGGGGTGGCCAGGTTGTTGGCCAACCGGGCATTGAGGTCGAATTCGACGGCGGAGTCCTGGCCCACGAGGTCCGTCCCCTCCACGATCACCACGTCGCAGTGGCGTGAGATGTCAGCGAAGATCTCCACGCAGCGGGCGTCGATCTCGGCCCGGTTTCCCTCCGCCAGCAGGTTCCGGACTTCGGTGTAAGTCAGGCCGCCGCGGCACCGCTCATCCTCCAGCGCGAAGCGGGACTTCATCAGCGCCACCATGGGATCGGCCGCGGCATCCGGGCCGTGGACCACCGGCTTGAAGAAGCCGATCCTGTCCGCGTGCCGGTGCAGGGTGTCCGCCAGACCCAGGGCCACGAGTGACTTGCCCGAGCCGGGGGTGGTTGCGCTGACATAGATGCCTTTGGCCATGGTCCGCCCTTTGCTGTGCTGGTGCCGGTCCCTCCATCCTTGCACTTCGCGCCCCGCGGGATGGCACTTCACCGCAATGTCCGCCGCCTTGTCCGCCGCTACGTGCCATCTCACGGTTAGGTGCGCGCCGCGACAGTGCGTTCCTGCCCAGTTGCTTTTCCCCACACCGGGCGGCGCGCCGCGTACGACGGCGTGTCCCGGCCCCAGCACGCCGGCCCGCCGAAGTAAGTGGGCAGGAAGGCACGCCCCGGAGCCGCATCCCCTTGACACCGGACCCCCTTATGGGATTACCTAATGAACATTCGGTAAATAAAGCTGGAGGCAATGACGCATGGCTGAAACCGCCCTTTCCGGGCCCACACACCAGATACTCGAGAACGACTATGCCTCCGAGTGGATGGGAATCCAGGTCCTCGCCCTCAGCGACGGGCATGCCACCATCCGGATGACCCTCCGGCAGGAAATGCTCAACGGCTTCGGCATGGCCCATGGCGGAATGATCTTCGCCTTCGGTGACACCGCTTTCGCCCTCGCCTGCAACCCAGCGGTGCCGGTGCCAGGTGAGGAGAACAGCATCACCGTGGCCTCCGGCGTTGACATCAATTTCCTCAAGCCGGCCTTCCGCGGCCAAGTGCTCACCGCCGTCGCAGACCGCCGTTCCAGCGCCGGACGCAGCGGCCTGTACGACATCCAGATTTTCGCCACCGACGCGGAGACCCAGGCGTCCGCCGAGCCAGGCCAGCCCACCCCGAACCAGCCCGGCGAGCTCATTGCCGAGTTCCGCGGACGCAGCCGCACCATCCCCAAGAAGTAGGAAACCATGACCCTGCACGCCCCTGAATCCCCCGCAGCCACCACAGCAGCCGGCGCCGGACTGGACCGCGAGGAGACCATCTCCCGCGACGAGCTCGAGGCCCTCCAGCTCAGCCGGCTGCAGCACACCGTCGCCTACGCCTACGAGCGGGTGCCCCTGTACAAGCGGAAGTTCGACGACGCCGGCATCCACCCCAACGACCTGCGCGAACTGGACGACCTGGGTAACTTCCCCTTCACCACCAAGGATGACCTGCGCGAGGAATACCCGTTCGGCATGTTCGCGGTGCCGCAAAACCAGGTGGCACGCGTCCACGCCAGCTCGGGCACCACGGGCCGGCCCACCGTCGTCGGCTACACCAAGCAGGACCTGGCCGACTGGGCCAAGTTGGTGGCACGCAGCTTCCGCGCCTCCGGCATCCGCCCCGGCATGAAGGTCCACAACGCCTACGGCTACGGCCTCTTCACCGGCGGCCTGGGCGCCCATGCCGGCGCCGAGGCCCTGGGGTGCACCGTCATCCCCATCTCCGGCGGCCAGACCGAACGCCAGATCCAGCTGATCCAGGACTTCAAGCCCGATGCGATCCTGGCCACCCCCACCTACCTGCTGACCATCGCGGACGCCATGGCGCACATGGGCATCGACCCCGCCTCCACGTCCCTGAAATACGCCGTGCTGGGCGCGGAGCCGTGGACGGAGGAGATGCGGCACGAGCTGGAGGTGACCATGAACCTCAAGGCTTGCGACATCTACGGTTTGTCCGAGGTCATGGGCCCCGGCGTGGCCGGCGAAGCAGTGGAAACGCAGGACGGCAGCCACATCTGGGAGGACCACTTCCGCCCCGAAATCATCGACCCCTTCAACCCCGTGGTGGGCAAGGAGAACGTCCTGCGCGACGGCGAGCACGGCGAGCTGGTCTTCACGTCGCTCACCAAGGAAGCGCTGCCGATCATCCGCTACCGCACCAAGGACCTCACCCGCCTGCTCCCCGGTTCGGCCCGACCGGCCCACCGCCGGATGGGACGGATCACCGGCCGCAGCGACGACATGATTATCCTGCGCGGCGTGAACCTGTTCCCGTCGCAGATCGAGGAAATCGCCTTGCGGATCCCCGAGCTAAGCCCGCACTTCCAGCTGGAACTCACGCGGCCCGAGGGCCAGCGGATGGACCAGATGACGGTGAAGATTGAGCGCCGCGATTCGGTCACCGTGGAGCAGAGTGCGACGGCGGCGCGCACCTTGAAGGAGCAGATCAAGATCCACGTGGGTTCTTCATGCGCGGTGGATGTTGTGGAGCCGGGGTCGCTGGAGCGGTCCAACGGCAAGCTGCGCCGCATCTACGACCTGCGCCCCAAGGCGTAGCGCTTCAGGTGGCGCCGGCGGCTTCGGCTGCCGGCGCCTTCGCGTTTCCGTGGGGTCTGTTGCTGCCGGCCGTCAGGAGTTTTCCGACAGCAGGACGAGGTTTCCGACGACGTCCCCGCCTTCCAGCCGGGCGTGCGCCTCTTTTGCCCTGGACAGCGGGAACCGGTCCGCGATCACGGGCCTGATCTTCCCGTCCTCGAGGAGCGAGTACAGCGTAGCCCACGCGTCCATCAGCGGTTTCCGGTCCAGCCGCCAGGACGTTGTTCCGTACAGGCGGATCCGCCTTCCCTTCGGAACCAGCTTCCGGCCCAGGGCCCGCAGCATGAGACGCACAGTTGCACCGGGGCTCCCCGGGTTGGCATATTCCACCAGCACCCCGCCCGGCCGCAGGACCACCAGGCCGGTGTCCACCCAGCTCCCGCCTGCTCCGTCCAGAACGGCATCCACGCCGGAGGGCTCCATGCTTTGCAGTGCCTTGACCACGTCCTCCGGTGACGGGTCCAGCGGCACCACCCCGTGCTCGCTAAGCCACGGGTGCTTTGCTGGGATATCCACGCCGTACATCCGGAGCTCCAACAACTGGCCGAGCTGGACAAGCGCTGTTCCGATCCCGCCGGCCGCGCCGAGAATGAGGATCGCCTGGCCACGCCGAATCCGGGCACCCCGTGACAGCGCCTGGTGGGCCACCAGGTAGTTCAGCGCCACCGCCACCACGTCCCCTGCGTCCAGGCCGGCGGGAATGCGCATCATTGGGTGCGAACTGACAAAGACGTACTCGGCGTACCCGCCCTTCTCGGTCATCACCACCACCCTGTCACCGGCGGCCACCGCAGTGACACCCGGTCCTACTGCGTCCACCACGCCCACCACGGCGTAACCGGGCACAAACGGGAATTGTGGCGGGTAGGTGGAGAGACCGTTCCGCGCCTGCACGTCGACGGCGCTCACGCTGCAGGCCTCGACCCGCACCCTGGCCTCGCCCCGGCGCGGCGCCCTCAGCCGCCGTCGTACAACTTCCAGTACTTCCGGCCCGCCCATCCTGGCGGCGGCCACGCAAAGATAATCGGCAGGCGCCGCAGAGGCGGGACCGGCGGGACCGCGCGCCGCACTCCGGGAAGCGAGCTCGTCCAGCTGCCGCGCGGCTTCCTGCCCGCTCATTGCGGGACCATGCCCGCTGGCCAGCACCCGCGGCTTAAGCCGCGCCAGCGCACGCACCGAAGCCTCCGCCGTCGGCCAGTCCCAGGTGGCGATCCAGGGCGGACCGCTGACCCTCGGCGTGCGTCCCAGGAGGCCGCGCACCGAGTTCAGGTCCGTGGTCAGCAGGGCGTCGCCTGTAAGCAGCACGCCGTCGGACTCGCGAAAGAGTGCGACATGTCCCGGCGTGTGCCCGGGCGTGGGCACGCACGTCCAGTCCCGCAGCCCCGGCACCCCGCCGGCCGGATCGAAGGGGCGCACCACACCGCTCATGTCCGTCGCCGGCATGGTCCCTGGCGGCAGGACCTTCAGCAACGGCCTCAGCACCCACCGGTCCAGGGGGTTCGCATACTCATCAAGCAGCTGTCCGGGAGCTTGCGGCAGCTCAGCAGGGTGGACGTGGACGGGCAGGTTCCACCGCCGGGCCAGTTCCGGGGCGGCACCGGAATGGTCGGGGTGGATATGCGTCAGGACTATCGCCGCCGGCACGTCCGCGCCGAAAAGGGATTTCGCCGCCGCCACGATCTGCTCTGCGGCATTCGGCCAGCCTGTATCCACCAGGACCCACCCCTGGCCGGAGCGCACCAGGTAAACGTGGGAGGCGAGCCGGCCCCTTCCGGTGCTGAGCTGGTACACGCCGTCCGCGACGGCGGTGGGCTGGGGCATTGCGGGGTCCATGAGCGGGCCTTCCTGGTCAGCCTTTTCCTGGGTCAGTCCTTAGTCAGGCGTGCGCGGGAGGCGGCAGCGGCCTCCCCAACCAGCGTGGCCGCCCGGCCAAGGGGGGCCCAGAGTCCAAGGTCCCGATCAACTAATAACGCTAATTACCGAACGTTCATGAGAAAATGGCCGGTATGTCCACAACTGATGCACCCACCAAGCGCGGCCGCCCGGGATACGACCAGCAATCGGTGCTGCGCATCGCCGTCGACGTCTTCAACCGGCACGGCTACGACGCGACGTCCATGGGCATCCTTGCCGACAACCTCGGCATTTCCAAGTCTGCCATCTACCACCACGTCCCCTCCAAGGGCGACCTGCTCAAACTGGCCCTGGACCACGCACTCGGTGGGCTGGAAGCCATTCTGGAAGAACCCGCCGCCACTTCCGGCGCGGCCGACGCGCGCCTTGAGTTCGTGCTCCGCCAAACGGTGGCCGTCCTGGTGGAGAGGCTGCCGTTCGTTACGCTGCTCCTGCGCCTGCGCGGCAATACCGAGATCGAGCGGGATGCCCTGGAACGCCGCCGGACGTTCGACCACAAGGTGGCCGCACTGATCTCCGCGGCGCGCGACGAAGGATCACTGCGCCAGGACATCGATCCGCGCACCGTCACCCGCCTGTTGTTCGGCATGATCAACTCGATCGTGGAATGGTACAAACCAGGCGGCTCGCTCTCCCCGCAGCGGCTGGCCGACGACGTGATCACCATGGCGTTCGACGGCCTGCACTCCACTAAGCCTTAATCACCCCAACTAGGTAGCGCTAAGTGTCGTTTTGACCGCCCAAAACGACACTTAGCGCTACCTAGTTGGGCTGGGCACCTCCTGCTGGGCGTCCCCGGATCGGAACAGCGCCCCTCGAAAATAATAAGGATGCTTGGTATTTCTGCAGATCCCCGACTACGGTGGTAGGACCAGCCAGGATCCGCAGGAGGTTGTCAATGAGCACCAGCAGCAGCCGAACATCACGCCCGCGCGTCCGCTTCCGCGCGGCAGCCGGAGCAGCGGTCCTGGCGGCGTCGCTGACCCTGGCCGCCTGCACCGGCTCCACCCCTCCCCCGACGCCCAGCGGATCCTCCCCGGGAGCAACCTCCACGGCCACCCCCGGCAGCACCGCCGCGGCCCCGGCACCCGCCGCCGCCGGCGACATCCCGCAGCTCGTGGAGAACCTGGCTCCCTCCGTGGTGACCATCTTCACCGAGGGCGGACTGGGCAGCGGCGTGGTCTACTCGGAGGACGGCCTCATCCTCACCAACGAGCACGTGATCCGGGGCAACGAGAGGGTGGAAGTAGCCTTCGCGGACGGCCAGCGGGTGGAGGGCACCGTCAGGGCCACCGATCCCGTCACGGACCTCGCCCTGGTCCAGGCCAACCGCACCGGACTCCCCAAACCCGTGTACCAGACCGACCTGCCGCGCGTGGGCGAAGGCGCCCTGGTCCTCGGTTCCCCGCTCGGCTTTGAAAACACCGCCACGTCCGGCATTATCTCGGGACTGCACCGCTCCATTCCCGGGTCTGCCTCCAACAGCCTGTCCCTGGTGGACCTGATCCAGACCGACGCGCCCATCAGCCCGGGCAATTCCGGCGGCGCCGTGATCAACATGCGCGGGGAGATCATCGGCATCAGCGAGGCCTACATTCCGCCCTCTGCCGGCGCAGTGTCGCTCGGCTTCGCGATTCCCGCAGCCACCGCCGTGGAGGTCGCGGAGGAACTGCTTGCGGACGGCACCGCCGAACACGCCTACCTGGGCCTCACTCCCGGCGAACTGACCGCCCAGATAGCCGAGCAGTTGGGCATCGAGGCCACCACCGGCGTGGTGGTCCTGGCAGTGGACGACGACGGCCCCGCAGGACGTGCGGGCATCCGCCCCGGCGACGTCCTGGAGTCCATGGAAGGCGTGGAACTCAATGTCCCTGAGAAGCTGCTGGCTGAACTCCGCAACCGCAACCCCGGCGATACCGTAGGCTTCAAGGTCAAGCGGAATGGCCAGAGCCTCGACCTTAAGGCGGACCTCATCGCCCGGCCAACAAGTAACACCCGATAGGAAGGTAAGAAAATGAGCCACCCCAAGGAAGAACCGGACGCCGGCTACATCATTCCGGACCCCTCCCAGGTCCGGGAGGACATCCCCGGCGACGCCGGTGACGAGGCCAACGTAATCCGCTTCAGCGAAGAACAGGCCCTGATCGAGGAACAGTCCCACGGCATCCGGCCGGACACCTACAGCGTCCCCTCCGGCGGCCCCACCATGGCCGAGGCCCGCGGCAACATGGACCTCTCGGACCAGAGCGAAAGCGGGCACGGGACCGGGCCTGAGGATGACAGCAGTGACGACGGCCTGCACGGCGGCGCCGAGTCCTGACCCTCGTTCAGTACTGAAGGCAACGGCAGGGGCCCTCCGGTTATCCGGAAGGGCCCCTGCCGTTGCCTTGCGTTATGCCCTTTACAGCTCGTATTCAGCCTGCACGCCGAGCTTCTCATGCACGCAGAGGATGTTGTGCTCCGTGTCCATGAACCAGGCGCACTTTTCCGAGTCCGTGGTGCAGATATGGTTCTCTGTCTTCAGGTTCGGCAGGTCGTAGTCCTGGAACTGCACGCCCCTGGACTCCATGTCGCGGACGGTTTTCTCGATGTCCGTGACCTCGAAGCTCAAGGCCGTATGGTCGGAGTGCTTCCCGTCCGAAACCGGCATCAACTGCAGCATCGGACCGCCGTCGCTGCCGAGTAGTTCGCTACCGTCATCTGCCTTGCCGCGGTGCGGGAGTCCGAGTTTTTCGGTGTAGAACCTGCGGGCCCGCGCCGGATCATCGACCGGCAGGACGGTTGTGACTGTGTTCAATCTAAGGCTCATCTAGCCACCTCCTACGGGCAGAATTTTACGCTTCTGCCCGCGAAAAAATACCCCGCAAGGGTGGGGCTACTTCTCCACGAGGGTGAGGACGTCGTAGGTGGCCACGATCTCGTCGTTCTGGTTCGTGAGGACTGCGTCCCAGGCCACCTCGCCGTACTCGTCCGTTTCGCGGGGGGTGATCTTCTTGGCGGTCAGGGTCACGCGGATGGAGTCCCCTGCGGCCACCGGAGTGATGAAGCGCAGGTTTTCCAGGCCGTAGTTGGCCAGGACAGGGCCCGGCGCCGGCTCCACGAACAGTCCCGCGCCCCACGCGAGCAGCAGGTAGCCATGCGCCACAATCCCCGGGAAGAACGGATTGGCTTCCGCGGCCTCCTGGTTGGTGTGGGCGTAGAACGTGTCCCCGGTGGAGTTGGCGAACGCGGTGATGTCCTCCAGCATGACCTGCCGCAGGTCGGACCGGACGGCGTCGCCGATCCGCAGCGTCTCCAGCGACTTCCGGAACGGGTGCGTCCCCTCGGTCTCAACCGTGAAGTTGCGGTCCGCGCCGGCATGCCAGACGCCGGTGACTGCGGTGAGCATGTTGGGCGAGCCTTGGATGGCGGTGCGCTGCATGTGGTGCATCACCGACCGGATGCCGCCCAGTTCCTCGCCGCCGCCGGCGCGGCCGGGGCCGCCGTGGACCAGGTGCGGGACCGGCGAGCCGTGGCCGGTGGAGCTGCGGGCGTCCTCCCGGTTGAGCATGAGCACGCGGCCGTGGTGGGCTGCGATGCCGGTGACCAGTTCGCGCGCCACCTCGGGATCGTTGGTGCAGACGGTGGCCACCAGGGAGCCGCTGCCGCGGGCGGCGAGGCGGACGGCGTCGGCAAGGTCCTTGTAGCCGATCACCGATGAGACGGGACCGAACGCCTCCAGTGAGTGGACTTCCTCCGCTTCGGGGTCCTGCCAGTTCAGCAGGACCGGCGCCATGAACGCGCCGCCTTCCACCACTCCGGTGGTTCCGTCGGCAGAGGTGACCGACGGCGAATCGAGCGTTCCGTACGCAAGCTCACCTCCGGCGTCGAGCATTGATTGGACGGCAGCCCGGACGTCATTGAGCTGCTCCACAGAGGCGAGTGCGCCCATGGTCACGCCGTCTGCCCGCGGATCGCCCAGGACAATCCGCTCACTGATGCGCTTGCCGACGGCAGCGGACACTGCCGGGACCAGGTCCTGCGGCACGATGGCCCGGCGGATGGCGGTGCACTTCTGGCCTGCCTTGGCGGTCATTTCCGTGACCACGGACTTGACGAAGGCGTCGAACTCGGGGGTGCCCTCCACGGCGTCAGGGCCAAGGATGGCGGCGTTCAGAGAGTCTGTTTCGGAGGTGAACCGGACTCCGCCCTGGACCACGTTGGGATGGGACTTCAGGGACAGCGCCGTGGAGGCGGAGCCGGTGAAGGCCACCAGGTCCCGGTAGTCCAGCACGTCCAGGAGCCCCCGGACAGAGCCGGAAATCAGTTGCAGCGAGCCCTTGGGCAGGATGTTGGATTCGACGATCGCCTTGACCACGGCTGCGGCCACATACCCGGTGGGCGTGGCCGGCTTGACGATAGTGGGCACACCGGCGATGAAGGCAGGCGCGAATTTCTCCAGCATCCCCCAGACCGGGAAGTTGAAGGCGTTGATCTGCACGGCCACGCCCGGGATGCGTGTGTAGATGTGCTCGCCGGCGAAGGATCCGTCCTTGGACAGCACCTCCATGGGCCCGTCCACCACCACCTGGGAGTTGGGGAGCTCGCGCCGGCCCTTGGACCCGAAGGTGAAGAGGACGCCGATGCCGCCGTCGATATCGATCAGGTTGTCCACTTTGGTGGCACCGGTCTGCGCCGAGAAGGTGTAGAAGTGCTCGCGCCGGGCGTGCAGGTACTGCGCCAGTTCCTTGAGCTTGAGGGCGCGCTGGTGGAAGGTCAGCCGTCCCAGTTCCTCCTGGCCGGTGGTCCGGCCGTAGTCGACCACCTCGGCCAGGTCCAGCCCTTCGGTACTCACCTTGGCCAGGACTTCCCCGGTGCTCGCATCCCTGACGGGCGTCGCGGACGCGGCCGATCCGGCGTCGGGCGTCCACCAGGAATCCAGGACGAAGCTGGGCACTGTCTCGACGGTGTCGACCGTGGCCTCGGGAGCTGTGGCAGTGGTGGTCATCGTTGACGGGTCCTTCCAACAAAGGGGCAGACAGAAGCGGCCACTGATTACTGACCGTCCGTTCGGTAATATATTCACCATACATGAAGTGCCGTGCCGCACACTAGAAGGCCGGGACTGATTCCGCCACCCAAAGGAGAACCATGAGCGCGCCGTCACCCAAGGAAACTGCGGAAGAGCAGCAGCCTGCCCACGAGCTGTGGAAGATCACCCTCGGCGAGCTGGACGAGAAAATGGGCGTGAAGATCGTCGAGGAGTCCGTGGAGCGGGTAGTGGCCACCATGCCGGTGGAGGGGAACCGGCAGTCCTTCGGCCTGCTGCATGGCGGGGCGTCCTTGGCCGTGGGCGAAGCGGTGGGTTCCTGGGCCGCGGTCATCCACGCAAGCACCATGGGCAAGACGGCGGTGGGCGTGGACGTCTCGGCCACGCATCACCGTTCCGCCCGGGAAGGGCTGGTGACCATCACGGCAACGCCCATCCATCTGGGCGGCACCCTCACCACCCACGAGGTGCTCATCACCAACGAGGCGGGCCAGCGGCTCTGCACCCTGCGCATCACCAACCTGCTGATGCGGCGCCACAAGTAGCTGCTACCTGGCCGAATGCTGCTTCCGGCGACGGACCAGCACCATCAGCAGGGCGCCCACCAGGATCGCAGCTGCCGCGGCACCTGCTGCCGGAAGCGCGCTGGCACCTGTGTAGGCCAGGTCGCCTGTGGTACCCCTGCTTCGGCGGTCGTACCCGGTGTCCACCAGGTCAGCAGGAGGGGTGTTGACGGGGGAAGGTACGACGGCGGTGCTGCCGCCCCCGTCCTCCGTCCCCGCGGGGGACGGGGCGGGGTTGGTTCCAGCTGGGGGCGTGACCGGGGGCGCAGGCCGGGCAGGCACCGCGGAGGCGAACTCAAATGCCGCAGTGCCCGAAGCGCTGTACCCATTGACTGTTTCTGCCGTGAAACGGAGCGTTTCGTTACTGTCCGGCGCTGTGAAGCTCCAACTGCCGTCAGCGCCCACCGGGACCTCGAACGGATCCTGTCCCTCAATGGTGATCCGCACTGCTGAGTTTGCCGGGACGTCAGAGGCGGGGGCGGCGGGAACCTTCCCGCTGATAACCTGCCCGCCTTCATACGTGCCACCCGGCGCCGGTGACGAAACGGCCGGTTTGTTCAGGAACAACTCCAGTTCATAGCCAGGCAGGACCGCGAGGCCGTCTTTCAGCGTTGCCCCGATAGCCACATTGGCCGAACCCGCCGTCTCACCTGCTGCATGCGTTCCCACGGCATAGTTTCCGCTCACCCAGGGACCGCCCGAGTCTCCGCCGCTGGACTGGACATCGTAGGAAGCGAAACCACGGAAAGCCCGCAAGTCCAGGGAGTCCTGGGCGTAGTTCGGGCCGGGCACCACGATAATGCCCACCCCTGCAATCGTGCCGCAGGACCAGAAGGACGACCGTCCCGACCTGCAGACCTCCATTCCCGCAACCGGATCCGCAGTGCCGATGATCTTGACGTCAGGTTCCGGCTCCGACGGGTCACCCCAGGTACTGGCGGCCGGAATCGGATCAAGGTCGGCGCGCAGGGATTCCACCACGGCCACATCCGTACCTACATTGCCCAGGTTGTCCGGGTCCAGCGGATCTTCCACCACCGGAGAGTTCCCCGGACCGCCGAACTGGCTGAAGCCGAACCGGCCCAGCAGGCCTGTGCGGTTGAACTGGAACTCCAGTTCGGCCGTCTGGGCGGTGCCGTCAGAAGTGCAGTGGCCCGCGGTCAGGACGGACGGCAGGCCGGCCGGATCGAAGGCGGAAAAACCGGTGGAGCAGACCCACCCGGTGTCGGCGATGTAACCCACTCCCCCGGGAACGTCGGCCTCAGGCCCAAGGGGCGCGCCGCCGTCGAGCTCCACGTTGGCGAACCGCGCCACGAACTCTGCCGGCGAGATCTTGCCTGGGGCGGCGGCGCCGGGCGTGGTGGAGGGCGTTCCGCCCGCGTCCTTTCCGGCTTCTGCGGAGTTGTCGGCTCCGGTCCGGATGACAAACTTGCCGCCAGCCGAAAGCACCGCCTGCAAGCCACGCGGCCCCACTTCGTCGAGGTACGCCTTGAAGAGCTGTTCAGTGCTCAGTGCCAGCTTGGAACCCGGATCCGGGACGGGCTGTGGAGTCTCTTCCGGGGCGGGCTGCGGAGTCTCTTCCGGGACCGGCGGAGCTTCAACGGTGAGTCCTGGGACATCCGCAGCGAGCGCGGCCACCGCCGCGTGCAGTTCGTCCCCGGATCCGGACACCACAATCCTGCCGTCCTGCAGCCGGATTCCCAGGTATCCCGGAACGTCGCGGAGCTTCCCCGCAGCAGCGGCCGCCTGGGTCCCCCGCTCACCGGCAGCAGCGAACTCTTCGGGCGTCAGGCCAAGGTCCCGGGCAACAGCTTCCTCAAGGGCCGCCTCGGACAAGCCTGGGCTGCTAGTGGGCTGCGTGGCAGTGGCTGAAGGGGCCGGGAGTTCGGAACCGTCGGCGGCCCGGACGGGACCGGCGGCGAAGCCGGATGAAGCGAGCAGTCCCGCCGCGGCGCCGGCAGTGAGCAAACGCGCCAGGCCGGCCCTCACCGGGCCACCCCCGCTCCGCAAAGGGCGAGGACTGCATCCAACTCCGCCGCGGTCAGCCCGTGATCAAGGAGGAACCCGCGGGTATCCAGTTCACGGACGAAGCGGGCAACGGCCTGTCCGCGCGCCTCAAGCAGCGGCGCAAGTTCGTCCTCGGCGAGGTAGCGCTCCCGGTCGTGGGGCGGGCCATGGGTCCGGTAGCGCTCGTTGATGCCGCGGGCCGCGCGCCGGTATGCCTCGGCAATGTCCTGGTCGGAATCCCCCGCGAGGTCCTGCACCATGGCGGCCACCATGCCGCTGCGGTCGCGCCCTGCTGCGCAATGCAGCACCACGGCGCCCCGGACCGAGGCGGCAGCCAGCTCCCGGAAAACCCCCGCGAGCTTCTCCGGGAAGATCCGGGCATTCTCCGCATAATGGGCAGGATCGTTGAGGTAGGGTCCGGTCACTGCAGTGAGCCGCGGATCGCCAGGCTCCTCCGTGGGCGCCGAAACCACCGTCATTCCGGACCACGCAGCGCCATTGACCACGGGGTCCGTGTCCCTCCGGCGCGCCTCTGCACTGTTGCGGAGATCGATCACGGTCCTGACGCCGTCGTCGTATGCCTGGCGCCATCCTCTTTCCGTGAGCCATTCCCGCCGGCCCATGCGGTAGACGCCGCCCGCCACATGCCACGCGTTGACAGCACCATCCCAGTCCATGGACCTGCCCGGTTTCTCCATTCGCACAGCTAATCACATAGGCCACATTGGTCGCACGCCACATAGGGCGCATGGGGAACAAAGGGCACAAAGGCCCCAGCGCTTTGGCCACCCCCGGAGTACGGTGACGGTACCGATTTCAGTGCGGACATTCAAAGGAGAATTATCTTGAGACAAACAGCAGCACGACGGCGTCACTCGGCTTTTGCAGCGGGCCTCGCCAGCCTTGTCATGGCGATGGGCTTTACAGCAATTCCCGCGGATGCGGCACCCCAGACCAAAGCTGAATACGTGGCGCTGGGCGACTCCTACACGGCCGGGACTGGTGCAGGCGCGGCAGAACGGCCACTTGGAGTTGACTGCTGGCAGAGCACTCCGGGATATGTAAACAATGTGGCGAAGACGGGCAACGTGAACCTGGCCGCCAACGCGGCATGTCATGGCGCTGTGCTTTCCCGATTCAGCCCTTTTTATGACCAGGTGCTTTTGACGCCGACCGTGCACGAGCAGATCGACTCGCTTGTAATGGACGGACGCCTTTCCGGAGACACTGACCTTGTGTCCATAACTGCAGGAGCCAACGACCTTGGTTTTGCCTACGTCCTGGGCGTGTGCGCCTTCTATAGCGACATTGAATGCCAGGGAGCAGTGGCTCAGGCCACTTCAGGTGACTCCCTCGCGCTGCTAACTGGGGGTCTCGTGCAAACCTACAGGACCATTCGTGCAGTTGCCCCAAATTCGCAAATCACTGCGCTGGGCTACCCGCTTCTGTTTGATCCCAATAGCTCATTTGCTCCCCTTCCAGCGGCCAAACAAATGCTCATCAATCAGGCCACGCTGGTCGTGAACTCCACTATTGCAAACGCGGCCGCCGCCGCCGACGTGCAGTATGTCGATGTGACCGGACGGTTCGCCGGGCACGAAGTGAACTCCTCAGATCCGTGGCTGCAGCTATCCCCAACGGACTTCACAGCAGACTACAACTTCCACCCCACGCCCGAAGGCCATCGCGCCTATGCCGCCGGACTTCTCGCCGCAGTCAAGCCCGGACAACTGGCACGACGATAACTAGGACAACGGCTTCACCCGCGCCGGGCGAGCCTGTACTCCAGGCCCGCCCGGACCATGGGCCATTCGTGCTCAAGGATGGAGAACACCACGGTGTCCCGCAGGAGTCCGTCCCGGGTGCGGGAGTGGCTGCGAAGGATGCCGTCCTGTTTGGCGCCAAGCCGCTCGATGGCCGCCCTCGACTGGTGGTTGAGCCAGTGGGTCCGGAACTCCACCGCCGGGCAGCCAAGCACCTCAAACGCATGGCGCAGGAGCAGCAGCTTTGAGTCGGCGTTGGTCCCTGTTCCCTGCGCAGAAGCCGCATTCCAGGTGGAGCCGATCTCCAGGCGGGGCGTCCCGGCGTCGATATTCATGTAGGTGGTCATCCCGATGACCCGGCCGGGGCCACCGGTGGCGGGATCGATCAGCCGGGTGGTAAAGGGCAGCATGGACCCCTGCTCCTGCAACGCGAGCCGCCGCTGGATCTCGGCTGCCATCTCCTCGGGCGACGGCACAGATGTGTACCAAAGCCGCCACAGCTCGCCGTCCCGGGAAGCGTCCACAAGTGCGTCGTGATGCTCACCGGACAGTGGTTCCAGGATTACGTGCCGCCCGGTGAGGGTAAGGGGTTCTAGGAAAGTCACTGCACCAGCCTAGGTCCAACAAGAAGGGCCGGTTAGGCTGGGAAAGCACCAGGACGGCGAGCTAGGGAGTCATTGTGTCAGGAAGCAATCCGGATCCGGAAGAAGACAAGATCACAGGCCTGGAGCCGGGCGGCGGGGTTCCGCCAGGGGAAACGCCCCCAGGGGAAGCCTCCACCACCACCACGCAGGGGCACGACGAACACGGCACGAAGAAAAGCACCCAGGTCTTCTGGATCGCCATCATCGCGGCGGTAGTCCTGCTCTCGCTCCTATATTTCGTCGGCTACATCGTCGGGTTCTTCGACTAGCCCGCCCTGCTGGCCCCCTTACTGGCCGGGCCAGTCAAAAAAGCCCTTACCGGTCTTGCGTCCCAGTTCTCCCCGGGCCACTTTGTCCCGAAGGATCCGGGGCGGGGCAAAACGCTCGCCGAGGGTCGAGTGCAGGTATTCCGCGATCCCCAGGCGGACATCCAGGCCCACGATATCCGTGGTCCGCAGCGGGCCGGTGGGGTGCTTGTAGCCCAGGACCATGGCAGCATCGATGTCCTCCGCGGACGCCACCCCCTCCTCCACCATGCGCATGGCCTCCAGGGCAATGGCTACGCCCAGCCGGGAGGAGGCAAATCCGGGAGCATCATTCACGACGACGGCGGTCTTGCCGAGTGCCTCCACCCACCCTTTCGCGGCGGCAGCGAGCTCGGGAGACGTGCGCTCGCCCAGCACCACTTCGATGAGCGTGGACGCCGGTACGGGGTTGAAGAAATGCAGTCCCAGGAAGTTCTCCGGCCGCTTCAGCTCCCCGGCCAGGCCGTTGACGGAAAGCGAGGACGTGTTGGAGGCAAGGAATGCGTCGTGGCCCAGCCGCTCCTCGATGCCCCGCAGCGAGGTGACTTTCAGGTCCCAGTCCTCGGGGACGGCCTCCACCACGAGCTGACGGTCCGCGAACGCGTCATAGTCCACGCCGACGGCCAGCCGGGACACCATCTCGTCCAGGTTGGCGTCCGTCATTCCGCGCTCAATGCTCTTGGCAGCGGCGGATTCAACCCGTTCCCGGGCCGCTTCCGCAGACTGGTCGTCCCGCTCCACCACCAGTACATCGGCGCCCTTGACCAAGAAGGCGTGGGCGATGCCGGCACCCATGCGTCCGCCGCCCAGGACACCTACGCGTGCTGGCAGGCCGGCGGCAGGTTTCGGTAGGTTCATCAGTTCTTCTCTCCGGTCTCGGTGTCGGCTTTCCTGTCGGCCTTCTTGGCAGCGTTTCTGTCCAGGAACTGCTGCATCCGGTGGAACTTGGCCTCGGATTCGAAGAGGATGCCCTGGGCCAGCTGGTCGATCAGCGGATGCGCCTCTGCCGGTGCGTGGAACACGGACTTGGTGATCCGTACAGCCAGGGGATCCTGCCGCCCGATCCTGTCCGCCAGGTTGTGCGCCGCATCCAGAAGCTCCGCTGGGGCATGGATCTCGGTGATGAGGTTGACGGCCAGGGCCTCGTCGGCGCCGAGGACCTTGCCGGCGAGCAGGATCTGTTTGGCCACGGGCTCCCCCACCAGTTCCTTGAGCCGCCAGCTGGCGCCGGCGGCGGCGAGGATGCCCAGCCCTGTTTCCGGGTTGCCGATCCGAACACCTGGCGTCGCGATCCTGAAGTCGGCTGCATAGGCGAGCTCGGCGCCGCCGCCCAGGCAGTACCCGTCCAGGGCGGCAATCACGGGCATGGGCAGTTTGGCGATCCGGACGAAGATGGTGGAATTGATGCCTTGCAGGGCGTCGTCCCGGCGCCGCTCGCGCAGCTGCCCGATGTCCGCCCCCGAGGCGAATACACCGTCCGCCCCGGCGATGATCAGCACCTTGGGGTTCTGCTCCAGGGCGGTGCAGACCACGTGCAGTTCGTCCACCATTTGCTGGTCGATGGCGTTGCGCACCTCCGGCCGGTTCAGCAGCACCACCACCCGGTCGCTGCGCTCCTCCACCAGGAGGGCGTGGAACTTCTCGGCGGCCAGGTCGACGGCGCCCGGCATCAGACCTTCTCCAGCAGCATGGCGGTGCCCTGCCCCACGCCAATGCACATGGTGGCCAGGCCCACCTTGGCGTCCTCACGCTCCATCCGGCCCAGCAGGGTGATGGCGATCCGTGCCCCGCTGGAACCCAGCGGATGCCCCAGGGCGATCGCGCCGCCGTCGTTGTTCACGATGTCCGGCTCCAGCCCAAGGCGCCGGATGCAGGCAAGGGACTGCGTGGCAAAGGCTTCATTGAGTTCGACGGCGTCCAGGTCACCGACGCTGAGGCCGCTCCGCTTGAGGACCTTCTGCGTGGCAGGAACGGGGCCGATCCCCATAATCTCAGGCTCGCAGCCTGCGGAGGCGCCGTCGATGATCCGCGCACGGGGCGTCAGGCCCAGCCGCTCGATGGCCGCTTCCGATGCCACGATAATGGCCGACGCTCCGTCGTTGAGGGAGGAGGAGTTGCCGGCGGTGACCACGGATCCGCCGTGGGTGACGGGCTTGAGCCCGGCGAGGACGTCCATGCTGGTGTCTGCTCGGGGTCCTTCGTCCGTGTCCACCACGGTCTCGGACTTCCGGCTCTTCACGGTGACGGGAACGATCTCGTCCTTGAACCTTCCGGCTGCTATCGCGTCCAGGGCACGCTGGTGCGAGCGGACGGCGAAAGCGTCGGCGTCGTCGCGGGAAATACTGTCAACGCGGGCCACTTCTTCAGCGGTTTCCGGCATCGAGTAGGTCATCTTGCCGTCCCGGGACAGGGCGCCGTGCTGGAAGTGGGGATTGGTGAACCGCCAGCCGATGGAGGTGTCAAAGATCTGGCCCGGTTTGGCGAAGGCGGCGGCGGGCTTCTCCTGGACCCAGGGGGCCCGGCTCATGGACTCCACCCCGCCCGCGATCACGATGTCAGCCGCGCCGGCCTTGATCATGTGGCTGGCCTGGATGATGGCGCTCAATCCTGATGAGCACAAGCGGTTCACGGTGATGCCTGGAATATGGAGGGGAAGACCCGCCAGGAGTGTAGCCATGCGGGCCACGTTGCGGTTCTCTTCCCCGGCACCGTTGGCGTTGCCCAGGATGACTTCGTCGATGCTGTCCGGATCCAGGCCCGCACGCTGCACGGCCTCGCGGAGCACCAGGGCTGCGAGGTCGTCGGGACGGACTGACGAGAGCGCCCCGCCGTATTTGCCCACTGGCGTTCGGACCCCGCCAACAAGGAAAGCCTGCGGACCTGCGGTTGCAGCCATGGAAACACCCTTCACGCGATAAACGGCACTGTCATCGGCGGCCGGCAGCGCCCCACTTACCGACCGTTCGTTCTGTAAATAGTACACGGGAGCGGTCTTTTGTGGATACCGCCCTGCGTTTGGGGACTAGCGGACCGTCACTCCGAGGTGAGCTGCCAGCAGCGGCGCCAGCAGCCCCAACTGGTACTCGTCAATGACGGCGCCGGCCATGCTGCCGAGGCCGCTCAGGCCGCGAAACTCGCTGCCGCGAAGATCGAAGTCCTTGAGCTTGGCACCGCTGACGTCCAGGGAGCCGATGGTGCAGTCCTTCAAGACCACCCGGGTTGCCGTGGCGGAGCCGAGATCGAGCTCGTTGATGATGCAGCCGGTGACCAGGACGTCGGTGAGCTTGGCGCCGCGCAGGTTGAGGAAGTCCACCTTGCCGCCGTCGATATGGACGGACTGCCAACCGCTCTCATACAGCTCAGCCGAGCCCAGTCGGGGATTCCGGAGCTCCACCTCCTTCCAGGTGGAGCGCGCCGCCCGGAAAACCGGTGCGTACAGCTCTGCGAGAATGCAGTCCCGGAAGGTGGACCCGCGGAGCTGGGCCTCATTGAACGAGGCGCCCTGGAACACGCACTCAGCAAAGTCGGTGCCGCCCAGGTCCAACCCGTCGGCGCGGACGCGGCTGTACCGCTCGCCGTCGTACCTTTCACCCCTCTGAAAGTGGGGCTCATCCACGTCCACGAGGTCCTGAAGCAGCACGGGCACCAACCGGGGCGCCGCGGCGTCCGGCCTGCCGCTCCCCGGGACACGGGCGCCCATTAGAGCGTTTCGGCCTTGGCCGCTATCTCAGCAAGATCCTTGGCGAGGGCCTTGCGGGTGGCAGCCATGCCCATCCTGCCGAAGAGCAGCATCAGGATACGGCCGCCTACCGTGGGCTTGAGGACCTCCGCGCCGAAGGTGAGGGTGAGGTCCGTGCCGCCGTCCCTGGGCGCCAGGGTGAAACGGGTGGTGTAGTCCGCACCGCCCTGCAGAGCCTTGACCGTGGTGCTGCGGTTCGGCTCGGCTTCGGCCACCCACATCTCCACCGTCTCGGATCTGCCCATCATCTTCCTGGTTTCCTTCCAACGGGTACCTTCGCCATAGGGGCCGTCCGTCAGCAACTGGACGGAGTCCACCCCGGACAGCGTGGCCGCCGAACCCGGAATGTCCGTGATGACGGACCAGACTTTCTCCGGAGTTGCTTTGATGTGCTGCGTGAGGCTGGTGCTGTGGTCCATTGTTTGAGCCTAGCCCGGGGCACCGACATCGGACAGGATCCAGGCGGTCCGGGACGGCTTGAATTAGTAAGCATGCTTCGTGTTAGGGTGAAAATGCACTGTTTGATCAATGGAAACGAAAGGAGGCCACCACCATGGGCCTCGGAGACAAGATCAGTAACGCAGCAGAAGACATCGGCGGCAAGGCCAAGGAAGCAACCGGCAATGCCACCGACAATGACCGGCTGAAGGCTGAAGGCCAGACCGACCAGGTCAAGGCAGACGCCAAGAAGGTGGGCGAAAGCGTGAAGGACGAGTTCAAGCGCGACTAGCCTCTCCTGCGGCAGCAGCCCTCACGGGCAGGCTGTGACAGAGCGAAACGGCGGCGGATCCCAAGGGATTCCGCCGCCGTTCTGTTTGTCCGCCCGACGAAGAAGAATCCCGGGGCCCGCCGAACTGCTTCGAGCTAGAGCGAATTCTCCACCTCGTCGACAAACTCTTTCGCGACCTGCGACATCAGGTTCAGAGCCTCCTCCGCACTAATCGCCATGCCCGTGTTTGCGCCCATGTCCAAAGACACCGTTCCGGCCAGGACGCGGAGCCCGACCCCAGTAGCGTTCCCGCCAAAGGATTCCTTGGTTACATAGGCCTTCTCCCCGATGTCCGGACCCGGAAGAAGCTGGATCGTCATCTTCTGGGGTCCGGTGGCTCCGGAGACCGTTTGGTCGAACGTGGCACAGCGAACCATCAGCTCCTGGCTGTAATCAAAGTCGGCTTTGGCGAGCCTCTCCCTGGGAGCGCTTCTTACATCGAAGAGGATCATTCCGGTGCCATGAGCGCCAACGTCAAAAATCTCCGCCACCGCGAAGCCCATGGAGGGATCCAATTGCGCCTCGTGTTGCCAGGACCTATGGAAGACGTTGCATTCAGCCGGTTCGGTAGGGCCCAGGATGGACGAAGGTGAAGCAGACGCTGGCGGCTGGGTCATTAAGGCATAAGACTTTCGGGCCATGGCTGTGTCTCCCACTCTTCCGCCGTGCGGCTCCAGCACCTTGCTGCTGATTGCCATGAGCTCCTGGTCCCTAAAAGACCTCCTGCGGCGTGGCAGTAGCGTCAGCCGACGGCGAAGCGGTAGCACTGGAAGGTGCAGTCGTGCTGCTGGCGTCGCTGGGCGCTGTGGTGCCAGGTGGCTCACCCGGTCCGCATGCCGTGAGGAACAGCAGTCCAGCAATCACTGCGGCGGACCGACGGACGCGGCCCGGGGAAGGCTGCATCTTCACGCATCTTCCGGCTTCTGGATGCATCAGGGTCCTCCTCCGATTCGTTCCGCGAAGAGTTTGTTGGGGCGGCGTGCATGGGCTGGGTCAGAAGTCGATCCCCTTGACCAGCGTGACGAACTGTTCCTTGACCTGCTCTTCCGTGGGCCCAGCTGGTGAGATCAGGATCTCTGCGACGAATATGGCCATGTTCTGGCCGCGGGTCACCATCAGTGACATGTACGTGACCGGTACATCGCTTGGCGGCCGTAGCGCTTTTGGTCCGCCGGGATCTGACCGGATAACCAGGACAGCTTTATCGCCAACACCTTCGATGCTTTGGCCGTCCGGCGGCAAAGGCCCTGAGAGCGCGGACGCACCGCCCTGATGGAGCTCGATGGCGAATTTAAGCGAGTCCGGCCCAGGAGTTCCCAGTGCGCTAAACAGGTATCGGCAGTTGCCCTCACCCGGGAGAACCTGCGCCTGGGTTGTGGCACCAAACGCCTGCTTGAGCGCATCGGCGCTGACCAGGGCACAAACGGGGCTGTTTGTCTCAGTCTGCGGACCGACAGACGGCGCAGGCGGAACACGGAGCTCTGCCCCGTTGCCCCACCCGCCCTCGACAAGTGCCTGGGCAAGCGCGAGGGCCGTGGCGTCACCGTCCGGTACCGGGAACTCCGGGGAGTCGACTATGCGCAGGTCAAGGGACTCGTTGCCCCGGACAGCCTTGAGCACCGTGTTTGCTGATGCCCCACCCGGCTCGCCGCGGAACCAGCCCGTCCACTGCATGCATGCGAAGTCACCGATGCCATCCACTGCTGAGCAGTCCGGAGTCTTTTTCGTTTCGGCGATCTCCGCAGCCGAGGCCGGCGATGCCAGCGAGACGGAGAGAGCCCGGCTCTTGCTCGATTTACTCATGTAGCTGCACAAGTATGCCGGGCTCCCTGCCGGTTTGCCCCCCGGGCCCATCTGGGCCAGCTCAGGATCGATCTTCGCGGCGATGTCCGGGGTGATCAGGTCACAGGCCGGGCTGCCGGACACCGTTGAGGGGGACTGCGTTGGTTCAGATGACGCTGACTTTGTTGGGGACGAAGGTGTGCCACCTTGCGCACAACCCCCAAGGAGCAGGGCCAGTGCCGCGGAAAGCATAAGAATGCTTCGAGAGACAAGCTTCCGGTCAGAGCACATTGATTCCCTCTCATCTTCTTCCAAAAGCTGCCCGAAGGGCGCCTCTCATCGCTCATGCTATGGACGTGAACGCCGAGTCATAAGAGGCTAAGGACCTGCCAGCCAGCGGAATCTGCGGACTAGATTCTCCGAACCGGCGTAGCCGCTATTTCAGCGGCACCACGCCCGTCACCATCCGCTGCGGGTTGGGGTGTGCCCCTGCCGGGAGTCTTCGGGCATGGTCATTTCGGCCCGCAGGCCGAGGAGCCGGATGGCGCGGCCGGGCTCGATCTTGCCAACCAGGTCCAGGGTGCGCGCGAGCACTTCCTCGGGGTCCGCCGTCTCGGGAATCTTCCGGGCATAGGTCTTGGTGGTGAAGGGGGCGTAACGGACCTTCAACGTCAGCCCGACCACCGGACGCCCTTCGGCCGCAACGTCCGCCAGGACGTGTGCAGCCAACTCCCTGACGGCGTCGTCAACCTGCCCGGGTTCCGTCAGGTCCTGCTGGAAGGTAGTCTCACGGCTGTGCCCCCGCGCCACCCAGGGTGTGTCATCAACCACCCGCGCACCGTCGCCCCGGCCAAGCTGCGCATACCAGGGGCCCATCTTCGGGCCGAATTCGGGAACCAGGTCATCAGGGTTGGACGCCGCGAGCTGGGCCACCGTTTCTATTCCGAGCTTGGCCAGGCGGGCCGACACCCTGACTCCCACACCCCACAGTTCAATGGTGGGCCGCTCCCCCATCACCTCCAGCCAGTTGCTTTCCGTCAGCCGGAAGACGCCGGCGGGTTTGCCGAAGGTCGTGGCTACCTTGGCCCGGACCAGCGTGTCACCGATGCCCACGCTGCAGTGCAGCCGGGTCTGCGCAAGGACGGCCTGCTGAAGCCGCAGCGCGTAGGCTTCAGGATTTTCCGTCCGCACGCCAACAAACGCCTCATCCCAGCCCAGTACCTGCACCGTGGCGGCCGGCTGGGCGCGCAGCACAGACATGACTTCTTCGGAGGCAGCGAGGTAGGCCTCGTGGTCTACGGGCAGGATGACGGCGTCCGGCACTTTCCGTGCGGCGATGCGCAGCGGCATCCCGGAGCCGACGCCGTAGGCCCGGGCCTCGTAGGACGCCGTGGACACCACCGCCCGCTCGGTGGGATCACCGCGGCCGCCAACAATCACCGCTTTACCCGCAAGTTCGGGCCGGCGGAGCACTTCGACGGCGGCGATGAACTGGTCCAGGTCCACATGCAGCACCCACGGTTCGTCCACACGCCTTAGTCTGCCCCGGCGTGGGCGCGCCGCCAAGCATGCGAAGCAGCAGGCACCGGAACTTTTAGGCGTTCCTGCCCAGTTACTCCCGGCGCGAGCCAGGCGCAGCCGCGGCATGGGGCTCCCCGGGCCCGCGCCGTAGCGACTAAGTGGGCAGGAACGCACACGGGAAAGGCCGACGGCGGGCCCGCCCCCAGGGGCGTCCCGCCGTCGTACGTACTGCTTGGGTGGAACTAGCTGTACAGCTCGTTCTTCGGTTCGTTGTTGCGGACCTTCTGCCAGCCCAGCCACAGGACCAGGGCGAAGAACGGGATGGTGGCCAGGGTCCAGAGGCCCAGGTGGAACACCTCGCCCGTCTTGCTGGTCATGGTGTCGAAACCAATCAGCACCGTGATGGCGAGCAGGGCAACCAGGCCGGCCCAGCTGCTGGCGACGCCGCCGGGTGCGGGCAGGGAGGAGACCCTGCCCTTCTTCTTCCGCAGTGCGATCTGGCTGGCGAAGATGGCGCCCCAGGTGAAGATCACGCCGATGGACGCCGAGTTCAGCGCCAGGTCGAAGGCGTGCGAGCCGCCGAGCCAGATGTTAAGCATGATGCCCACAAGGTAGACGGCGCCGATGGCCAGGATAGCGGCGTACGGCACGTGGTTCTTGGACATCCTGGTCAGCCATTCCGGTGCGTGCCCGTTGTTGGCCATGGTCCGGAAGATGCGGCCGATCGAGTACAGGCCGGAGTTGCAGGAGGACAGCGCGGCGGTAATGACGATCATGTTCATGGCGTCGCCCATCCAGCCGAGGCCCATCTGGCCGAACACGGTGACGAACGGCGAGGTGCCGGCCACGTACTGGTCGGACGGCAACAGCATGGCCAGGAGGGTGACGGATCCGACGTAGAACACCACGATGCGGAAGACCACGGCGCGGATCGCCTTGGGAACCTCCTTGGCGGGGTCCTGCATTTCGCCGGCAGTGATGCCGACGAGTTCGATGCCGTTGTATGCGAAGATGACGGCGTTCAGGACCAGGATCATCACCAGGGCACCCTTGGGGAACATGCCGCCCTCGGCTGCGAAGAGGTTGCTGACGGACGCATTGCCGTCACCCACCTGAGCGTTGGTGACCACCATGAACGTGCCCACCGCCAGGAAGATCACAATCGCGCCCACCTTGAGGCAGGAGGCCCAGAACTCGAACTCGCCGAATGCCTTGACGCTGAGGAGGTTGACGCCGACGAGCAGCAGCAGTGCCGCGATGGCCGAGAGTTCCACCGGCACGTTGGGGAAGAAGAACTGGAAGTACAGCCCAATCGCAATGAGCTCGGCGATGCCGGTCATGGCCCAGTTGATGAAGTACATCCAGCCGGACAGGTAGGCGCCCTTTTTGCCGAACATTTCGCCGGCGTAGCTGACGAAGGAACCGGACGTCTGGCGGTACATGATGAGTTCGCCGAGGGCGCGCATCAGCAGGTAGGCGATGACGCCGGCAATGGCGTAGGAGAAGATCAGGGCAGGGCCGGTGGAGGCGAGGCGGCCGCCGGCGCCCATGAACAGGCCGACGCCGATGGCGCCGCCCATGGCGATCATGGTGACCTGGCGCCCGCTCAGGGATTTTTTGTAGCCCTCGGCGCTGAGGGTCGAGTCGACGACGGAGGATGGCGGCGTCTGGCTCTTGAGTTCTGTGGGGGTACTTTGAGGCACAACGATTCCTTGTGGGTTGGGGGTTGGCCGCATCCGGGGTACGAGTAACGCAGCTCACAAATTCGGTCAAAGCCCATCCAGGCTGACGATTGTGAGCGCAATTCCTCGGACAGCCGAAGCTTCACGCGGCTCATCCATCCTACAAGACGCGCCGGAGTGCTACGTGACGCGCACTACAACCGCCCGGTCTCCAGCACCAGGTTCTGCCCGCCGTCCACGCTGATCCGGTAGCTTTGCAGCGGTTCTGCCCCTGTGGTGGAGCAGCCGGTCGCCAGGTCGAAGGCGTGCTGGTGCAGCGGGCAGATCACCACCTTCTGGTCAATGGTCCCGTCAGCGATTGGTCCGCCCCGGTGGGGGCAGACGCCGGACACGGCCCGCAGGGACCCGTCCCGCAGCCGGAAGACCGCTACCTGCTCCCCGTCGATGCCGAAGGCCCGCCCTTCACCGGGCGGGATCTGGTCCAGTGGGCCCAGGACGTGCACCCGGACGCCGTTCATCGGACCGGCACCTGCGGAAGGACAGTCAGCGGCAGCGAGGTGCGGAACTGGCCCGGGGTCTGCGGGTCATCGCGTTCCCGCCACGGATCCACGTGGCTGTCCACGGAAGACTGCACGGCAGCATCGAGCCGGGCTGCGATCCCCTCTGCGTCCTGCACGATCACTGCGCGGAGATGCTGGATGCCCATCCGGGGCACAAAAGCGTAGGTCCGCTCCAGCCAGTTGGCGTGTTCGCGGTAGTACTGCATAAAGCGCCCGGCGAGGACCTTCACTTCTTCCGGATCGTCAACGGTGACCAGGAGATCGCCCTTGCGGATGTGGGCACCCGCCGCTCCCCCGATGTAGATCTCCCACCGGCCGCCCTCCACGGCCACCACGCCCACGTCCTTCACCAGCGACTCGGCGCAGTTTCGCGGGCACCCGGAGACGGCGAGCTTCAGCTTGGCAGGAGCCTCAAGTCCCTGGAACCGGGACTCGATCTCAATGCCCAGCCTGGTGGAGTCGCCGGTGCCGTAGCGGCAGAAGTCCTTGCCGACGCAGGTCTTCACTGTGCGGAAGCTCTTGCCGTAGGCGTAGCCGGAGGGCATGTCCAGGTCCGCCCACACCTGCGGGAGGTCCTCCTTGCGGATTCCCAACAGGTCGATGCGCTGCCCGCCGGTGAGCTTGATCAGCGGGACCTTGTGCTTTTCAGCCACGTCCGCGATCCGGCGCAGCTGCTGGACGGACGTCACACCGCCCTTCATCTGCGGCACCACGGAGAAGGTGCCGTCCCGCTGGATGTTGGCGTGCACCCGGTCGTTGATGAAGCGGGCATCGCGTTCGTCGATGTACTGGTCCGCCAGCATCATTTTCAGCAGCGAGGCCAGGCCCATCTTGGATTTCGCGTCCTCCACGCCGCCCGGGGCCAGCGCTTGGAACACCGCCGACACGGACCGGAGGCCGCGTGTCCGGATTTCCCCCATCAGGGCCTGTTTGTCCAGGGGAATGCCAGGCACGTAGTACGCGGCGGCCGGATCTTCTTCCACCGCACCCTCCGCCGCCCATTCCACCACTTGCCGCACCAGGAGCTTGCAGGAGCCACAGCCTTTGCCGGCCCGCGTGGCGTCCATGGCCCCGGGTACCGAGGTGCACCCGCCCTTCACCGCGTCCACCAGGTCCTTCTTGCTGACGCCGTTGCAGTTGCACACCTGTGCGTCGTCGTCGAGCTCCGCCACTCCGGCTTCCTCCGATGGGGCGCCGAGATCGAACATCAGCCCGATCCGCTCCTCGGGCAGCGGCAGCCCGCGGTCATAGGCCTGGGTCAGGTAGGCCACCTTCCGGCTGTCGCCCAGCAGCGTGGCGCCCACCATCTTGTTGTCGCGGATCACGATGGACTTGAAGACTCCGCGGCTTGGCTCGGAGAAGACGATGTGTTCGTCCGTATCGAGCTCGGGCCCCTGCAGGCCCATGGAGGCAACCTCGACGCCGGCCACTTTCAGTTTGGTGGCCGTGCGCGTTCCCAGATACGCGGCCCCGGTGTCAGTGCCGGTGACCTGGCTGGCCAGCACCGCTGCCTGCTCCCAGAGCGGTGCCACCAGGCCGTAGACCTGGCCGCGGTGCTGGACGCACTCCCCCACGGCATAGATGTGGTCCTCGTCCTGGACCCGCATGCTGTCGTCCACCACAATCGCCCGCTCCACCGGCAGTCCGCTCAGGACCGCCAGGTCCACGTTGGGGCGGATTCCGGCCGCCATGACCACCATGTCGCAGGCAATGTCCGGCCTGTCGCGGAGCCTGACGCCGGCCACCCTGTCCGTGCCGAGCACGGCTGTGGTGCGGCTGCCGGTCAGTACCCCGACGCCCAGTGCCTCCACGCTCCTGCGCAGCACCGCGCCGCCGTCGGGCCCCATCTGCGTGCTCATCAGGTGTCCGCCGGAGTGGACCACGTCCACGCCCAGCCCGTAGCGGCGCAGGCCGGCGGCGGCCTCAAGGCCCAGCAGGCCGCCGCCGATGACCACGGCGTGCCGGTGGTGCTCGTGCTGCGCGTAGGCAACCATCCTGCGGGTGTCGTCGATGGTCCGGAACCCGAAAATCCCCGGTTTCACGGACCCTGCGGGGGTGTGGAGCCCGTCCATGGGCGGGAGGTGGGGGCGGCTTCCCGTGGCAATGATCAAAGTGTCGTAGGGCGTCACCCGCCCGTCGCTGGAAAAGACGTGCCGGGCGAAGCGGTCGATCCTTTCCGCCCTCACCCCGGCGTGCAGGGTGATGCTGTTGTCCTCGTACCAGGACAGCGGATTGAGGAAGATGTTGGCGTCGCTCTCCTCGCCGGACAGGACGTGGCTGAGCATGATCCGGTTGTAGTTTCCGTAAGGTTCGTCGCCGAGCATGGTGATGCTGAACTGCTCCGCGCCCCCGCGCGCCAGGATTTCCTCCACTGCCCGCGCGCCGGCCATGCCGTTGCCGACCACCACCAGCCGACGGCGGTCGTCCCGCCTTCCGGGCCGCGTCCGCTCCCGGGCCTGCGGACGCACCTGCACCCGCTCCGCCACGCTGGCCATCAGTGTTCCACCATGCCCAGGTCGATCACCACGGACCCGTGGACGCCCTCCGGTGCGGCCACGTACAGCTCGATGGCCGTGCCGCCGTCGATATCCTCCACCACCCGCAGCGGAACGTGGACCTCACTTCTGGCCCCGATGGGAAAGTAGCGCATGGGAACGCCGTTGCGCATGAGGACCACCGCAATCAGTTCACTGCTGGAATTGCCGCCGCGGAAGTACAGCGCCTGGTTGATGACGCCGTCTGGGACATAGTGGGTGAGCTCGCTGTGCAGGGGCACCGGCTTTTCCATCCCGACGCCCTGGAAGTGGTAGATGCCCTGCATAAAAACGTTCCTGGTGATCACGGACAAGTCCTTTCGGCCGGCGGAAAGACGGGCATGGCCCCATCTTCCGCCGCCGATGTTTCCGGCCGCCGGTCCCCCGGTAAAGACTGCTTAACGCAAATCTCACCGTTTCCCGGGCCTGGTGCTGCCCCAAATGCGTCACTTATGCCCTGCCCGACGGGAGCAGACCCCGCCAATCCGGGCCAACTGCGGCACGGCGAGGCCTAAAGTGACGCATTCCGGTCGGGATTACCCCGGTACCGCCGCGAGCGCCGCCGCCTTTTTGCGCCGGACTTTCGCCAGCCGGGTTCCGATCAGCCCCTGCCGCGGGCTGAAGAGGTAGACGGCGGCGAACACGATTCCCTGTGTGAGTACAACCATGGCGCCGGAGGCCGTGTCGAGGTAGTAGCTGACGTAGATGCCGGTAATGGAGCACAGGGCCGAGACCACGGGGGCGATCAACAGCATGCGGGAAAACCGGTCTGTGAGCAGGTAGGCCGTGGCGCCCGGGATGATGAGCATGGCCACCACCAGGACCACGCCCACGGTCTGCAGGGCCACCACCGATGTCAGGGCCAGCAGCCCCAGCAGCAGCGCCCCGAGCCTGCGCGGTGACAGGCCGATGGCGTGGGCATGGGTGGGGTCGAAGGCGTAGAGGGTAAGGTCGCGGCGCTTGAGGATCAGGATGACGAAAGCCACCACCCCCAGCACCAGCACCTGGATCAGGTCGGATTCACTGACGCCCAGCAGGTTGCCGAAGATAATGTGGTTCAGGTCCGTCTGGCTGGGCGTCACGGAGATCAGCACCAGGCCCAGGGCAAAGAGCGAGGAGAACACGATGCCGATCGCGGCGTCCTCCTTGACCCGGCTGGTATTGCGGACCACCCCGATCAGGGTCACGGCGATCAGCGCGAACACCAGGGCGCCGAGCGCGAAGGGGGCGCCCACAATGTAGGCCAGGACGACGCCGGGCAGCACCGCGTGGGAGACGGCGTCGCCCATGAGGGACCAGCCAATCAGCACCAGCCAGCAGCTCAGGACGGCGCAGACGACGGCGGCGAGCGCCGTGGTGACGATGGCCCGGACCATGAAGTCGTAGCTGAGGGGCTCGAGGAGGAATTCCACGGGTCAGTTCCGCCCTTCCCGGTTGAGCACGTCCAGGCCGAATGCCATGGCCAGGTTTTCGGGCTGCAGCACCACGTGCGGCGGGCCGTGCATGAGGACCCGGTGCATCAGCAGCACCGCCTCGTCGCAGAGCTGCGGGAGCGCGTGCAGGTCATGGGTGGATACCAGGATGGTGCACCCGTCGGACGCCAGCTCCCGCAGGAGCCGGGTGATGGTGGCCTCGGACCGTTTGTCCACCCCGGCGAAGGGTTCGTCCAGCAGCATGGTGGTGGCGCCCTGGGCTATCCCGCGGGCAACGAAGGCCCGCTTCTTCTGCCCGCCGGAGAGTTGGCCGATCTGCCGGCCGGCATAGTCGCCAAGTTCCACCCGGTCCAGTGCCTCGTCCACGGCAGCCCGGTCCGCCTTCGACGCCCGGCGCGTGAAGCCCTGGTGGCCGTACCGGCCCATCATCACCACGTCGCGCACGGACAGCGGGAACTGCCAGTCCACTTCCTCACTCTGCGGCACATAGCCGATGCCCCCTTCCCTGCGCGCCCTGGAAGGTGACTGGCCTGCGATCCGCACCGTGCCGGCGTCGGGCTTGACCATGCCCATGATCACCTTGAACAGCGTGGACTTTCCGGAGCCGTTCATGCCCACCAGGCCACAGATCCGCGCGGGCTCAAGGGACAGTGACGCGGAGTCCAGGGCCAGAACTTCGCCGTAGTGGACGGTGACGTTGTCCACCAGGATGGCCGGGAAGGTCATGGCCCAACCCCCGCGGTGAGCGCCTTGGTGATGGTCTCGGCGTCGTGCCGGATCAGGTCCAGGTAGGTGGGCACGGGCCCGTCCGCCTCGGACAGCGAGTCCACGTACAGTGTGCCGCCAAAGCGTGCGCCCGTGGCTTCCAACACCTGCTGCATGGGGGCGTTGGAAACAGTGGACTCACAGAAGACGGCCGGGACTTTGTTGGCCTTTACGTACTCGATGGCCCGGGTGATCTGCTGGGGCGTGGCCTGCTGCTCCGCGTTCACTGCCCAGATGTAGACCTCCTTGAGCCCGGCGTCACGGGCCAGGTAGGAGAACGCACCTTCGCAGGTCACCAGGGCGCGCTGGGCTTCAGGCACCACGGCCAGGCTGGTGGTCATCTGGTCCTGCACGGCCTGGAGCTCGGCTTTGTAAGCATCCCCGTTGGCCTTGAAGGCGGCGGCGTTGTCCGGATCGAGTTCAGTGAAGGCGCGGACCATGTTGTCCACATAGACCTGCACATTCACCGGCGACATCCACGCGTGCGGGTTCGGCTTTCCCTGGTAGGAGTCCTCGCTGATGGGCATGGGCTCCACCCCCTCGCTCACTACGGCGTGGGGCACATCCAGGCCTTCCACGAACTGGCCGAACCAGGCCTCAAGGTTGAGGCCGTTGTCTAGGATGAGGTCGGCCTTGGAGGCCTTCCGGATGTCGCCGGGCGTGGGTTCGTAGCCATGGATCTCCGCGCCGGCCTTGGTGATGGACTCCACGGTGAGCTTGTCCCCGGCGACGTTCCGCGCGATGTCCGCCAGGACCGTGAACGTGGTCAGCACCACTTTCTTGTTGTCCCCGCCGTTGCCGGAGGCCCCGCCACCGCAGGCGGTCAAGAGCAGGGAAAGGACGACGGCGGCGACGGCCGCTGCCCTAAAGCGCACCATGCGCCGGGCGTTGCTCCGGGCGGCTACTTTGGCGCACCGAAAAGTAAATTTAGGCATACCGAAGATTCTACGGGAATCACGTTTCCGCCAGCAACGCTCTCCCAACCAGGTAGCGCTAAGTGTCGTTTTAGGGGCTCAAAACGACACTTAGCGCTACCTAGTTGGGGGATAGGCTGAAGCCATGGCTACCGCCCACCGAACACCCCCCGCTCCGCAGCCGCAGCTGTACCGCTTCTCCCCCTTGGACGGCGCAACCCTCGTCCTGTACGTGGCCATTGCAGCGTTCTTCGCCGTGGCCGGAGAACTCCTGGCACCCTTCCTCCGCCAGATCGCCCCGACTCCGGCCGCAGCTTCCTATGCGGTGAACCTCCTCTTCTATGCGTCTGTGGGCATATTGGCGTTCCTGGCCGCCCGGAAGGTGGTGGGCCGGGACCTCAAGGTGCTCGCGACCCGGCCCTGGTTCACCCTGCTGATGGTTCCCGCGGCGGTGATCGCCATGATGATCCTGACGGCCGTGGTGGTGGCGGCCAGCGGGGAGGCCCAGACTTCGGCAAACCAAGAAGGGCTGCAGGAGCTCATGCAGCAGGTGCCGGCCTGGCTTATGGTTCCGCTTCTGGTGGTTGTGGGGCCATTCGTGGAGGAGTACATCTTCCGCCACCTGCTGATCGGCAAGATGAGCCGCCGGGTGAACATCTGGATCTGCTGCGCGCTGTCCGTGGTCCTGTTCGCGGCCCTGCACATCGTGGGCCAGGAGGCCATTACGTTCGCGGCGCTCCTCCCGTACCTGGCCATGGGCGCCACCCTGGTCTTCGTCTACGTGTGGACCGGGAAGAACCTGATGTTCGCCTATTTCGTGCACGCCGCCAAGAACCTGCTGGCCGTGGTGTTCATCTACGCCATTCCGCCGGAAGTCTTCGAACAGCTCCAGCAGGTCCAGCCGTAGGCGGCAGCGCGTGGTCATATCAGGCCCGATAATCCGCTGTTTATCGCCGTGACCAGACCCCGCGTTGTTTCCGGACCTACCGCATCGGCGCCGGCGCCCGTACCCTGCTGGGATGGGACTGAACATCCAGATCGTCGTCGACTGCAGCAAGCCTCACGAGCTCGCGGACTGGTGGGCTGAGACGCTCCAATGGGCCGTTGAACCCCAGGATGAAGGCTTCATCCGCTCCATGATCGAGCAGGGCTTCGCCACCGAGGACCAGACCATGACCCACAAGGGCAAGCTGGTGTGGCGCGAAGGCTGCGCCATCCGCCCGCCGGAGGAACTGGAAACAAAAGCCCCCGCCCGGCGGCTCCTCTTCCAGACCGCACCGGAGGACAAGACCATCAAGAACCGGGTCCACTGGGACGTGAACCTCGCCGGCCGGGACAAGGACGAGGTCCGCCGGGAGTTGGAGGCCCGCGGCGCCACGTTCCTGTGGACGGCCAGCCAGGGACCCCACTCCTGGCACACCATGGCGGACCCGGAAGGGAACGAGTTCTGCATCAGTTGAGGCCGATTACTAGACTTGGACGGTGAGCAAACAGATTCCCGCCCCCGTGTCCGACGTCTTCGACCCCACCCGCTGGCGGACAGTGGCCGGATTCGAGGACTTCCAGGACATGACCTACCACCGGCAGGTGGAACGGGATTCCGACGGCGGCTGGGTCCGCGACCTGCCCACGGTACGGATCGCCTTCAACCGGCCCGAGGTCCGCAATGCCTTCCGCCCGGGGACAGTGGATGAGCTGTACCGGGCCATGGACCACGCCCGGATGTCCCCCGACGTGGCCACCGTCCTGCTCACCGGCAACGGCCCCTCCCCCAAGGACGGCGGCCATTCCTTCTGCTCCGGTGGGGACCAGCGGATCCGCGGCCGGGACGGCTATAAATATGCCGACGGCGAGACCCAGGAAACCATCGACCCCGCCCGCGCCGGCAGGCTCCACATCCTGGAAGTCCAGCGGCTGATGCGGACCATGCCCAAAGTGGTCATCGCCGTCGTCAACGGCTGGGCGGCCGGCGGCGGGCACTCG
The DNA here is from genome assembly GCF_000189535.1 of Pseudarthrobacter phenanthrenivorans Sphe3. Taxonomy (NCBI): domain Bacteria; kingdom Bacillati; phylum Actinomycetota; class Actinomycetes; order Micrococcales; family Micrococcaceae; genus Pseudarthrobacter; species Pseudarthrobacter phenanthrenivorans. The sequence continues at coordinate 3,397,057 of NC_015145.1, forward strand.
CTGCACGTGGTGGCGGACCTGACCATCGCCTCGCGGCAGCACGGCAAGTTCAAGCAGACGGACGCCACGGTGGGAAGTTTCGACGCCGGCTACGGCTCGGCCCTGCTGGCACGGCAGATCGGGCAGAAGGCAGCGCGGGAGATCTTCTTCCTGGCACGCGAATATTCCGCCGAGGACATGGTCCGCATGGGCGCCGTGAACGAGGCCGTGGACCACGAACGCCTCGAGGAGGTTGCCCTTGAGTACGCGGCGGATATCGCCCGCCAGTCGCCCCAGGCGATCCGGATGCTGAAGTTTGCGTTCAACCTGGCCGACGACGGGCTCGCCGGGCAACAGGTGTTCGCCGGCGAGGCCACACGCCTGGCCTATATGACTGACGAGGCGGTGGAGGGCAAGGAAGCCTTCCTGCAAAAACGCGAACCGGACTGGTCCACTTTCCCGCACTACTTCTAGGCAGGAGCGGCACATGAACGCGCTCAACATCGAGCCGGCCCTCAGGGCCCTGGCGGCCGCCCTCCATGGCGAGGGCCCCGCCGTCGAACTTTCCATCGATGAGGACGGCGCCCTGGTGGTGGGCCACGTGGAGACTCCCGGCTGCGATGACGCGGTAGTGGTGGTCCGCACCTCGGGTTCCACCGGCGCCCCCAAGGCCACGGTCCTGACCGTCGAATCGCTGGCGGCGTCCTCCATGGCTACAGCCCTGGCGCTCAAGGGCGAGGGGCAGTGGCTCCTGGCGCTGCCCGTCCAGTACGTGGCCGGAATCCAGGTCCTGGTGCGCTCGCTGTTCGCGGGCACGCGCCCGTGGGTGATGGACATGTCCGGCGGGTTCACGCCGGAAGCCTTCACCGAGGCGGCGCTCGAACTGACGGACAAGATCCGCTTCACCTCCCTGGTTCCCACGCAGCTGCAGCGTCTGCTCGACAATCCCTCGCCGGAAACCCTTGCCGTGCTCCGCCGCTTCAACGCCGTCCTGCTGGGCGGCGCCCCCGCCCCGGCACCACTGCTGGACGCGGCCCGCGACGCCGGAGTCCGGGTTATCACCACCTACGGGTCCGCGGAGTCCTCCGGCGGCTGCGTCTACAACGGCTACCCGCTGGAAGGCGTCTCGGTCCGCGTGGCAGAGGACGGCAGGATCCTCCTGGGCGGGGACACAATCGCGGCGGGTTACCTGGAAGCACCGGACCAGGACACCGGAACCTTCTTCGAGGACGACGGCGTGCGCTGGTACCGGACCAGCGACCTGGGCAGCATCGACGACGACGGCCGGCTGACCGTGCTGGGCAGGGCCGACGACGTGATCATCACCGGCGGCGTCAAGGTGTCCGCGGCGCATATACAGGAGGAACTGGAAAAGTACGACGACGTCACAGCGGCTTTCGTGGCGGGCGTTCCATCCGCGGAATGGGGGCAGGCTGTGGCCGCGTACGTGGCGTTGGCGCCGCAGGCGGCGGGTGCCGCCACGGCGGAAGGCGGGGACCACGCCGTCGTACTTGAACGCGCATGGCACCGGACCTTGGGGATCCTGGCGCCCAAGACGGTGCTGGCGGCACCCTCACTGCTGATGCTGCCCAACGGCAAACCCGACCGGCTGGCCATGACCGCCGAGCTCAACGCCCTCCACGAGGGAAAGTAAAGTAGACCTGCACCACCCGGCGGGCCCCTCCCGCCGCCTTCCCCAACCACACGCGAGGTACTGACCGTGGCCACAGCCGCACAATGGATCCAAGGCGCCCGACTCCGGACGCTGCCCGCCGCGATTGCGCCGGTGCTGATCGGCTCCGCCGCAGCCTATGAGATGGGTTCCTTCCTCCTGCCCAACGCAATCCTCGCGGCGCTGGTGGCACTCCTGCTCCAGGTGGGCGTGAACTTTGCCAACGACTACTCGGACGGCATCCGCGGGACCGACGATGACCGTGTCGGCCCGCTGCGGCTGGTGGGGTCCGGGGCAGCCAGCCCGGAGCACGTCAAGCGGGCCGCCTTCGGTGCGTTCGCCGCAGCCATGGTCTTCGGCCTGGTCCTGGTGGTGATCACCCAAAGCTGGTGGCTGATCCTGGTGGGGCTGGGATGCGTACTGGCCGCCTGGGGCTATACCGGCGGCAAGAACCCGTACGGCTACATGGGCCTGGGGGACGTTTTCGTGTTTGTGTTCTTCGGCCTGGTGGCCACCCTGGGCACCACCTACACCCAGGCGGGCCAGATCAACCTCCCTGCCATCATCGGCGCGATCGGCACAGGCCTCATCGCCACCGCCTTGCTGATGGCCAACAACGTCCGGGATATTCCCACCGACATGCAGGCGGGCAAGAAGACCCTGGCGGTGCGGCTGGGCGACAAGCATGCACGGGAAAGCTACGTGCTGATGCTCGCGGTGGCCATCCTGCTGGTGGTGATCCTGGCGCCCGCCCGGCCGTGGATGCTGATCGTCCTGCTGCTGATTCCGGCCTGCCTGATGCCGGCCTGGCTGATGATCAACGGCCGCAAGCGCAAGAGCCTCATCCCCGTGCTGAAGCAGACCGGCCTGATCAACCTCGGCTACAGCGTGCTGTTTTCAGCGGGACTGGTACTGACCCGCGGGTTCTAGCCTGGATCAGGCGCGCCTGCGGTCCTTGGCGTCGTTGCTGATGGATACATCCGGGTTGGCGTCCAGCAGTGCGTCCTCGGCATGGGCGTCCTGGACTTCGTTTGCGCTGCGCAGCGGTTTCGCCTTGCCGGAGAAACGGTGCTGCAGGGCGGCTGCAGCTTCATCGCGCTGCTTCTGGAAAAACAGGTAGCTCACGGCGAAGGCGATCAGGGCTGCGCAGATGACGGACATCAGGGCGCCCAGGCCCAGGAACGTGAAAAGCACGAACAGGGGCGCGAACAGAGCCAGGCGGATCAGGGAATATTTCAAAAAGGCCACTATTCAAGTTTAGCCGCCTCCCGCCGGCGGCCCTTGCCCCTCCTGACGATAGACTTAATGACATGCTCCTCCGTGTGGCTTTGGCCGTCGCAGTCCTCGCCATCTTCGTGTATGGCCTCGTGGACGTGATCCGCACCGACGGGCGCCTGACCCGAGGGATCTCCAAACCTGCCTGGATCGTGGTCATGATCGTCCTTCCCGTGGTGGGCGCCATCCTCTGGCTCCTCATCGGGCGGCCGCGCGGCACTCCCCCGCAGCGCCAGAACTACCGCCACCCCACCGCCCCGGACGACGATCCGGACTTCCTGCGCAACCTCGAGCTGCGGCGCCGGCAGGAGGCCGAGGCGGCGCGCCTGAAGAAGCTCAAGGATGAACTCGAGGCCAAGGCCAAGGAAGACGGCGGCGGGAAAGACAAGCACCAATCAGACGAACACGACAACGACGGACTGAAGTAGGGACGCGTTTATGGCTCACGAAACTGACGGAGAAGATCGCCTGCGCACCCCTGCAGGAGCAGCCTCCCCGCCAGACGGGCCATCACCTGCGCAGCCTGCGCCGCCCCCTCGGCCCGGCCTGTCCTATGCTTCGCCGGCGCCCATCGTGGCCGTCAAAGCGGCACCGCGCAGCATCACGCTTGCCAGGACTTTGTGGCTGTTCAGCTTCGTTGCAGGCCTGGCCGTACTGGTGGGATCCTTCCTCACCCGCGACTCCCACCTGGAACGGCTTCGAACCGTGGTGCAGGACATGGCTCCCGACGGCGATGCGGAGGCGGTTACCACTGCCGCAGGCATCGTCTTCTGGGGAAGCGTGGGAGCCCTGCTCCTGGTGATCCTCCTCCAGGCCGCCATGTTGGGCGTGGTCATGGGGCGCCAGGGCTGGGCGCGCTGGGCGCTGGTCCCGCTGCTGGCCGGGCAAGTGCTGGTGATGCTGGTGGCCGCAACCTTCCTGGTGCCCGCCGGCGATGGCGGCAGCTACGTGGTCATGCTCTGGGGGCTCCAGACCCTGCTGGCGTTCATCGGGCTGGTGCTCTTCTTCGTCCCCGCCTCCAACGCCTGGCTGAAGTCAGGCAGATAACGGCTTAGGGTGCCGCACCGGTTCCTGCAGGGCTGAGCGCTGCGAGATCTGGCGGTGGAGTTCCCGGGCTGAGGCTTCTGCCAGGATGCCCTCGCAACTTCGGATCACCACCCGGCAGGCCTCCAGCGCAGCCCTGTCCGTCAGGGGGTTCGCGGCAAGGGCACGCCAGCGCGCCAGGTTGCTGCGGACCTCGTCTGAAAGCTGCTCAGGCGTTGCCTCCGGTTCCAGCCCCAGCCGGACGTGGGACGCCGCGCCCCAGCCCCCGATCAGGCGTTCAGCCTCGGCAGCCAGTTCCGGGTTCAGTGCCACCCCGGAGGTACGCAGCGAGGCAAGCAGCCGCAGTTCACGGAACTCGTGCGCATTGACCTGGAGCCTTTCGAGGGCGGCGGCCAAATCACCGGTGCCCTCCCGGGGAGAACTGCGCAGCAGGGAGTCCACCGCAACGAGGGCAGTCCGGGCCTTGAGGGCGTCCGCGCGGGCCTGGAACTGCCGGCCAAGCATCTCCAGCAGCGGATCCAGGCCGCTGCGGCGCGCAAGCTCGTGGGCAAGGGGCGTGGGCTCGTCAAAGCCGTTGCGGATAAGGACCACCGCCAGGCGGATCCCAAACAGGCCGTACCTTTGCAGCAGCGAGGCCCTGGCCTTCGCCGTCATTCCTTCCGGATCCGTTGCCCGGAGGAACCGGTCAGCCGAAAGCAGCATCCTTTCCCGGACCGGGCGGTCCAGCTGGGCCAGCAGCCGAAGAGAATCGAAGTCAGGCTGGCGCATGCTGCGGGCGCTTTGCGCCAGTAGTCCCGCCACCGGGACGACGCCCAGCGCCAATTTCCGCAGGTTGTGGTCCCGCCGGTACCTTTCGGCGATTTCCCCGGCGGAGAGGAGGGAATCAATCCGTCCGGCACCCACTTCGTCGGCACGGGACAGCACGGCCAGGGCATTCACCGTTCCCGACCGCCCCGCCATGGTGTCGGCGAAGGATTCCAGGAACCTCAGGTCCGACGCATGCATGTGCCGCATCAGGTAGATGATGGCATCAGCCTCTGACGGCGCATCGGCCGGCGCCAGGAAGCTGGTGGACCGCGCGGAGACATCCCCGGAGAGCGAGGCTATGCCGGGGGTATCTATCAGCGTCATGGCCTGGAGTGCCGGGGCGGGCCACTGCACGTCAAGGCGCTGGACATCCTCCGCCTGCACGTCGCCCAGGACGAACACCAGCCGGCCGTCCACGCGCTTGAGCGGAAGGTTCCGGGGTTCGCCCTCTACCGGGTAGAGAGTGATCCGGGGCGTGTGCCCGTGCCGGTACCAGGTGACGATCCGGGTGCATTCACCCGTGTCCGTGGGGGCTATCTCCTCGCCGATGATTGCGTTCAGCAAGGTGGACTTGCCGGCCTTGACCATGCCGGCAATGGCCACCCGCAACGGCTCGGACAGCCTGCGAGCATAGTCTTGGAGTGCCGCTGAGGCGGCGGGGTCATCCCGGTACACCTCAAGCGCGGCCCGGACCAGGTCCTTCGCGCCGGCGATCGTGGTGTTTTTCATCCTACGGCCGCCACTGTCGGCGCCCCCGCTGTCCGCTGGGCCGGGTTTCGCGTTGATGACCCTGCGTTTCCCCCTCCGCCCGCACTCCGGGATGCCGTGCCTGCCGCCCCCGGCGCGGCGGGTACGGCAGTTTTGGCCGTTTCGGCGGCCACAGCCTGGGCGGCGCGGGACAGGGCGTCCACCTTCGTGAGCTCAGCTTTGATCTCCCGGATGCGGACATCCTTTTCGAGTGCGTAGGTCGTTGCCGCCTTCTGGGCTGCCGCCACCGAATCAGTAAGGGACCGGTGGTGCTCGTCCGCTATCTCGGTAAAGTGGTCGCGGGTGGAACGCTGGACCAGCCGCAGCCTGTCCTTGAGCTGCTTTCCAACCTGGAACGTGACGTCATCCAACTGCCGCCGCACCAGTGCCTTCGCTTCGGTCTGCCGGCGCTTGAGCCGGGCCTCCTGGTCTTCACGGTACGCCTTGCGCCCCAGCAGCAGGCCCGCTCCCACCGAGAGCGGATTGATCAGGGCCATGCCAAAGATGCCGGTCAGGAGCCCGAACATCAGCACACCGCCGTAGGACCCGCGCATGCCGATCAGGACCTTTTGCAGGGGTTTGATGCGGCCGTCGTCCAGTGTTGGCATCTCATCCACGGGGTCCAGGGCGTCCCCGGTATCGGACACGCGGAACACAGGCAGCGTCACTTCATCAGCTGCGAAGTGTTCTGCCACCTGGGCGGCGAGCCACTGGGCACGCTCGCTGGTCCAGACGAACGTGTCCGAGATCGCCGCCGCGGCGCACTCCTCAAGCCATTTGGTGAACTGGGGCCAGGTGGGTCCGGGATCGCCCTGGTCGATTGCTGTTTCAGCTTCCCGCTGGATCCGGCGCAACCTGTCCCGCAGGTCGTATTCCATATCGGCGATCAGGTCGCTGATGCCGTCATTAAGGGTGATCTGCCACCGGGCGGAACGTTTCCGGAGGTCGTCGGCCTCAGCCTTGGCCAGCTCCAGCCCCGCGATCATTTGGGGTGTCCGCTCCGGGTTCTCCAAGGCTTCCAGTTCCGACTGCAATGAGAGACGGAGGTTTTCCGTGACGGACAGCAAGTCCTGGCTCACCGAGCGCCGCTGGAGGCGCTGCGCCTTCCCCACGATCTCGTTGCGGAGGTGGGTTATCAGTCCCGGGAAGCCCGACTCGGCGTTGAGTTCGGCGTCCTGCAGCCGGGAGGCCTCCAGGCGGAGGTCGGAGGAAACTGGGTAAAGCGGGATGTCCTGGGCAACCTGTGCGAGGTGCGCGCGGTCCAGTTCCTCCACGCGCCGCCAATCCGGGTAGAGGTCTGTCTTGGAGAGGATCCCCACAACGCTGGGGGTGATCCGCATGGCCTGGCGGAGGAAGCGCAGCTCGGGTTCGGTGTATTCCTGCGAGGCGTCGCTGACCAGGAGCATGGCGTCGGCCGTGGGCAGGGCGGTGAGGGTGGTGAGGGTGTGCGACGATCCCATGCCGCCGACCCCCGGGGAGTCAATGATGGTGAGGCCGCCGGTGAGGAGCTTCCGTGGGAGGCAGACCTCCGCGGCCACCAGTTTCTTGCTGTTTCCTGGATTGCCGCGCTCTGAGACGAAGGCAGCAAGGTCGGCGATGTTGATTGGCTGCCGCTCAACGTTGCCCTCGTCCACGGCATCGGCGTCGGCCTTTGGAACCAGGATGCTTGCCGATGCCGGGTCACCGTAGCGGACCACGGTGGGGACAGAGGTTGCGATGTCATCGTCCACCGGGCACACCGGGGCGTTGACCAGTGCGTTGATCAGCTTGCTTTTGCCTTGCTTGAATTCGCCGACGACGATCACCCGGATGCTGGGATCCCTGAGCCGTACCAGGGTTTGGTCCAGGCGTTTGCGGAGGTCCGTCCGGTCCCCCGTGCCCACCAGCTGGAGGCCCTGCTCCACCAGTTTCACGAGCTGCCCCGATGTCACCGGGGTTGAAGGTTTTGCCAGTCCTGCTTCTGCCACAGCGCGTCCTTTGCCTCAGGTTTCACACGGAATGCGGGATAAGCCGGGAAGAGCCCGGCAGGAGTTCTGGGTGCTCCTGCCGGGCGCTTACGGGTACCCGGGACTTGTCGTTAGAGGACGATCGCCGAGTCTTCGACCTCGATGTCCGCGTCGACCTCCACCTCGGTGTTGGTGGAGTTGTCCTCGGTGTAGGTCAGCTCGTTGTCGGCGACAACAATGTTGTCCTCGACGACCGTGGTCTCTGAGTTGTCCTGGAAGGAGTCCTCGACCTCGACGTCCACATCGGTGGAGTTGTCCTGGAACGAGTCCTCGATCTCAACCTCGGTGGTCTCCGTGGTGGAGTTGTCGTTGAAGGAGTCGTTCAGTTCAACATTGGTGGAGCTGTCCTCGTTGAAGGAATCCTCGATCTCAACGTCAGTGTTGATCGAGTTGTCCGAGTTGTCGGTCAGCTCCACGGAGTTGTCGTTGAAGGAATCCTCGACGTCCACCTCGAGATCATTCTCAACCGAGTTGTCCGAGTTGTCGTTGTAGGAGTCGTTGACCGAGTTGTCCGAGTTGTCGTTGAACGAATCCTCCACATCGACGTCCAGGTCGGTGTTGAAGGAGTCGTCGATGTCCGTCTCTTCGTTGCCGATGTTGACGTCGCCGCCGGCACGGATGGAGTTGTCCGTGGAGTTATCCGTGGAGTTGTCCGTGTTGTAGGAATCCTCGATGTTGTTGGAGTCCTCGACGTTGGCGTCGTCGCCGGCTGCGATGGAGCGGTCGCCGGAGGCGATGACGGAATCGTTGTCGAACCACTGCTCCACGTCGCCTTCGGCCCAGATGTTCTGGTTGACGGACTGGTCAACGATGTTGTCGCGGTCGTCCACCGTGGAGGTGTAGGAGTAGTTGTTCACCACGTGGTGGAGCTGCTGGACTGCGTGGGCGTGGTCTTCGTGGTCATGGTGACCCCCACCGTGTCCGCCGCCGTGGTGCCCGCCGCCGCCGTGATTTCCGCCGCCGGTGCTGCCGCCGCCGCCAATGTGGCCGGTCCAGGAGGTGTTGCCGCCGGTGTTGTACTCACGGTCGAACCGGGAGGTGTTGATGGTGACGGGTGCGTAGTCCAGGACTACCGGCATTGCGGCGTCCACGTCTGCAGAGCAGACGTCACCCAGGCCGTGCTCGTCCAGTACCTTTTCCGGATCATCCAGGAAGTCCTGTGCGGCCTGGCGGTCGCCGAAGAGGTGCATCAGGAACTGGACGAGGTCGTTTGCGAGTGTCATTTGATGGTCCTCAATCTTCTCTCTGAGTTGCGGATCGCCCGGCGTCGTTGCCGGGCTTGAATCAAACGTATGGTCCCGGGTGGGGACCGGGCATCGGGCCGTTTCCCCCTACCGGGAAGCACCCTGCCGGGGAACCTGAACCCCCTGGTGTTAGGGGGGTTAGGGGCTTATTCCTGAGGGGGATTTTCGGAGCCCAGGGCAAGGCGCAACCGTGCCAACAGGTCTGACCGGTTTTCCGCGCCCAGGCGGCGTCGCATCCTGGCGATGTGGTGTTCGGCAGTCCGGGGGGAGATGTAGATGGCCTCACCGATCTCCCGGTACGTCTTGCCTTCGAGCACCAGCCGGGCTACTTCCTTTTCCCGTTCGCTCAGGCCGGACCCATCCTGCTGGATGCTGCCTGCGGTTTCTGCGGCAGGCACAGCACGGGCGTCCTGTCCGGACCCTGCTCCGTTTCCTGCCGGGCCAGGCTGGGGATGGAGGTCCCGGGCGCAGGAGAGCAGCCGCACCATGTCTTTGCGTTCTTCCGCTTTTGCCGCTGCATGCCCTGCCAGCCGGGCGCCTTCCCAGGGCATGCCCACCCTGCCCAACCCCCGCGCTGCGGACTCCACGTCCGCCGTCGTGAACCTGCCGGCGAGGACGGACACCCAGGCCTTGCCCGCAGCGGCAAGGACCGCGGCGAGGTGGCTGGTACGGGCTGCGCGCGCCAGGGCGGCAGCATGCGGGGCGAGCTGCGCCGGGCTTTCACCCAACAGCGCAGCCTGCACCGCCGCCCAGTGGAACGGGACTGCCCACAACGGCGGATCGCCCAGCCGGTCCAGCAGCTGCCGCGCTTCATCGAGATAGTGCGCCACCCTCCGGGTCTCCCTGAGCCGGGCAGCCGTGATCATCAGCTCGCCCCAGGGGAGGAGGCTGTACAGGTCCACCGAGGTGTGCAGCATGGCTTCACGTGCCCGCTCCCATGCCATCACCAGCTCCGGAACTTCCCCGTTCCGCCGGGCCAGGCCCACTTCCAGGGCGGCCCGCAGGAATTCATCCCGGGGAACGAGGGGCCAATGGTTCGCTTTGGACGCTTCGTTGATTGCGAGCCGCGCATCCTCGAGTTTGTCCTGCTGCATGGCAGACCATGCCTGCAGCAGGAAGAGCCGGGGCTTAGCGGCGTTGCCGCCCTGTCCAGCCGCTGTTGCCGCCCGGCAGACACCTTCCGCCAGGTGCGGCTCCCCACTGTGCAGGGCCACCAGCGCAGCCAGGGCGGCGGGGGTCTCCGGAAGCGGCAGCGCCGCGCCCGCCGCGTTGAACATGTCTGCAGCATGGATCAGCACTGGCAGCGCCTGGTACGGATCCTCCCCCAAGGAACCGAGGACGCCTTTGCCGGTCTCGGCAAGGGTGGCGGCCAAAAGGGTGGGAGAAGCGGGCGGAGCGTCCGCGCGGAACAGTGCCTCCGCGCCGGCCCTGTTGCCGCATCCCACCATGGCCACGGCAGCAAGGGGCGCGGACGGTCCCATCCGGGTAGCGCCGAGCCAGCTGTACGCATCCGCTGCCCGCGCCAGCATCCCGCGCTGGGCCCACACCGCGGCGGCCACGTCGGCACCCCGGCGGACATCCGGCGGGTTGTCGCACACCAGCAACGTATCGATGATCCGAGTGGCTGCGTCCAGGTCGCCGTCAGCCGCAGCCGCCTGGGCGCGCCGGGCTGCGGTGCCGGTCTCGTCCGCTCCGGCCAACAGGGCTTCCCCGTAGAGCTGCGAGGCCAGCGCCGGGTTGTGCTCCAGGGCCTTGTCCCCTGCGTGTTCCAGCTCAGCCGCGACGCGGGGGTCCGCCAGGCCGCCACGGGCCAGCTCGCGGGCGAAGTCGCCCAGGGGCTGCCCCTGGCTGGCGTACGCAGTTACGAGTTCCCGCTGGAGGGCGTGGACTTTGGCGGTAGGGGCGACGGTGAGCAGCGCGTGCTGTGCCGGGCCCACAACGGAGCCGTCCGCGGTCAGGAGGCCTGCCGCCTCGGCCCGTTCCACCAGGGCGGTCAGGCTTTCCACCTCGCCGCGGTCGATCTTGCCCTGCAGGTCCGCCGGAAGCGGTCCGGGCAGCGTGAAACCGACGGACAGTGCAAGCAGCAGTTCCCGGACGGCCGCGTTTTCGCCCTTGAGCTGCCGCGCCATTTGCTCGGCGGCACCCTGCGGCGGCGCGTCATTGTGCAGTTCCGGCAGCAGGGAGTCAGTCCGGTCCGAGGGCCGGTTGTGATGCCCAGTCATGCTCACGCCACCGGTTCGGCAGGCGTGACCGGGGCGACCGTCTCGGACGGGGGTGGAGGCGGGGGCGCCTCCGTGGTCTGGGTCTGGGTAGGAACCGGCTCCACCGGCGCAGGCTCCACCGGCGCGGGCTCCACGGGTGCCGGTTCCACGGTAGTGGGAACAGGCTCCGCAACGGGCGTGGTGGGTACCGGCTCCGGAACGGGCTCCACCGGTGTGGTGGGGGCAGGGTCCACGGGTGCCGGTTCCACAGGTGCGGGCGTAGTTGGTACAGGCTCCTGGGTCACGGGGTCCGTGGTGCCGGGCGTTGTCGGTCCGGCAGTGCCGGTGCTTCCGGTCGGCGTTCCTGTGGGCTCCGTCGTTCCTGGGGCCGCATCGCCCGTTCCGGCAGCGGTGCCCGGCGCGGTACCCGTGCTGGTGCCTGACCCGGGCGCGGCGCTGGTGCCGTCGGATCCCGCCGCAGCCTTCTCCCCCGCCGCTTTCTCCCCGGCGGCCTTCCCCCCGGATGCGCTGGAGGTCGGCTTGCTGGTGGGCGAAGCAGCCACTTCCAGGCCGGCCCCTCCCGCGTCCTTTTTCTTTGCGGCCGCCTCGATGCCCTTGGCCGGTGCCTGGGCCTCCACTCCCGCTCCGGCTGCTGCCTGTCCGCCCGACCCTCCGCCGGCACCGCCGGCACCGCTGGCTGAGGCACCCTTGTCTTCGCTTGCGCCCGCGTCCGGCGTAAAAATGGCAGTCAGGCTGCTCAGGCCCTCGGGACTCTGTGCTGCCGTAGCGGACAGAACGGTGAACAAAGCCGCAGCAGCAGCGATGGCGGTGAACCGTACGCTGGGCTTGGGTGCGTGCGCACCGCCCCGCGTGCCGTGCCCGGGATGGCCGTGCCCCGGGCCCTGCGGCGCGGACCCTGCCAACGCTCCGGCCGCCGTCGTGCCCTTCCGGGACCAACTGGCCAGCCGCCCCGGCGTGTGCCCGGCCGCCTCATCAGGCTCGACGGCGGCCGCTGCTTCCGCGGCCGCCGCGGCTTCGGCAGCGGCGGCGGCCTGCCTCGCGAGCACCGCTGCCACGGCAGCTCCCAGGCAGATGGAGGACTTGGGGTCCGCGTCCACGGCGATGGGACGGTCCAGCTGCTCCGAAATCAGTTGGGCCACCAAGGGAATCCGTGATGAGCCGCCGATCAGGAGCACGGCGGAAAGGTCTGCGGGCTGCAGCTGGAGGTCTGCCAGCGACTGTTCCAGTGCGTCCACGGTCTCCCGCAGGGGCTCTTCGATGAGCGCCTCGAATTCGGAACGGACCAGGCGCACCTGTTGCTGGAATCCGGGGAGGAGCACGGAGATACTGGCTTCGCTGTCCGCGGAGAGCGCCTCCTTTGCCTCCACGCATTCGCGCTGCAGCCTTGCAAGGGCCGCCAGGGCACCCGGGTCGGCGGGGTCCAGGGTGGCGAGGACGTCGCCGGTATGCCCGGCGACGTAGCGCAGGACGGCGGCGTCGAAATCGGCCCCGCCGAGGTTTTCAATGCCCTCCGGACGGCCGAGCAGTTCGAAGCGGCTGGTGCCGGCCTTTCTCAGGACCGCCGTGTCAAAGGTTCCGCCGCCGAGGTCGTAGACGGCAATGGTGCTTCCCTCATCAACGCGGACCTGCGAAGCGTAGTGCAGGGCGGCCGCCTCCGGCTCGGTCACCAGTGTTACGTCCTGCAGGCCCTTGGACGCCAGGGCGGCCTTCAAAAGGGTGGTCCGGTGGCTGCCCCAGGCTGCAGGGTGGGTCAGGATGATGTCCGACGGCGGCGCCCCCTCGCGCTCTTCCGCGCGGTCCGCCACCCACCGGGCCATGGTGGCGAAGACGTCCTCGGCGGGCAAGGACAGCGCGCCCACGGAAAGCGGCACGGCGTCGCCCACACGGCGCTTGAATTCCCGCACCACCCGGGCCGGGGAGTCGAGGCCGCGGCGTTCCGCGGCTTCGCCCACCAGGACGGGGCCTTCCTCCGGGTAAAAAAGCACGGAGGGCACCGAGGCACCGCGGAGTCCGAGCGGCAGGCACTCGGGGGAAGAAGACGCTCCTTGGTCAAAACGGGCAACGGCAGCAGCTGTGAAGCTGGTCCCGACATCGATGGCGAGAACGTAGCTCATGGGAACCTCAGGAAAAACTGTTGTCTCGCCTGCAAGCTTCATCACTGGCGAACGTCACCAAGGTAGCACCACGGCCGGACGGCGAACACCCCTATTGCTACACCGAATTGTTATTTTCCGTGAGCGGTCCGCCGGATCGGAAGAAACCCCTGCTCAGAGGCCTGAGTACGAGTGCAGCCCGTTGAAAAACTGGTTCACGATGGTGAAGTTGAAAATGACACAAAGGTAGCCGACAATCGAGAGCCAGGCAGCCCGGGTACCCGTCCAGCCGCGGGTGGCACGGGCGTGGAGGTAGCCTGCGTAGACCACCCAGATCACGAAGGTCCACACCTCTTTGGTGTCCCAGCCCCAGAACCGTCCCCACGCCTTTTCCGCCCAGATGGCACCGAACATCAGGGTGAAGGTCCAGCCGATGAAGGCGATCGCGTTGATGCGGTAGGACAGGTTTTCCAGGCTCAGGGCAGAGGGCACGAGGCGCATGAAACCCAGCTTGTCCGCCCCGCCCGCGGCCACCGTTTTCTGGCGGTGGGACTGGACCAGCTGCAGCGCGGACATGGCAAACGTCAGGGTGAAGAGCGCCGAGGAGAGCACGGCGATGGACACGTGGATGATCAGCCAGTAGCTCTGCAGCGCGGGAACCAGGTGGCCCACCGGCGTCCAGTACGCCACGGAGGCGGCAACCAGCATGATGATGGCCAGGCCCACCACGAAGGTGCCCAGGAAGCGCAGGTCGCGGCGGACCAGCACCAGCAGGAACACAGCCACCGCCACGAACGCGCCGGTGGTGAGGAACTCGTACATGTTGCCCCAGGGCACCCGGCCGGCGCCCAGGGCGCGGGTGACCACGCCGGCGCCGTGGATCAGCGCGCCAAGGATGGTCAGGGCCACCGCAACCCGCGCCGGAGCGCGTCGTTCCGCGGCATACCGCATGTCCGCGTCGGCGGTGGCGGCTCCCCCGCCTCCTGCGCCGGACAGAGTGGCAGTGGACGACGACGGTCGTTCAGCCCGGTCAGCAGGCCCGGCAAGGTGCGCCTCGCTGCGGGCGCCCGCTCCGGCAGCTACCGGCACCCGCCCGGCTTCGCCGGCCTGGGCGGCCTTGAGGTCGATCGCGCGCAGGGCCTTGCTGCTCTTGGCCAGGTCCCACGCGAAAGCGATAAAGGCCACCGTGTAGGTGCCCGCGGCCAGCAGCATGAAGAGTTCGCTGTACTGGCCCATGATTTCGTTGATTCCGTACGGCATTACTGGTCCTTTTCGGGCCCGGTGGGGCCTGCTGGGGTGGTGGGTGAAGAAGTAGTTGCGGCCTGTTCCGGGTCCAGCTGCCATTCGTCGGCCAGCAGCTTCCGGAGGGCTGCCGCTTCGGCGGCAAGCCGGTGGTCTTCGCCGCGGGCCAGGAGCCCGTATTCAACCATGGTGCGCCCGTCCTCGTGGGTGCCTGTCCGGACCCACACGCGGCGGCGGTTGACGTAGAGCGAGAGGATCAGGCCCGCCACGGCCAGCAGCGCGAAAATCAGGGCGTAGAGCTGGCCGGGGTTGTGGTGGATGTCCACGCCGATGTAGCGCTTGACGCCGTCGAAGCTGATGGTGCCCTTGCCGTCGGGCAGGGTATAGCTGGTCCCGGGCGTCAGGGTGATGCCGCCGGCGTCGAGGTTGCGGGCGTTCAGCGGGGTGAGGTCCTGCACATCGAGTTCGAACACGTTCTGCGGGGCGCCGTCGTCCAGGCCGAGGTCGCCGTAATAGGAGTTGAGCGTCAGCTGCGGGTTGAAGAGCTCCGGGTCCCCGCTGAAGGAGACGCCCTCGTCGGTGACGAAGGCCGTGGGCAGGAAGAAGCCCGCGAAGCCCAGCTGGTCCGGCCGGGCGTCGGGAACCTTGATCACCACGGAGGAGTAGTAGTTGTCACCCTGCAGTTTGGCCACCACCGGGCCCTGCATGGCCACGTTGCCTGCACCGTCCCGGATGGTGACCACGGGGGCGTAGCCGTTGCCGGTGAGGTAGATGCTGGTGCCGCCCAGGGTAATGGGGTCGTTGACCTTCAGGATTTCCTGCCGGGCGGGGGAATCCGGGTTTTCCTTGGTGGTCACAGCGGCGGAAAAGTCGATGGGCTGGCCGAACTTGCCCTCGGACTCACGGTCGAAGGTGATGTCGAACTTGTCCAGCTGCACCGAATAGGGCTGCAGCTGGCTGGACTGGAAGTTGGTGCCGGGATTGAACTGGTCGTAACCCACCAGGGTGTTCACGAACGTGTCCCCCTCCACCAGGATGCGCTGCCCGCTGTAGCCGAACAGGCCGCCGGCGGCCACCGAAACCAACACTCCGATGAGCGAAGTGTGGAAGACGAGGTTGCCTACTTCCTTCAGGAAGCCGCGCTCGGCTCCCAAAGACGGCCGCGCGCCGTCGTCGTCCCTCACTTCCACGCGGTAGCCGCGCTTCTTCAGCAGTCCGGCGGCGCTGTGGATGGCGTCCGACGCCGGGAGCCCGGCCCCGGCGGGAATGACCATGGTGCCGTACTCCGGAAGGCGGGACAGGCGTTTGGGGGTGCGCGGCGGCTGGGACCGCATGGCTTTGTAGTGGGCGATGGCGCGGGGCACTACGCAGCCGATCAGCGAGATGAACAGCAGCAGGTAGATGGCCGAGAACCAGGCCGAGGAGTAGACGTCGTACAGCTGCAGGGAGTCCAGCAGCTTGCCGTAGTCCGGGTTGTCCTTGATGTATTGGGTGACCACGGACGGGTTGGCGGGCCGCTGCGGGAAGAGCGAACCCGGGACTGCCGCCACGGCCAGGAGCAGCAACAGGAACAGCGCGGTACGCATGCTGGTCAGCTGGGTCCACGCCCAGCGCAGCATCTCCTTGGGGCCCAGCGCCGGCAGGGCAGCCTCTGCCTTGGCTTCAGCCAGTTTGCCGTCCACCGGGGCGGACTGCTTGTTCTCTATGTTCACGCGCTCGCTCATCAGATCGGCAACTTCACATCGGTTTGGAACCAGTACTGGAGTTCGGTCACCCAGGTTCCCCAGACGCCGCTTGCCATCAGGAGCCCGAGCACCACCAGGATGCCGCCGCCGGTCCGCTGGATGGCCAGCCGGTGCTTGCGGAAGAAGGCCATCACCCCCATGCCCCGGCGGAGCGCCAGGGCGATCAGGAGGAACGGGATGCCCAGGCCCAGGCTGTAGACAAAGGCCAGGAACGCGCCCTTCGCGGCCGAGGAGCCGCCGGAGAGGCTCAGGAGCTGGACGGCGGAGTAGGTGGGGCCGATGCAGGGGGCCCAGCCCAACCCGAAGGTGAGGCCCAGCAGCGGAGCTCCCCACAGCCCGGCGGGCGGCTTGGCGTGGATCTTGGCGTCACGCTGCAGCCAGCTGAAGCCGCCCATGAACACGATGCCCATGATGATCACCAGGACGCCCAACAGCTGGGTGATCCAGGCGTTCTGGGATCCGGTGATGAGCGTGCCAAGCTGGCCGAAGGCGCCGCCGAGGAGGACGAAGATCACGGAGAAGCCCAGGACGAACAGGCCGATGCCCAGCAGCATCCGGCCGCGCTTCTGCTTCTCCAGGTCCACTCCGCTCAGCCCGGTGACGTAGCCCAGGTAGCCGGGCACCAGGGGCAGGACGCACGGGGACAGGAAGGAAACCAGTCCGGCCAGCAGGGCCACGGGAATGGCGAGCAGGAGCGAGCCGTTCAGGATGGCTTCGGCAAAGGGGCTGTTCACGGGTCCGCTACTCTGCCACGGCCGCAGCGATGAGGGCCTTCAGGGTGCCTTTTTGGACTTCACCCAGCACGCGCGACGCCACGCGGCCCTGCTTGTCCAGCACCAGGGTGGTGGGGACGGCGCCCGGCGGCACCAGCCCGGAAACGGACAGCAGGACGCCGCCGTCCTTGTCGTCAAAGCTGGGGTAGGTCAGGTTGAAGGTCTTCTCGAAGGCCTCGGCGGTGGCTTTCTCGTCGCGGAGGTTGACGCCGAAGAACTGCACGCCCTGGTCCTTGAACTCCTGGTGGAGCTCCTCGAGGATGGGGGCCTCCACCCGGCAGGGGGCACATGCGGCGAACCAGAAGTTCAGGACTGTCACCTTGCCCTGGAAATCGGCCGGCGCCACTGGGGTGCCGTTGAAGAGGGTGCCGCTGATCTGGATGGCGGATTTCCGGTCCCCTGCGGCGAACTCGGTCACGGACCCGTCCCCGGCCACGTAGTTTTTGTTGTCCCCGGCCCGGGCCTGCTTGGCCAGGGCATCCTCCTGGGCGCAGCCCGAAAGGCCAACCGTCAGCGCAGCGAGGGCGAGTCCGGCGGCTGCAAGCATGCTTCTGCGGGACGTGGTCTTACTGTCGGTCACAACTAGGCTCCAGGGGTGCTTGCCGCACCCGGAAGAAGGGAAGCCGCCGGCTCGCTGTACTGCACGCGCAGAAGCGTGCCGTCGTCGTCGAACACCAGCGACGTGATGGATGTCAGGGTGCACTCGCGTTTCCGCGGGTCATGCCAGAGGGGTTTGCCTTCGGCGCTCAGGCGGGTGGCCCAGATGGGCAGCTGGTGGCTCACCATGATCGCCTCGGGACCGTCCGCGCCGAAGTCCCCGGCCGCCAGTTCAATGGCACGCAGGCGCGCCGCCTGCACTGCCGCCATGACGCGCTCAGCCTGCTTCTTATAAGGCTCGCCCCAGGAGGGCCGGAGCGGGTTGACCAGCCGGGGCCAGTGCTTGGGGCGGCGCAGTTCGGCCTTGGTGACCTTCATGCCCTCGAAGTAGTTTTCCGCTTCGATGATCCGCTCGTCCGTGTGGATCTGGAGGCGCAGGGCGTCCGACGTCGGCCGTGCAGTTTCCTGCGCGCGGTCAAGCGGGGAGGCGGCCAGGTAGGTGATCCGGGCGCCGGCCGCAGCGCGGCGGCTGAAGTGCTCGGCAAGCATGCGCGCCATCTCCTGCCCCAGTTCGGAGAGGTGGAATTCGGGCAGCCGTCCGTACAGAACGCCGTCAGGATTGTGGACCTCGCCGTGGCGGAGCAAATGGACAGTGGCTTGGGGCATGTTTACCAGTTTCTCAAAGATGGCGTGCGATCCGAAATCTTCTACAAGGAGTAGAACTGAACTTTGTGAAGAAATGTTCCGGAATCGGGAACAAAAGATGCAAATGCATGTTTATAGTAGATGCAGCAGTTAGTTGAGTCTTCAACAGATGAAGCTTCAATTCCACCCGACAAAGGCAAACCACAGAAGGAGCACCATCATGGCACTTCCCGCAGACGTCACCACCGGCACCTGGACCCTGGACAACTCGCACAGCGAGATCGGCTTCACCGTCCGCCACGCCGGCATCAGCAAGGTACGCGGCCAGTTCAAGGAAGCGGAAGCCACCCTGGAACTCGCCGAGAACGTGGCCGATTCCAAGATCAACGCCACCATCAACACCGCCAGCTTTGACTCCGGCGACGTAAACCGCGACGGCCACGTCAAGGGGGAGGACTTCTTCGACGTGGAGAAGTTCCCCGAGATCTCCTTCGTCTCCAACGGCCTGGTGGCCAAGGGCAACAGCTACGAGCTGGCCGGGGACCTCACCATCAAGGGCGTTACCCGCCCCGTCACCCTGGAAACCGAGTTCAATGGCGTTGCCGTGGACCCCTTCGGCAACACCCGCGCCGGCGTCTCCGCTGAAACCACCATCAGCCGCAAGGATTTCGGCCTCACCTGGAACGCCGTACTTGAGGCCGGCGGCGTCCTGGTCAGCGACAAGGTTGCCATCAACCTCGAACTCGCTTTCATCGCTCCTGCAGCGTAAGCAGCTACTCCTTAACGATGCCCCACCCCGGCACCGCTTCCATGCGGCGCCGGGGTGGCCGCGTTTAAACGTACGACGGCGGTACTACAGTGAACGCCATGAGCTACCCTTCCGGCCCGCGACAGGGCGCCCTGAATGCGCTGTTTTCGGTGGCAGGCCGCCCGACGGAAATCAAGGTCTCGTTCTGGATCTGGTTCATCGGAGGCTTGCTGGGCATGCTTGGCGGGTTCCTGGGAATGCTGGCATCCCTGGTGCTTTTTTCTGCGGCGCCCTCCGCAGCAGCCGCCGTCGTTACCCTGATGCTGCTGGCGGCCGCGGTGGGGGTTGCCCAGATGGTCCTCGCAGTCAGGATGAAAGCCGGCAGGAACTGGGCCCGGCTGGCATTGACGGCCCTCTCCGCAGCCATTCTGGTCCTGGGGGTGGCCAACGCTGCGATTGGCACGGGCCAGGCCGGGAACTGGATCGCCTTCCTTGTCAGCCTGGTTGCCGCGGTGCTGCTTTGGCTGCCCGGCTCCCGGGCATTTTTTGCGGCAGCAGGAAGGCGCGGGAATACCTCTTCGGAATGACCCCCAAGCGGCCCGCCCGGGGGTACGGTGGACTTAAGCCATGCTGGGGGTAGGGGAACAGGACTAGTCCCGGCAGACCTGGAAACCCGACATGCAAAAGGACCGCTCATGAGTACTCCCCCCGTCCCGCCTCCCGTTCCCAACGATCCCGAGTCCGGCGGCCAGGCTCCCCGCTACGGCCAGAACGCCCCGCAGTACGGCCAGCAGTCGGGAGCCCCGCAGTACGGGCAGAACGCACCGCAGTACGGGCAGTCCGGAACGCCCGAGTACGGCCAGAACCCTCCGCAATACGGCCAGTCCGGCGCTCCCCAGTACGGGCAGAACGCCCCGCAGTACGGCCAGAACCCGCCGCCGGCACCCGGCTACGGGCAGCAGCAGTTCGGCCAGTCGCCGTATGGCCAGTCCCCCTATGCGCAGTATCCGTCGGAGCAGCCGCAGCCGTCCGGGAGCGCCGGCGTCCCCCAGCTGGTCAACATCTCCTTCTGGCTGCTGATCGCTTCGGCCGCCATCTTCGTGGTGTCCATGCTGACCGGGCTGACCACGCTGGATGACCCCATGTTCCGCAATGCCTTTGAGCAGCAGGTTGAAGGTACCGGGGCCGGCGTCACCTACGAGGACATGAAGGGCGTCATCGCCGGCACACTGGTGGTGTTCGCCATCATCGGCCTGGCCCTGTACCTGCTGGTGGCCTTCTTCGTCCGCAAGGGCAAAAACTGGGCCCGCATCCTGGGCACCGTCTTCGCGGGGCTTTCCGTTTTCGGCCTCTTTGGCCCGCCCAGCCTTGCCACCATCGGAACGCTGCTGGGGATTGCCGCGATTGTGCTGCTCTACCTGCCAGCCGCCGCTCCCTATTTCCGGAAGCAGCAGCCGTTCGCCAACCCGTACGGCGGCGGCTTCGGCAACCCGTACGGCCGGTAACAGCAGCACGGACCAGCAGAAGTAACCACCCCTGCGGGCGTGGGCAACGGAACTGCCGCCAGGTACCTAGGCGGTCTGCTCCGGAGCCTGCGCCCGTTGTGCGTGGTAGGCCAGGATCTGCAACTCGGTAGCCATGTCCACTTTGCGGAGGTTGACTCCCTCCGGCACCTGGAGCATCACGGGGGCAAAACTGAGGATGCTGTGGACGCCGGCCGCCACCACGCGGTCACAGATATCCTGCGCCACGGCGGCCGGCAGGGCCAGCACCACCATGTTCGCCCCGGTCCGGTGCAGCACGGCTTCCATGTCCGCCACGTCGCTGACGCGCAGCCAGCCCACTTCGTTGCCCACCACCATCTGGTCCGCATCAAAGATGGCCACGACGTCGAACCCGCGGGATTCGAAGCCGCCGTACCGCGCCAGGGCCTTGCCCAGGTTGCCGGCGCCAACGATCGCCACTTTCCAGTCGTGGGTGAGGCCGAGGGCGGCGGCTATGTGCCGGCTCAGGTACTGCACCTCATAGCCCACACCGCGGGTGCCGTACGAACCCACGTGGGACAGGTCCTTGCGCAGGGTTGCGGAACTGACGCCGGAGGCCTCGGCCAGGGATTCGGAGGAGACGCGTTCCACGCCCTCGGCGAGGAGGGTATTAAGGGCACGCAGGTAGAGCGTCAGCCGGGCCACAGCAGCAGGTGGTATCTGCTTGGCCTCGGGGGCCGCCGGCAGGTCCGGGACAGCCTGGGGGGTTGAATCCAGCGAAGCCACCAGCCCCTCCCTCGCATCGCGTTGTGACTCCACTCTAGGGCCCCACCGGCGATGCCAACAAAGCAGATGACTCCGGCGTGCGCGCCATCACGGTGCTGCTCCCCTACTGCGCCATGGCCCGCTGGAGCACGCGCTCCAGCCGGGCTTCGTCGATCTTCCAGAAATCCCGCTGCACGCCATCCACCAGCACAACGGGGATTTCCTCCGCGTACCGGTCACGCAGTTCCGGTTGGTTGTCCACCAACTCTTCCGTCCACTCAAGTCCCAGGGACGCGGTAACCCGCCCCACGGCGTCGCGCGCCTCTTCACAAAGGTGGCAGTCTGCTTTGGTGATGAGGACAACGCGGGGTGTTGGCATGGCTTAACGGTAGCCCCGTTCGCCGTCCCCGGCGACGCCCGCGCCACTACACGGCGCCAGCCACTCCGCGCTGCAATGGACGATCCGCAGGGGAACGGACGGCGTATTGACTAGACTCGACTCCATGCCCGAGGAGAAATACGTCGCCGTAGTCACCAAGCCGGTTGCTGCGCCGCAGCCGGGCGAGGCGGCGTTCTTCGATGTGGACAACACCCTGATGCGCGGAGCCAGCCTCTTCCACGTTGCGCGCAAGATGCATCAGCGCGGCGCGTTCACCATGGCCCAGGCTGCCGGTTTCGCCTGGAAACAGTTCAAGTTCGTGGCGCGCGGCGAGAATATCGACGACGTCCATGCAGTGCGCGACTCCGCCCTGACCCTTGCCGCCGGGATCACTGTTGACGACGTCAAGGCCCTCGGTGAAGAGGTCTACGACGAGATGATCGCCTCCAGGATCTGGCCCGGGGCAAAGGCCCTGGCCGAGCAGCACCTCCGCGTTGGCCGGCGGGTCTGGCTGGTGACGGCAACCCCCATCGAGGTGGCCACGGTGATCTCGTCCAGGCTTGGACTCACCGGAGCCCTGGGGACGGTGGGCGAAATATCCGAGGGCATGTACACGGGCCGGCTGGTGGGAGACATCCTGCATGGCTCCGCCAAGGCTGTAGCTGTCCAGGGCATCGCGGACGCTGAGGACCTGGACCTTAGGCGCTGCTGGGCCTACAGCGACTCCTACAATGACATTCCGCTGCTGTCCCTGGTGGGACACCCGGTGGCCATCAACCCTGATGCCCGCCTGCGCCGGCACGCCCGGGACCGCAACTGGCCTGTCTACGACTTCCGTGCCGGACGCCGGGCAGCCACCTTCGGACTCAAGGCGGCCACGGCCGGCGGTGCCGTTTACGGGCTGTGGAAGGGCTTCGCCCGCATCCGCGGCCCCCGCATCTAGGTAGCGCCAAGTGTCGTTCTGGGCGCCCAAAACGACACTTGGCGCTACCTAGTTGGGTGGGGGGACACAGAAATGCCCGCCACCTCGGAAGGCGGCGGGCATTTCCACGCTGTTGGAAGTATCTCTACTTCTTGTTGCGGCGCTGGTGACGGGTCTTGCGAAGCAGCTTGCGGTGCTTCTTCTTGGCCATACGCTTGCGACGCTTCTTAATAACTGAACCCACGAAAGTTCCTTACCAAACTAGATGCAGTACCTGTCTGATGGAAATTGTTCGTGGACAGAGCTACGAACTGAACAACTGACAGATTCTTACAATGACGTAAAACGTTCTTTAACAGGGTACCGCTTCCCGGAGGCGGCTCAGGACAGCCTGGTCAGGCGGTCTCTGTGTGGCCGTCCACAACAGCACCCTTAAGGTACTGTTCCACGGCCTTTTCCGGAACCCGGTAGGAGCGCCCGAACCGCACCGCCGGCATCTCGCCGGAGTGGACCAGCCGGTACACGGTCATCTTGGAGACGCGCATGACCTGGGCTACTTCAGCCACGGTCAGGAACTTCGCGTTGGAGAAGTTCTGTTCTGCCGACATTTCCCTATATTCCTTTGCTGACGGATGGACAACAGTGACCCCAGGTACGTGCCAATGCGGTGTTCCGATGCTGAGCCATCCACCAACCACCTATCTAGATACTCTAGATGTTCCTGTGGCAGAAGTGAAAGTAGTAGGGTCCCCCTAATTGGCTCCCCTATTTCCCGGCCCGACGCTTGCGCGCCGACGCCGCCAGCTGGCCCAGGACCGAGGCGGAAACATCCCAGTCCATGCAGGCGTCCGTGACGCTCTGGCCGTACACCAGCTCCGACCGGCCGGCTGCGTGCAAGGCAACGTCGAGGTTCTGGGCGCCGCCCACCAGGAAGCTTTCCAGCATGACCCCCGCAATGGCCTGCGCGGAGGCGCCCCCGTCCTCGAGCTGGGCACCGATTTCCAGCGCAACCTCCGCCTGGCGGTGGTGGCTCTTGCCGCTGTTGGCGTGGCTGGCGTCCACGATCAGGCGCGGGTTCAAGTGTTTGCCGGCCAGCTTTGCGGAGGCAGCCTCGACGTCGGCGCTTGAGTAGTTGGGCCCCTTGCGTCCGCCGCGGAGGATCACGTGGGTGTCGGGGTTTCCGGCGGTGGCCACCAGCGCGGCCCTGCCGTCGCCATCGATGCCAAGGAAGGCCTGGGCCGCCCCCGCCGCACCGCAGGCGTCGATGGCCACCTGGAGGTCGCCGTCGGTGCCGTTCTTGAAGCCGATGGGCATGGACAGTCCGGAGGCGAGCTGCCGGTGGATCTGGCTCTCGGTGGTGCGGGCCCCGATGGCTCCCCACGAGATCAGGTCGGCCATGTACTGCGGGCTGATGGGCTCCAGGAACTCCGTGGCGGTGGGCAGTCCCAGCGCGGTGACCTGCTGCAGGAAGTGGCGGGCGGTACGCAGTCCGGTCACCATGTCGTGGCTGCCGTCCAGCCGCGGATCGTTGATCAGGCCCTTCCAGCCCACGGTTGTGCGGGGCTTTTCGAAGTACGTCCGCATGACGATCAGGAGGTCTTCCCTGTGCTTTTCGGCCTGGCTGACCAGCCGCCGGGCGTATTCCAGCCCCGCCTTGGGGTCGTGAATGGAACACGGGCCCACAATCACCAGCAACCGGTCGTCAACGCCGTCCATGATGGCGCGGACTTCGTCGCGGCCGCGTTCGACGACGCCCGCCAACCGGGCGTCCAGCGGCAGTTGGGCGATGAGTTCCTGGGGCGTGGGCAGCGCAGTGAATTCGCTGACCCGCAGGTTCGACGTCGGTTGCGCGGCCTGGGTGCCGGCGGCGTTGCTTGCTGTGACGTGTGCTGCTGTTGCTGTGCTCATGTTCGGGTCCTGTTCCAGATGGGAAGCGGGCCCGGATCAGAACCCGCCGGAGAAACGGCGAAGGGCAGAGAATAATCTCTGCCCTGTTGGCTCTGAAGGAAAGTTGGATGCGTGTCAGTTAGACGCGGGCCCCTCCAGAGCCAACGAAAAATACGCATACCAACGGTTTGTCATGCCATGAACCATAGCGCCGGGCAGCTGCCCACGCAAAACTGTTACGTGGCATCACGCGACAGGGTGGCCACCAGTTCGGCATGCTTCTGGTCCGTCAGCCGGTACCAGTGCATAATCCCCACCGAGGCCAGCACCAGGGCACCGGGCAGCAAGCCGGCCGCGGCGCGGATGGCCAGGGTGGCTTGACCGGACTGCTCCTGCAGCCCGGAAGCGTAGCCACCCCAGGCCAGCGAGAAAGCGACCAGGCCGGCGCCGAATCCCATGCCCAGCTTCCGGGTGGCGGCCAACAGCGCGTAGTTGATTCCCTGCACCCGGACCCCCGTTTTCCACTCGCCGTATTCAACAGTGTCGGCGATCAGGGCCCAGGTCACGATGCTGGCCGACGCCGAGGCAAGGAGCCCCAGGATGAGGCCGGCCACACCAACCAGCGGTGCACCCGTCGGAGCCAGGAAGACCAGCACGCCGCCCAGGACCCCCAGGCTGGCCCCGCCGCTGTAGACAGCACGTTTACCCCAGCGCGCCACCGGACGGGGAATAAGGACGGCCAACGCGAGGGTGATAACCACCTGCGCGGCCGCCATGACCGGAAACAGGTCCACCCTGCCCAGCACATCGCGGAGGTAGTAGAACTGGGCTGCTCCAGTGGCGGACGTGCCGGTGACAAACAGGATTGAACTCACGCAGAGGACCACCAGCGGCGAGTTGGCTTTCAGCGCCGCCATGCTCTGGCCCATGGTGATCCTGGGGACTCTGCCGGGAACCTGCTCAACACAGACAGCGCCCGTGAAGGCATAGAGGGCGGAACCCACAACCGCGAACGCAACAGTCAGCCAGGTGAAAATCTGCTGCATGTCCTGCCCTGCACCCAGCAGCGGGGCTATGAAGAAGCCAAGCGTTGCACCCACGGACAGCCCGCCGATGGTCCGCGCCCCTCCCAGGCGCGCCCGGTCCCTGGCATCCCGGGTCATGGCCCCTACCAGGCAGCCGTACGGAACGTTCACCATGCTGTAGGCCACGCAGACCAGCCCGTAGGTGCAGTAGGCGTAGAGGAGTTTCAGGGACGGCTCAACATCCGGGACGTGAAACACCGCAACGCTCAGCAGCATGGGGACGAAGCCGAACATGAGGAACGGCCGGAATTTACCCCACCGCCTGCTGTGTACCCTGTCCACGATCCGTCCGGCCGCAATGTCCGTGAAGGCGTTGAAGACCCGTAACAGCAGCAGCAACGTGCCGGCCGCGGCCGCCCCGATCCCCGCCACATCCGTGTAGTAGACCAGCAGGAACATGTTTCCGGTACTGATGATCATGCTGTTGGCGGCGTCGCCGGCTCCGTAGCCGAAAACGCTGAGCCTGCTAAGTCTCTTCATTGCTTCCTTGTGCCCAACCGGGTGAGAAACCGTTTTCTCACCCCTGCAGAAGGAACTTACCCCAAAATTTTGCGCAGAAACAGCAACTGCCGGATCCAGTGGTGTTCCTGGCCGCCCTCGTGGTTGTTGAACCTGTACACCTCAATGTCCTTGACAGCGCCGGTACCTGAGGAGCCGTCCGCTCCGGAACCGTAGGCGTTGAAGCTGGCAAAAACGGTGGACGGCGGGCAGATGTCGTCCATCTGGGCAGCCGAATACAGCGCAGGTGCCGTGGCCCACCGGGCCAGGTTGACGCCGTCAAAATAGCGGAGAACTGCGAGCGCGGCGTCATACCGGTCCCGGTGCCGGGCGAGGAACTGGGCGATTTCCGGGTATGGTCCGCCCGGAGTGATGTCGATCGCGCGGGGGAAGTCCTGCAGGAAGGGCACGTCCGGCAGTGCGGCGATGACGCCGTCGAGCCTTCCGGCTACGAGCCCCGCGACGGCCACCACGATGCCCCCGCCCTGGCTGACCCCGGCGAGCACCACGCGGGAGGGGTCGACGGCGGGATGGGAGCCGGCCGCTTCCACCGCCCGGAAGGCGTCCGCGTAGACGCGCCGGTAGTAGTAGTCCTCCCGGCTTCCAATGCCCCTGGTCATCAGGCCGGCGTGGGCGACGTCCCCGGCAGACGGGTGCGGGTCGGGCGTCTCGCCCAGGGTGAAGCCGTAGCCCTGGCCACGGGTGTCCATGATGAAGTGCGCGTAGCCTGCCTGTGCCCACCGGGTGTCCTGGTTGACCAGCCCGCGCCCGCCGGAATACCCCACGTACTGGACCACTACCGGCAGGGCGGCATCCGGTTCCCGGTGGGCAGGCAGGTGCAGCCAGCCCTTGACGGGTGCACCGCCGTAGCCTGCAAACGTCACGTCGAAGGTGTCGATGACGGACAGGTAGTTTTCCACCGGTTCAAAGGTGGCGGCCAGGGGAAAAGAGCGCACTTCCGCAAGGGTGGCATCCCAGAATTCGCCCAGGTCCTCCGGCGGCGTGACCTCCGAGGAGTACGAGCGGAGCTGGGCCAGGGGGAGGTCAAAGAGTGGCATGGGCTATCCAATCATGGGGGTTGGTGCACCGCGATGGGCGGTACTTTCAGTGGTGGTGGTGGAGTCAGTGGCGCGGGACTCTTCCAGGAGCAATGTCCCTGCGGGCGAAACGGTCAGGACTGCCGCCGTCCCGGGGCGCAACCGGACGTCCTGCACTGCGGTGCCGTGCCGGACCAGGACCCTCCGGTGTTCGCCGGTTGCCAGCCTTGCGCGGACCAGCCGCCCGTCCTGCCAGCCCAGGTCCACCTCCACTCCCGGCCGCGCACGAAGCCCCGCGGCCCGGCCGGCGGGCAATTCGGCGGGCAGCGCGGGCAGCAGCTCAATCTCATGAAGCCCGTCCACGAGGCGGTGGCTCTGGAGCAGGCACTCGGCCAGGCCCGCAACAAACCCGAGGTTCCCATCGATCTGGAAGGGCGGGTGGGCGCCGAAGAGGTTGGGGTAGAGCCCCCCGCTCTGCCCGCCACGGGGCGTGGACATGTCCCGGAAAAAGAGCCGGAGAAGGTCGCTGACCTTTTCCGGCTGGCGCAGCCGTGACCGGAGCAGGATCTTCCAGGCCAGGGACCATCCGGTGGCTTCGTCGCCCCGGCCGTCCAGGCTGGCCCGGACCGCCGCCTCAAGTTCCGCGGAGAGGGGCGTGTCCCCGGGGTAGGCGAGGTAAAGGTGGCTGACGTGCCGGTGCCCCGGTTCCCACTCTTCCGGATCAGCCAGCCACTCCCGAAGCTTGCCGTCCCGTCCCGGTTCCGGTGCGGGCAGCCGCGGCAGGGCACGCCGGGCTTCGTCGAGCACCGGATCAGCATCCATGCCGAGGTCCCGGCCGAGGGCGTCCAGCATCCTGAAGACGTCACCGGTGAGGGTGAGGTCCATGGTGGACGATTGGGCAACGGAACCCTGGATCCGCCGGCCGGAGGACGGGTCAACGGCGGCAAAAGTGTTCTCGGGGGACGTGGACGGGCCGGTTCCCAGGGAGCCGTCCGGCAACTCGGCCAGCAGGTCCAAGGCGAATTCGGCGGCGCCGCGGATGGCAGGCCAGGCTGCATCCCGGGCAAAACCGGCCTTGTCCCGATCCACGGTCGCGGCACCGAACTGGAGGTGCTCCCACAGATGCCGCACCAGCCACAGCCCCGCCATCGGCCAGTAGGACCATTCAGGCGAGTGGGCGCCGTGGCCCACCGGCTTGGCGTAGGCCCAGATATCGGAGTTGTGGTGCACGGTCCAGCCGCGTGCCCCGTAGTACTCCCGGGCCACCGCCGCCCCGGTTACCTGCATGGCCTCGATGAGGGCAAAGAGGGGTACCACGCACTCTGCCAGCCCAGTCGGTTCAGCCCCCCAGTAGTTCATCTGGAGATTGATGTTGGTGGTGTAGTTGGAGCTCCACGGCGCCGGGAGCTCAGCGTTCCAGAGGCCTTGCAGGTTGGCGGGCACCCCGCGCCACGCACTGCCCTTCCCGGAGCCGGCCGGTCCCGGCCGCGAGCTGGAAATCAGCAGGTACCGGCCATAGTTGAAGAGCAACGCGGCCAGGCCGGCGTCAGCCGCCAGCGGCCCGCCGGGGTGGGCGTTCGCCGCCAGCAACCGCCTCCCGGTATCCGTACCCTCCCAGGCTGGAACATCAAGCTCGATTTGGGCGGCCCGGTACAACCGGGAATGGCTTTCCTGGTGCCGCTCCTTCAGGGTGCTGGGGCTGGCGGCGTGCGCCAGCTCCAGGACCCCACGGGCCTCGGCCGCGGCGCTGGCGGCGTCACCCGCCGGGTGGCGGCCCAGCCCGGCGAACGTGGTCGCTGCGGTGACAAAGACGTCGGCACGCCGGACGCCTGTGGCGGCCAGGCCGCCGTAGTGCCCTGCAGTGCCACCCGGTGCATCAACATCCTGGCCGTCGTGCGCCCAGGAGACCGCCGCTGCCCCCTGCAGGCTGAGGGATTCGTCCTCGGAGTACTCCACCAGCCCGCCGTCGTGGGCCGGTGCTGCGTCGGAGGGCAGTTTCAGTTCGAGCGAACACGTGCCGCGGTCCTCGGTCCGGCGGAGGACCCGGAGGGGAGAGTCCAGGCGCAATGAAAGGTTTACGCCTTCGGGCGCATCGGCCAGCAGGGAGATCACCAGCACCGACGGATCGTGGCTGATGAAGGCCTCCACCCGGACGGCGTGGCCCTCAAGGCAGTACGTGTTCGTGCTGACCGCCGTGGCAAGGTCCAGCCCCCGGTGATAGTCCGACGGCCGCCCTGCGGCAGGTCCCGCCGTGGGAGTGGCAGCCGGCGCCGCCGTGAGGTGCAGGTCCACGAACGGTAGATACGCCTGGGAGTGCCGGTGCTGCAGCCCCTTGAGGGTTTCGGCAGCACCGGCGAAGTCGCCGGAACTGATCAGGCGCCGGCTTCCGCTGAGGATCCGGTCCGCCTCCTCCCGGCTGAAGACGGGCTCCCGGTCCTGGCTGTGCGGTGATCCGGACCAGGCGGATGAGTCGTTGAGCTGGAACCGGTGGCTCATCCCGCCGTTCGCCGGGCTGCCCCCGAACACCATCGCGCCATGCCTGCCATTTCCCAATGGCAGTGCTTCCAGCCACTCGGCGGCCGGGGCGTCATAGGCGAGGCGGTGTTCTGCGGACATGGGTTCAGATCCTAGGGCTGGCCGGCGGACAAGGGAAGGTCCAACCACGTGGTGAGCAGCAGCTACAGCCGTGAGAGTTCCGGCATGAACTCCTGCAGGTCGTGGCCGTGCACCACGAGCCGCCGGAGTTCTGCGAGCCCGCCTGCCACCGCTCCGGCGGCCCGGGCCTGCACCAGGACGTTGCCCAGTGCCGTCGCCTCCACGGGTCCTGCCACCACTTTCCTGCCCGTCGCGTCCGCCGTGAGCTGGCAGAGCAGCTTGTTCTGGGAACCGCCGCCCACCACGTGCACCACATCGACGGCCCGGCCGGCGAGCCGCTCGGCGTCCCGGATCGTCCGGGCGTAGCCGGCGGCCAGGCTGTCCATGATGCAGCGGGTGATGGCCGCCGGATCGTCGGGCAGTATGTCGCCGCTGCGCCGGGCGGCCGCGCGGATCCGGTCCGGCATGTTGTCCGGGGCGATGAAGTAGGAGTCGTCGGGGTTGACCTGGGGTCCGCCCGGCGGCAGTGCGGCCGCCGCGGTGAGCAGCGCCGACAGTTCCGGCTGGAACCCTTCCTGCGCCCACGTCCGCTGGCATTCGCTGAGGAGCCAGAGGCCGCCCATGTTGCGAAGGTAGCGGATGGTGGCGTCCACACCGCGTTCGTTGGTGAAGTTCGCCTCGCGGCTGGCTTCGGTGAGGACGGGATGCTTCAGTTCCAGGCCCACCAAGGACCAGGTGCCGGAGGAGATGTAGGCGAAGTCCTCCTCCTGCGCGGGAACGGCAGCGACGGCGGAGGCGGTGTCGTGCGAGCCCACGGCCACCACCGGCGTGTCCTGCGGCAGTCCCACCTGCGCAGCGATCTGCGGTAGCAGCTTGCCCACGGTTTCACCCGGCTGGATGAGCGGCGGGAACAGGTCCTTCCGCAGTCCCAAGGCGGTGAAGAACTCGGTGGCCCACTCCCCCGCCACGGCGTCGAACAGTCCGGTGGTGGAGGCGTTGGTCGCCTCGGTCCAGCGCTGCCCGGTGAGCAGGAAGGCGATCAGGTCCGGGATCAGCAGCGCCTGCAGCCCGCTGAGGTCCGGTTCGGCGCCAAGCTGGTAGATGGTGTTGAACTGCAGGAACTGCAGGCCTGTGGTGCCGTAGAGGCGCGCGGGGTCCAGTTCCCGGTGGACGGGTTCGACGGCGGTCCGGCTGCGGTCATCCCGGTAGCTGAACGGCTGGGCCACCAGCCCACCCGCGCCGTTGACCAGCCCGTAGTCCACCGCCCACGTGTCGATGCCGATACTGGCGATCCGTTCACCCTGCACCGCGGCAACGGTGGCCGCCGCTGAGAGACCCCTGAGCACCTCGGCGAAGAGGGCGTCGAAGTCCCAGCGCAGGCCGCCGTCGATCTCCGCTACCCCGTTGGGGAAGCGGTGCACCACTTCCAGCCCCACGCCGCCGTCACCGACCCGGCCCAGGATGACCCGGCCGGAGGAGGCGCCGATGTCGACGGCGGCAAACACCTTGCCGCCGTCGACATCGCCAAACGACGTGCTCATCGCAGGAAGGCTGCGGCCACTCCGGCGTCCACGGGGATGTGCAGGCCGGTGGTGTGGGACAGTTCGTTGCTGGTGAGGACGGCGGCGGCGTTGGCCACGTGCTCGGGCAGGACCTCGCGCTTGAGCAGGGTGCGCTGGGCGTAGTACTCGCCCAGTTTCTCCTCGTCCACGCCATACACGGCGGCGCGCTTGGCGCCCCAGCCGCCGGCGAAGATCCCGGAGCCGCGGACCACGCCGTCGGGGTTGATGCCGTTGACGCGGATGCCGTGCTCCCCCAGTTCCGCCGCGAGGAGGCGGACCTGGTGGGCCTGGTCCGCTTTGGTGGCGGAGTAGGCGATGTTGTTGGGGCCGGCGAACACGGAGTTCTTGGAGGAGATGTAGATGATGTCCCCGCCCATGCCCTGGGCAATCATCACCTTGGCTGCGGCTTTGGCCACCAGGAACGAGCCCTTGGCCATCACGTTGTGCTGCAGGTCCCAGTCCTTTTCGGTGGTTTCCAGCAGCGGCTTGGAGATGGACAGGCCTGCGTTGTTGACCACCAGGTCCACGCCGCCGAACGCCAGCACGGCGGCGTCGATCGCGGCAGCGACCTGGGCCTCGTCCGTCACGTCAGCCTGGACACCGACGGCAACGTCCGGGCCGCCGAGTTCTTCGGCGACCTTTTCGGCGTTCTCCAGGTTCAGGTCCGCGATGACCACGCAGGCGCCTTCGGCGGCGAGGCGGGTGGCGATGGCCTTGCCGATCCCGGAGGCCGCACCCGTCACCAGGGCGATGCGGGTGGCGTGTGACTTGGGCTTGGGCATCCGGGCCAGCTTGGCTTCCTCCAGCGCCCAGTACTCGATCCGGAACTTCTCGGATTCCTCGATCGGCGCATAGGTGGAGATCGCCTCGGCCCCCCGCATCACATTGATCGCGTTGATGTAGAACTCGCCGGCCACCCGGGCGGTCTGCTTGTTGGCGCCGAAGGAGAACATGCCCACGCCCGGGACCAGCACAATGGCCGGGTCAGCCCCGCGCAGCGCGGGGGAATCGGCGTCCGCATGGCGGTCGTAGTAGGCCTGGTAGTCCTTCCGGTACTCCACGTGCAGTTCCTGCAGCCGGGCGATGGAGTCCTCGACGGACGCGTCGGCGGGCAGGTCCAGGATCAGCGGCTTGACTTTGGTGCGCAGGAAATGGTCCGGGCAGGAGGTGCCCAGGGCGCCCAGGCGCGGGTGCTCGGCGGCTTCCAGGAAGTCCAGGACGACGGCGTCATCGCTGAAGTGCCCCAGCTGCGGCTTGTCCGTGGAGGCCAGTCCGCGGATCACCGGTGCGAGCGCGGCGGCCTTGGCTTTCCGCTCGGCCTCCGGCAGCGCGCCGTAACCGGGCAGGCTGGGACCGAAGGGTTCGGCCTTGCCGTTCTCCTTGATGTACTTCTCGGCCTGATCGATGATCCACAGCGAGTTCTGCTCGGCTTCTTCGCTGGTGGCGCCCCAGGCGGTGATGCCGTGGCCACCCAGGATGGTGCCGACCGCCTGCGGGTTGGCTTCCTTGATCGCGGCGATGTCCAGGCCCAGCTGGAACCCGGGACGGCGCCACGGAACCCAAACCACCTTGTTGCCGAAGATCTTTTCCGTGAGCGCTTCGCCCTCCGCCGCCGTCGCAATGGCGATGCCGGAGTCCGGGTGCAGGTGGTCCACGTGCGCGGCGTCCACCAGGCCGTGCATGGCGGTGTCGATGGAAGGTGCGGCGCCGCCCTTGCCGTGCAGGCAGTAATCGAAGGCGGCCACCATCTCGTCCTCGCGGTCCACGCCCGGGTAGACATTCTTCAGCGCGTTCAAACGGTCCAGGCGCAGCACCGCCAGGTTCTCGGCCTTCAGCGTGCCAAGGTCACCGCCGGAGCCCTTGACCCACAGCAGCTGGACATCCTCGCCCGTGACCGGGTCTTTCTCGATGCCCTTCGCGGAGGTGTTGCCGCCAGCGAAGTTGGTGTTCCGCTTGTCCGCGCCCAGGCGGTTGGAACGGGTAATCAGGTCTTCAACAGTCTTGTTCGTCATGGCTTTTCAGGCGCCCCATCCGGCTTGCTGGCCGCCCACGCGGTCCTCGTTGATCTTCTTCTGGTAACCGCTGGCCTTGAAGGCGGCCAGCGGGTCCGCGGGCAGCCCGCGGGATTCACGCCACTCGGCCAGGACCGGCCGGACGTCGGTGTAAAACGCGTCGTTGAATACAGCATTGGCTGCCAGGACATCGCCTGCACGCTGCGCCTCATTCAGGGCTGCGGTGTCCACCAGCAGCGCCCGGGCGGTCATTTCCTGCACGTTCAGCACAGAGCGGATCTGGCCCGGGATCTTTTCCTCCAGGTTGTGGCACTGGTCCAGCATGAGGGCAACGCCCGAGTCCTTGCCGTACCCGCCGCCGCGAATCACCTCGTGCATGATGCGGAAGAGCTGGAACGGATCGGCGGCACCCACGATGAGGTCGTCGTCGGCATAAAAGCGCGAGTTGAAGTCAAAGGAACCAAGCTTGCCCAGGCGCAGCAGCTGCATCACGATGAACTCGATGTTGGTGCCCGGGGCGTGGTGGCCGGTGTCCAGGCAGACGAAGGCCTTCTCGCCCAGGGCCAGGGTCTGCGCGTAGGACGTGCCCCAGTCCGGAACGTCCGTGTGGTAGAAAGCGGGCTCGAAGAACTTGTACTCGAGCACCAGCCGCTGCTCCTCACCCAGGGCGGCGTAGATCTCTTGCAGGGACTCGGCCAGGCGGTCCTGCCGGCCGCGCATGTCGTCCTGGCCCGGGTAGTTGGTGCCGTCAGCCAGCCAGATCTTCAGGTCCTTCGAGCCTGTGGCGTGCATGATCTCAATGCAGTCCAGGTGGTGGTCAACAGCCCGGCGCCGGACGGCCTCGTTTGACGAGGTCAGGGAGCCGAACTTGTACTCGTCATCCTGGAAGGTGTTGGAGTTGATGGTTCCAAGTCCAACACCCAGGCCGGCGGCGTACTCCTTCAACGCGGCGTAGTCATCCACCTTGTCCCACGGGATATGCAGGGCAACCGTGGGGGCCAGGCCGGTGAGTTCGTGGACCTTGGCAGCATCCGCAAGCTTCTCCTGCACGGTACGCGGGGTGCCAGGCGTGCCGAACACCCTGAAGCGCGTACCGGAATTTCCATAGGCCCACGAAGGGACCTCGATGGCAAGCTCCTCGAGCCTGCCCAGCGCCGTTGCTACGTCATTCATGATGGTTCTTTCCGGTGTTGTGATGCTGTTGGTCTGTCAGTTGACCGCTGCCCCGCTGCTGGAGCCTGTGGTGTTTCCAGCCGGCCGGCTCAGGAAGAAGACGGTTGCGCCGCTGCCAGCTGGCTGTCGAGGTTGAAGACTTCCTCAAGGACCTGGAACCCTTCATCGGGAGCCTGGCCGGAGTCTTCGAAGAGGGTTGCCATTTCCGCCTGCCAGCGGGCGTTGACCTCCGTCAGCGCCATGCGTGCGCGGGCAGCATTGAAGTCGTCGCATTCCACGTAGCCCACCAGGAGCCCGTCCTCCGCAAGGAACAGCGAGTAGTTGTTCCAGCCGGCGTCCTTGAGCGCGCGCAGCATCTCGGGCCACACGGCGGCGTGGCGCTCGCGGTATTCATCGATCAGCGCCGGCTGAACCGATGAGCGGAAGCACACCCTCATCTTTGGACTCTCCTGAACTCGCGGAATGTTTGAATCGTTTCATTGTTACGATTCAAAGTACTCTTGGATATGAGTAGGTGTCAAGCATTCCGGCAACGGGTTCACAGCCGAGGGCGGAACGCAGCGGCACTCCGCACGCCAGCACGGAGAATCATGAATCGCTCAGCCAGTATCAAGGACGTCGCCAACCATGCCAGCGTGGCGGTGGGCACGGTGTCCAACGTGCTGAATTATCCGGACAGGGTGTCACAGCGGACCAAGGACCGGGTTCTGAAAGCCATCGACGAGCTCGGCTTCGTCCGTAACGACGCCGCCCGCCAGCTGCGCGCCGGCCACAGCCGCACCATTGGCCTGATTGTCCTGGACGTGGGCAACCCGTTCTTCACCGCGGTAGTGCGCGCGGCCGAAGATGCCGCCGCGCTGCACGGCAGCGCCGTGCTCCTGGGCGACAGCGGGCACGACGCAGGCCGCGAGGCCAACTACATCGACCTTTTCCAGGAGCAGCGGGTCCAGGGCCTGCTGATTTCACCCGTGGGTGACGTGACGGAGCGGCTGGACCTCCTCCGCGAGCGCGGCGTTCCCACCGTCCTGGTGGACCGGCTGGCTGACGAGGCAAAGTTCAGCTCAGTGGCAGTGGACGACGACGCCGGCGGGTACCTGGCCGCGCGGCACCTGCTGGACACCGGACGCCGTCGGCTCGCCTTTGTGGGGGGCTCCACCTCCATCCGGCAGGTGGCTGACCGCCTGCAGGGCGCGCAGCGCGCCGTCAAGGAAGAACCCGACGCCACCCTTGAAGTGCTGGCGGCCGAAGGGATGACGGTACTGGCCGGCCGCAGCGTGGGGAACACCCTGGTGGAACGGGGCCGGGAAGAGCTGCCGGACGGCATCTTCTGCGCGAACGACCTCCTGGCGCTGGGGGTCATGCAGTCCCTGACCATGACGCACACGTTCCGCATTCCCGAGGATGTTGCCCTGATTGGCTACGACGACATCGACTTCGCGGTATCGGCCGTGGTTCCGCTGTCGTCCATCAGGCAGCCCACGGAGGCGCTCGGGCGCACGGCCATCGAACTCCTCGCCGAAGAGGTGGAATCCCAGAACCCCACGCACCGGGCGGTGGTGTTCACGCCGGAGTTGGTGGTCCGGCAAAGCACACGGACCCCGCCCGCCGGCTGATAGGGCAGGCGCCTGCTAGGTATCCGCCTGCTGCAGCCACTTCATGGACTCGGTCCGGGAGGTGAAAAAGCGGGTAGGGCACGGCGGGATATGAACGCCCAGGAAGAAGTTCGCGATGATCCGGTCAACGGGACTCGCTCCCAGCAGGGCGATCCGGTTCGCGGCGCACGGGATGGAAAATACCGAGCGGGCCTCCCGGGTTACCGCCTCGGTGGTGGCCATGTCCACCAGCATCGGGTAGGTGCTGTCCCCTGCGATCCGGTTGACGGCGGCCATGGCCGCCCGGGCGTCCTGCTGTTCTATCCGGACGTTCGGCTCCCAAATAAGGTGGACGATGCCGTCCGGACGCAACTCCACCGTCCCCTTGCCGCCGTCGACAATTTCCGGCTCCATAACCTTGCTTCCCTTCGGTGAGCAGCCTCCCTGACGTTCCCATCTTGCCGTACCGCGGAAGGCCCCGCTGCCCTGCATCATCTCGGAGGTTATGCCCGGGGCAGCGGGTGGATCACAGACAAATACGGTGAAGATCGCCGCTGCTCTTGTGGGCGGCCGGTAGCAGAAGCAAGGATTGGTTATGGATGACCTGCGGCACACTGCCAGAGACCTGCTGCAGCGGAAAGACCGTAGCCTGATCGACCTCTGGATCCTGTACTGGAACCACGGCGGACGCTGCCACCCCTTCGAATTCGACGCCTTCGTCCACGATGTGCTGCCCGTCGGGTGGTTCGACCTGGACGCCCTCGCCGTGGCCGTTGAGGAACTCGCGCTCGAAAGCATAGCCTGATGGATGCCCGCTTCAGTTACAGATGAGCAGAAACTGCTGCTGACGTCCTGGCTTGGCCCGTTCACGGTGGTGAAGGACTACTCCTGGCCGCTGCAGGACACCTCCGTACTTCACGTTTCCACACCCGCCGGCGGAAGCTTCATCGTCAAGGCGAGTACCACCAACCACCACATCCGTCGGGAGATTGCCGCGCTCACACCCGGTTTGCCTGCAGAGCTTCGCGGCAAAGCCTCCTTCCTTAGGCACGCGTCCGAGGCGGCGGGCATCCTGGTCACCGAGTACCTTCCGGGCAACCCCGTGGAGGGATCGCCTGCGGAGCATTGCCCGGAGACGTACCGCCAAGCGGGAGTCCTCCTGGCTGGCACGGCTGGAGCCAGGTCCCGTGCAACTGGTAACCACCCATGGCGACTACCAGCCGCGGAACTGGCTCGAAGACGACGGTGAGGTCAAGGTCATCGACTTCGGCCGGGCCGATGCCCGCCCCTGGGTCCATGATGTGGTTCGGCTGGCGCACCAACAGTTCCTCGGCCGCCCGGCACTGGAGGAGGCGTTCTATGCCGGTCTGGAGCGCCGCATCACGAGGCCTGAAACCGGCATCTGGCACCTGGAAAACCTGAACCAGGCGTTGGGAACCGTGGTCTGGGCGCATCGGATTGGAGATGCCGCATTCCAGCAGTCCGGGGTGGAGAGGGTCGAACGGATCGTGGCGATGCCCTCGGCTTAACCGCCTCCATCATCTGCGCTCTGTTGCGAGAATGGCCTGATGGAATTCAACAGGCTGCTGCAGATTCGCCGCGTCTACGCCCAGCCTGCAGCCCTGGAACTGCCCAGGGGCAAAGAAATCGTTGAGCGCTGGCCGGACGCCGATGTGGTGCCCGTTGAAAACCACTGGAACATCCCGGAGGTGCACGGCGAGGAAACGAACGTGCCCCGCTGGTCCCGGATCAAAACCGAAGCCCTGGTCCTGGGCGTTAAGAAGGCGTTGACGGTCAAGCCGAACGGCAGGTCGGCCGATTTCATTGCGCCCTCAACCGCGAACGGCTGCGCCATGGCATGCGCCTACTGCTACGTGCCGCGCCACAAGGGGTACAGCAACCCGGTCACCGTGTTCGCGAACATCGACCAGATCGCCGGGACCCTGGAACGGCACGCCACGCGCCAGGGGATCAAGCTGGAGCCAAACCAGTGCGACCCTGAACTTTGGGTTTATGACATCGGTGAGAACAGCGACTGCTCCGTGGACGCGCTGATCAGTGACAACGTGCAGGACCTGGTGACCTTGTTCCGCAACCTGCCCACCGCGAAGCTGTCTTTTGCCACAAAGTACGTGAACCGGGCAATGCTCGGCTGGGACCACGGTGGCCACACAAGGATCCGGTTCTCCCTGATGCCCGCGGATCTGGCCAAATCCATAGACGTCCGCACTTCTCCAGTGGCTGAACGCCTGGCCGCCGTCAACGATTTCGTCGATGCGGGCTATGAGGTGCACGTGAACTTCTCCCCCGTAGTTGTCACGGACACCTGGCTCCAGGACTGGGCGGAGCTGTTGCGCCAACTTGATGCCACACTGACTCCGGCAGCCAAGGCACAGCTTGCGGCGGAGGTCATTTTCCTCACCCACAATGAGCGGCTCCACGAGGTCAACCTCGGGTGGCATCCGCAGGCGGAGCGGGTGCTGTGGCGTCCGGACCTCCAGGAGTCGAAGGTCTCCTCCAACGGCTTCACCAACGTCCGCTACCGCACCGGGGCCAAGGGAGGCTACGTGCGGCAGCTGACATCGCTCATCAAAGACATCGCGCCGTACTGCCGCATCCGCTACGCCTTCTGAGGCAACTTCGGAAGGCTGTCGACGGCGTCGAACACCTGCCGGCCGTCCGGCACCGCGCGCTAAACTGGTCAATCATGGCTGATGCCCGTCATCCCCGCCTTCTGGCCTGGCTCGTCGTCCTGGCGACGTTCCTCGGGGCTTGCACGCCCGCCGTCGGAATCGACGACGCCGCCACCGGGCCAGCGCCCCAGACCTCCGCCGCCCAGCCGTCCCCTTCCGCTGCCGACCCCGGCGCACAGGGGGCAGCAGTTCCGGTCCCCGCCGCAACAGCCACCACCACAGCAGCTCCGGTCCCCACCACCGCGGCTGCGGCGCCTCCCCCGCCTCCGGTCCCCCAGGCATTCGCCCTCAACCTCTACCAGGAGGGGGACTTCGTGCCGCAGTACACCTTTGACTGGTGTGTGGCAGCAAGCATCCAGATTGCCCATAACCTCATCGACGACACCGGCGGCGGCACCTGGACCGACAGTGCCCAGCAGGGCGAGCTTTGGGAAATGGCACGGGCACGGTCGTCCAATTCCTTCAACGGCGCCAACCCGCTCGGCTGGGCGCAGGTGCTGACCGAAGTAGGACTGGGACCCTACAAAGTGGTTAGCGTCGCCGGCTATCAGGACGCCCTGCAGACGGCGGCGCGGGCCATTACAGAGACTGGCCGCCCGGTGGGGCTGGTCATGTGGAGCGGCCGCCACGCCTGGGTGATGAGCGGATTCGAGTCGGTGGGCGATCCCGCACTGTTCCCGGAGTTCTCCGTTACCGGCATCCGTGTCCAGGATCCGCTGTACCCGCACGGCAGCGGACAGTGGGGCCCGTCGCCGGCCCCCAACAGCCTGCTCACCCCGGAGGAGCTTGCCACGCAGTTCGTGGTCCGCGAGCCGCGCCGCTGGAGCAGCCAACTGCCGGCGGGGTACCTGCTGGTGCTGCCGGTGGCGGCGGCCTGACTGAGCCGGCGCGAGCAGCTAGAGCTTCTCCACCACGAGGTTCCGGTACGCGGCCCGCAGCGGGGCCATCTGCCGGAAGCCCAGGTAGCCTCCGCCCAGCACATTGTCCGAGGGATCCTCCCAGTCAAACAGCGGAAGGCCGTTGATCGAAAAGGCCACCACGGGGCCGTCCTTCACTACCTCCATCCGGTAGAAACCAACGGCATCCCCGGCGGGCGGCAGTGGGTCCGCTCCTTGCGCCACCAGTTCAAACCCTGCACTTTTCCTCAAGTTACAGGTCCGGAAGGCCCGCTCGGGTTGGTACTTGTGGCGGAAATAGGAGATGTGCAGGGCGTCGATGTCCCCCGAATGATATTGGGGGTAGTAGCCGGTCCGCAGCGCCAGGCCGGGGCTGAACAGGTCGCGGCCGCCATGCCCGCTGGCGGCGAAGAAGAGCATGGCCAGGCCAGGCTCCTGCAGCGGCATGAACTCCCATCTGATAAGGATTCCGTCCGGGAACTCTATCGGGCACCAGAAAGTCCAGTGCGCGTGGTCGCCAAACTCCTCGTCGTCCACTGCGCCGGACAGCTCCACCGCATCCCCGTGGGCCCCGAGGCGTAACGGGCCTTCCGCCGCCCAGTCCGCAACGTCTTCCGGCCCTGCCAACGCGTTGCGGTAGAGGATGTGCCTTCCCAGGCCAGCCTGCCCCACTTAGCCGCGTCCCGCCGTCGTACTTAACCCCAACGCGGGGGCCCTTTTGGCCCGGTCTCCGGCCGTTATCGGGCCGTATCTGACTCCGTGCTGCTGTGGACTGAAGCCCAGCGCGTGCAACTGCACTGCTGCGTGCCCGGCCACCAGCGCGGCCCCCTGCCGGGAAAAGTGGGTGTTGTCCGCCAGCCCGTCCGGCCAGCGCGCGTGGGTTCCCGGCTCGAAGTGGCAGAAAAGCCTCCTCGATTCCTCCCGGCCCAGCCGCAGGTACAGCCCGCGCGTCCACGCGTTGAGGTCAATCACCGGCAGGCCCAGCTCGAGGGCAATTTCCCGGACCACCTCCGGGTAGTCCTCCAGGCTTTCCTCCACCTCCTGCCCCACAGCAGCAGCGCCCGACGGCGGCATGTCCAGGAAGTGCCGCCGTTCCACCGGGGTGCACAGGACAGGCCGTGCTCCCAGGTTCCGCACGTCCGCCACCATCGTGCGCAGGTTCGCGGCGTAACCGGTACGGGCGGCGAGGTGGGGTTTCTTCTGGTCGTTGTGGCCGAACTGGATCAGTACCAGATCCCCGTCGCCCGCATCGGCCAGCAGCCGGTCCCAGAGCCCCTCCTCACGGAAGGACTCAGTGCTGGCACCGCCCTTGGCGAAGTTGTGGACGGCTGCCCAGGTATAGACATGCGGTGGAAGCTGCGCTCCCCAGCCGCTCATGGGGTACTCGAAGGTGGGGCAGTTGGCCACCGTGGAGTCACCGGCGAGGAGGATTTTCATACTGTGCTTTCTGTTGGTTGCCGGGTTGCCGGCGTCCCATCAGCCCTTGACGGAACCGATGAGCATGCCTTTGGCGAAGTGTTTCTGCAGGAACGGGTAGAAGATCAGGATGGGCAGGGTTGCCACCACAATGACCGCGAACTTGATGCCCTGTTCCGGCGGGATGTAGTTGGGGTCCACGTTGCCGGTGCCGAGCAGGTCCGAGGATGCGGTGACCTGGCGCAGGTACATTTGCAGGGTCCACTTGGAGTTATCGGACAGGTAGAGCAGGGGTGACATGAAGTCGTTCCAGATGCCTACCGCGTAGAACAGGGCGAACGTGGCCAGGACCGGTTTGGACAGCGGGAGCAGGATCCGCCAAAGGATCCCGATCTCGGTGGCGCCGTCCATTTTGGCCGATTCCTCCAGCTCCTGCGGAAGTTCCTGGAAGAAGTTCTTGATGATGATCAGGCTGAACGGGTTGATCGCCGCCGGCAGGATCAGGGCCCAGTAGGAGTTGAGCAGGCCCAGGTCCTTGACCAGCAGGAAGGTGGGGATCATGCCGCCGGAGAACACCATGGCAAACACCACCAGGGACAGGATGACCTGCCGGCCGCGGAGGGTCTTCTTGGCCAGCGGATACGCCATGGTCACGGTGAACGCGAGCTGTACCAGGGTTCCCACGGCGGTGACCAGGACGGTGGTGACCAGAGCACGGATGAAGGCAGGGGTGGAGAAGATGTATTCGTAGGAGCCCAGGGTGAACTGTTCGGGCCACACAAAGAACGCGCGCCGGGTGATTTCGGCTTCATTGGCGAAGGACCCCGCGATCACGTAGACGAACGGCAGCAGGGTGATGATGCCGATCACGGACAGGAAGACGTAGTTGGCGGCGTCGAAGATCCGCCCGCCGGTGGTGTTGTGGATTTTCATGGCTAGAACAGTCCGCTCTGGTTGAAGCGCTTGGCCAGGGCGTTGGTGCCGAAGATCAGCACGATGCCCACCAGGGATTTGAAGAGCCCGACGGCGGTGGAGTAGCTGTACGCGCCCTGCGTGATGCCCACGAAGTACACGTAGGTATCGAACACATCGGCCACGGACCGGTTCAGGGCGTTGGTCATCAGGTAGATCTGCTCGAACCCGGTATTCAGCATCTGCCCGATGGCCAGGATGAGCATCACGATGATGGTGGAGCGGATGCCGGGCAGGGTGATGTGCCAGACCCTGCGGAACCGGCCGGCGCCGTCAATGATGGCGGCCTCGTACTGGTCCTGGTCTACGGTGGCCAGCGCGGCAAGGAAGATGATGGTGCCCCAGCCGGTGTTCTTCCAGATTTCCTGCAGCACGATCAGCGGCCGGAACCAGTTGGGATCGGACAGGAAGTCGATGTTGGTGCCCATCACGTTGTTCAGGAACAGGAACAACGGGCCGAAGTCCAGGGCGAACAGCAGGAAGCTCAGGGACGCCACGATGGTC
The DNA here is from genome assembly GCF_000189535.1 of Pseudarthrobacter phenanthrenivorans Sphe3. Taxonomy (NCBI): domain Bacteria; kingdom Bacillati; phylum Actinomycetota; class Actinomycetes; order Micrococcales; family Micrococcaceae; genus Pseudarthrobacter; species Pseudarthrobacter phenanthrenivorans. The sequence continues at coordinate 3,439,368 of NC_015145.1, forward strand.
CAGGACAGGAAGTGCGGGATGTAGACGAGCGTCTGGACCGTGCGCTTGAGGATCGAGAGGCGGACTTCGTTCAGCAGCAGCGCCAGGACGATGGTCAGCGGAAACGCGATACCCAGGTTCAGAAACGCCAGGATCAGGGTGTTGCCCAGCAGCCTGGGAAAGTCCGGGTTGGAGAAGAAGTCCTGGAAATGCTGGGTCCCCACCCACGGACTGCCGTTCACCCCCAGGAACGGAACGTAGTCCTTGAAGGCGATGGTGACCCCGTACATGGGGCCGTAACGGAAGATAGCGAAGTACACCACACCAGGCAGCAGCAGCAGGTACAGCCACTTGAAGTGCGCGAAGTGGACGGAGAAGCTGCCCCGCTTCCGGGGAGCAGGCACTGGGTTCAGCGCCCGCTCCCCGGACTGGGTGTCAATGACAGGGGCTGTCATTTACTTGTTGTCCTGCCAGAGCTTGTTGATCTCTTCCTTGACCTTGTCGCCGCCGCTGGTGTTCCACAGCTTGATGGCGTCCTTGAGTCCCTGCTCATCGATCTGGCCGGCCAGGTACTTGATCCGGGCGTCGGCCACGATGTTGTCCAGCTGCGCACCCTTGGAGACGTAGGTGGCGGAAACGTACGGCGCTGCCGGGTTGTAGACCGCGCTCTTGAGGTCCTCGGCCATCACCTCAGTGCGCTTGTCGAAGACCTGCTGCTCGTAGTCCGTGGGCTGCTTGACCGGGTAGAACTCGTTGCCCGTAACGTTCATGCCCAGCTGCGCGTAGCTCTTGATGTCCGTGGTGACGGCCTTTGATTCCTCGGTTTCGGGCTTGATGCTGGCAGCCTTGCCGTCTTCCACCGTGAAGTTCACGCCTTCGATCCCGTTGTTCAGCAGGATGGCCACCTCCTTGCCGTTCATGGTGTTCAGGACTTCCAGCACCTTGTCCAGCTCGGCCTCGGTGCGGACACTTGCCTTGGGCACGGCCAGGAAGCCGGAGTAGCCGTCGGTGGGGTGGGCGTGCAGCTCGCCGTCGGGGCCTTCCAGGTTGCCCACGAAGCCCACCTTGTTCTCGTAGTTGTTGGGATCCGCCTGCTTGAACAGGCTGACCAGGACGCTGACGCGGGAGTCGACGTCCACGATGATGCCGCCCTTGCCGTTGAAGAACGGTTCGTTCCATTTGGTGCCGTCGAAGGTGGCGAAGTCCGGGTTGATGAGCTTCTCGTCCACCATCTTCTTGACGAACCGGTTGGCCTCGAGGAATTCCTCGGTTTCGAAGCTCGGGATCAGTTTTCCGTCCTTCTCGGTCCAGCGGTTTCCGGCGCCGTACCAGGTCTCGATGAAGTCGTAGGGGCTGTTGGTTCCCAGTGCGCCCCACTTAGGGATGGTGATGCCCCAGGTGTCGTCCTGGCCGTTGCCGTCCGGGTCCTGCCCGGTGAAGGCCTTGGCCACCTTGTACAGGTCCTCGGTGGTTTTGGGCGCCTCCAGGCCCAGCTTGTCCAGCCAGTCCTGGCGGAACATCACAGCGGCACGCATCGGAGAGCGGCCGCGGTAGACGCCGTAGACCTTGCCATTGATGCTGGCGTTTTCCTGGATCTCGGGGAACGTGGTTTTGAGGTTCGGGTACTCATCCAGCTTGTCCGTCAGGTCCCAGAAAGCACCGGCTTCGGCGTTCTTGACGAAGCCGGGCGTTTTGCCCTGGATCACCATGACGTGCGGGATCTCGGAGGAGGCCAGCGTGATGTTGGTCTTGTCCTCATAGGAGGCGTTGGGCGTCCACGTGATGTTGATGTCCTTGCCGGTGAGCTCTTCCAGCTTCTTCTGGACGGCACCGTCAGCGCTGGGCGGCTGCGCCTCCAGGAACGGGGCCATGATGGACACCGTGGTGAGGTCCGCTGCGGGGGCTTCGCCGCCGCTGCAGGCAGTCAGCGATATGGCGGTGGCAGTGACGACGGCGGCTGCCAGGGTGAGTTTCCTGCGGATCATGTTGGTTCCTTTTCCACTTCTTCGGGGTTTCGACTGGGCTAACTGCGGGTTCTTTTTGATACGTTTCATTTCATCCGGCGCTATGCGATGCCAGGGAGGGCCGACGGCGGGCGGCGGCAGGGTTGGATGCATCGCCTCCCCCTTCGCGAGGGAGGAGAAGGCAGGGTCAGGCCACGGAGGCCACGGGCAGCAAGCCCTCCCCCGCCCGGCCGCCGGCCATGGCCACAGACTCGTCATTGGCGGTGAAGAACTTGTCGCACAGCCATCCGGTCAGGAACAGCCACGCGCCGATGCTGAAAAAGGGGATCAGGCCGGGCACTGCGCTGCTGGCATAGAGCGCCGATGCCGAGACGAACAGGAGGATGACCGTTCCGGCCAGGTGGCGGAAGGCAAAGCGGGACGCCTGGAGCAGATACTGCGGCAGGGGCAGGTGGTACCGGGCATACATTGGGAAGAGGTAGCAGGCCGCCCCGGCCAGCAGGATGGCTGCCACCAAAACGCCTGCGGCCATGAACTGGGAGAAGAGGCCGGCGGACCGGGCGAAATAATTCCAGTTCATCGCCAGCGCCACAGCCGCGGCCATCACCGGCAGTGCGAGCAGGTTGGCGCGGCCAAAGTTGCTGAAGTACTGGGACGCGAAGCTCCGGACGAGGGGGGCCGCGTCACCCCGCACCCGCTTCCGGACAGCCAGATGCGCGGCGGCCGTGGCAGGGCCGGCACCGAGGACGCCCGCACCCAGCGTCGTAAAGGCAATCCATAGCAGGTTCAGGCAGGCGATCCAGAGGAGGGTGTCAAAGAACGAGTAGGCCCGGGCACTGAATGTTCCTGGCAGCATCGCGCAGCTCCTTCATGTCTCCATCGTTGCAGAGGCGAGGCTGGAAGTGGTCCACGTCACGCCGGTAATCGCTTTCTCGAAAATCTAGACCCAGTGCAACAGCAAGGTCAAGCCCATTTTTGAATCGTTACATAACTGGACGCGGACAGAGCAGGTGCCGCACACTGGGTGGTGGAAAGCGTTTGCTCGCCAAGGGGCGGACGCCGGGATTTTGTGTGCCCTGCGGGGCGGAATGGAGAATCATGGGAACGCCCACCGGCACCCGCCCCCACGCTTCCGCGGACCGTCCTGGGGCAACCGCACGTCCCGATGCCCCCGGCTCCGGAGGCGGCGCACCCCCGCGCGTTGCGCTGGTAGGCGTGCACGGCTTCGGCACCCACCACCTCCGCAACCTCGAGCGCCTCCAGTCCGCTGGCGCCGTCGAGCTGGTGGCCGTAGCGGATCCGCAGCCCCCGGCACCTGGGTCCGTACCGCCGTCGGCCGCGGTGTATCCCGGGCTTGACGAACTGCTCGCCGCCACCCAGGGGCTGGACGTGGTGATTGTCGCAACCCCCATCCAGACCCATGCCCCGCTTGCGCTTACGGCGCTGGCTACAGGTGCGGACCTCTACCTGGAGAAGCCTCCGGTGGCCTCGCTGGCGGATTTCAACCGGCTCTGCGACGCCGCGGCAGAATCGGGCCGCGGAGTCCAGATCGGTTTCCAGAGCCTCGGTTCCCATGCCCTGCAGGCCATCGAGGACCTGCTGGCCGCGGGCACTATCGGCACGTTGCAGGGCATTTCGGCCACCGGCCGCTGGGTCCGTGACCGCGCCTACTACAAGCGCTCACGCTGGGCCGGAAAGCGCAGCATCGGCGGCGTGGACGTGGTGGACGGAGTGGCCACCAATCCCCTGGCACATGCCGTGGCAACAGCGCTGAGGATTGCCGGAGCCAGGACCATCGGGGACGTGGCCTCAGTGGAGACAGAACTGTACCGGGCCAACGACATCGAATCCGATGACACGTCCGTGATCCGCATCCGCACTGCCTCCGGCCTGCCAATCACCTGCGCCCTGACCATCTGCGCGGCAGAGTCGGTGGAGCCCTGCGTGACGCTCCAGGGGTCAGCGGGAACGGCCGTTTTCCACTACACCGAGGACCGGCTCACCGTCATCACGAAGTCAGGCACCTCCGAGGTGACCTACCGCCGCGACGATCTCACCGAGAACCTGCTGGCGCACCGGGCCAACGGCGTTCCGCTGATCAGCCCGCTCCTGGACAGCGGGGCCTTCATGCTGGTCCTGGAAGCAGTGCGGACCGCTCCGCTGCCCGCCGCCATCGACGCTGCCCACGTCCGGTGGGAGGGAGACGGGGAAGCAGCCCACGCCGTCGTCCTTGGCATTGAGGATGCGCTGGAACGCGCCGGCCGGCAGCACGCAACGTTCAGCGAACTCGGCCTGCCCTGGGCGACGTCCGCACCGTACGCCCTGAGCCTTCCGGCGTCCTGATGGCCGGCCAGCGGGCAGAGGCGCCGGCCATCAGGACGCTGCCGGGCGCTCTTCCGGGGCAGCTCCACGCCGTCGGCCTCCTCACCGAGGGCCTCGGCGAGTGCTTCACAGCTTCGGCCCGCCCCGCCTTCAGCTGGCAGCTGGCCCAGCCGCAGGACGCCGACCCGGGGCGTGCTGTCCAGACCGGCTACGAGATCGCCGTGGAGGACACGCGCGGGACCAAGTTCTGGAGCTCTGGCCCTGTTTCCTCCCCCGCCCAGCGGGGCGTCGCTTACGATGGCCAGGCGCTCGACGACGACACAGACTATGCGTGGCGCGTGCGGGTCCGGGATGCGGCCGGGAATTTCGGGGAATGGTCCGAGGCCAAGCCGTTCAGCACGGGACTTTCGGACGCGTCCTGGCAGGCGGACTGGATCCGTCGTGCGCCCGGGGGCCGCGCACCCCTTGAGGTCCTGGAAGGTGCACTGCGGGTAGCTGGTTCCCCTTTCCTGCCGGTTCCGTGCCGGCCCCTGCGCAGCTTCCGCCTTGAAGCCCGGCTCCGGCCGGTCATGGGCCTGGCCGGACTGCTTCTTCGGAGCAGCGGCCCTGGAACCGGCCTGCTGCTGGAACTTAGCGCCGCCGGGGAAGTGGTTCTCCGCCACGCGCCGGCTTGGGACATCCCTGCCTTGGCTGTCCCGGACACCGCGGAACTGGCGCGGGGCCGGGTGGACCGGCTCCTGGAGGGCCGCGGGGCACCGCTGCCCGGCATGGATCGAATGACCAGCAAAGACCGAACGCCCGGCGGCTGGCAGGACCTTGCCGTAACCGATAACGGGCACACCATCACCGTTTCCCTGGATGGCGTGGAACTGCTGTCGGTGCACCTGCCTGCCGTGCCCGGAGCCGCCGGAAAACTGGCCCTGCACCAAGGACCGCGGAACCAGGCTGAATACGCGTCACTACGCGTCAGCAGCGAGGGCGAAGTCCTCCTTGACCACCGGTTCGACGCCGGCGGGGACCACGCCCGGGTGTGTCTGGCGCACTGGACTTCCACCACGGCGCATCGGCAGCCGGATGAGTGGACACTGTTCCGCACCACCGTGCAGCTCACCGGAACAGTCCGCCGTGCACGGCTGTTCATGGCCGCGCATCATCATGCCCAAATTTCCCTGGCCGGTACGCACTGCCTCAGCACCACCTCCTTCGGGTATCCGGGCGAAGGGTATTACGATGCCGCGGACGTCACCGGCCTGCTTGCCGCACATCCGCCAGGTTCGGCGGTTCCGCTCACGGCGCTGCTGCACTGGTACGGTCCGGGCCAGGGCCGGGCTGCGGCCCTGCCGGGCCTCCTGGTCAGCCTCAGGGTGCAGTACATCGACGGACGACGCGAGGTTTTTGGTTCGGGACCGGAATGGTCCGCGGGCGAAGCCCCGTACCGCCAGTCCGGCTACCGGAACGACGAGGGCGATCCCGTGGAACACCTGGATGGGCACGCGGCGTCGTTGGCCGGCGTCCCGTCCTCCCCCAGTGCAGACGTGCCCGCCGCCATCAGCTACGGCAGTCACCCGACACCCGAGTTCCCGGCACTGCACCCGCGCCGCACCGTCCTTGCGGAGGAATTCGTGGCCCCCGCAGCGTTCCTGGCGGCTGATGACGGCACCATGGTGGCTGACTTCGGCCAGGTCCTGCCCGGCCGTCCCGAGGTGCATTTCCAGGATGGCGTCCCGGGCCGCACCCTGATGATCCGGGCCGGCTATGGCCTTACCCCGGGCGGGCGCGTGGACACCGGGAAGACGGCAAGCCAGAACACGGACATGTCCTTCCCCTACACCCAGGCCGCGGGCCCGCAGCAGTTCCGGGCCAACGTGCATCTGGGCTTCCGCTATCTTGAACTTCCTGGGGTGGAGGCCGCTGAACTGTCCCGGGTGGGAGCCGTGGCAGTCCACGGCTCCCACCCGGACGAAGGAAGCTTCACCAGCTCGGACCCTGTTCTGGACTCGGTCTTCAAACTGCTGCGCGACTCGGCACTTTACGGCGTCCAGGAGCAGTTCGTGGACACTCCCACCCGGGAGAAGGGCCAGTTCCTGGCGGACGCTGTGAACATTTCGTATGCCACCATGGCCCTCTTCGGGGAGCATGCCTACACCGCGCAGGCCCTGCAGGAATTCCGCTGGTCCGCGCTCCGGTACTGGGCATCCGGGGAGGACAAGGGCCGCTACAACGCCGTGTACCCCAACGGCGACGGGAAGCGTGACATCCCGGATTTCTCGCTCATGGTGCCCGAATGGGTTGAGGAGTACCACCTGCGCACCGGGGATCTGGACCTGGTCCGGGAACTGCTGCCGCACCTGTGCAACACCGCGGACTATGCGCTGCGATACATTCCGGCGGAGGGTCCGACGGCGGGCCTGGTCACCCGGCTGGGCGGCGGCTCCGGCCCCTATCTGCACGGCATCGTGGACTGGCCCGAGCCTGGCCGGTTCGGTTACGACATGGAGTGCGCGGCCAAGACCACCGTCAACGCCCAGGCCTATTCAGCGCTGCTGTCCACCGCCAGGCTTTGCAGCCTTGGCGGCGATGAGGACGCAGCCATCCGCTATGCCTCATCCGCCCGCCGCTTGTCGGACGCAATCCGTACAGCGCTGCGGGTGGACGGTGTGATGGTGGATGGCCTGCACCCGGACGGCAGGCCCAGTCCGCACGCGTCCCAGCATGCCACGTCCTTCCCGCTGTCCCTGGGCATCACCGATCCGGAATTCGCGGCAGCCGATGCCCGGCGCCTTGCTGCACTGGGCATGAAGCAGGGACCCATGACGGTCCACCGCCTGGTCCGTGCGCTCCTGTCCCAGGGGCTGACGGACGCGGTGCTGGACCTCCTGACCCGGGCGGACCAGCCCGGCTGGGCGCGGCTCCTGGACCGCGGCGCCACGTTCACCTGGGAGGCCTGGGACCTGCTGGATGGCACAGACTACAGCCAGTCCCATGCGTGGTCAGCCTCGGTGGTCAAGGAGATCCTGGAACACCTGCTCGGCGTCCGGTACACCTCTGGCGGAGGCGCGGACGTGCTGATTGTGCCTCCGCTGTGCCGGCTGGACCACGCGGGCGGATCGGTACCCACGGTCAACGGCCACGTGGCGGCCAACTGGAGACGCGAAGGCGGGCTCATCCAGTTGGAGTGCACCATACCCCCTGGCGTCACCGCGACTGTCCGGCTTCCCGCCGGCAGCTACACGGTCGGTTCCAGGGGCAACGGCGCGACGGCGGAGGCCGCCGTCGCGCCCTTCGTTCCGCAAAGTGCCGGCACAGCCCGGACGAATCCCGGCGGCAGCCCCGCAACAGGCCGGGAACCAGTGGACTTCCGCATCCACCCCGGCACGTGGACCTTCACGCCCAGCGCGGACGGCCTGTAACCCTCGGCCGCGCGAAATGCCGTCTCGAGAGGTCAGGAGGGGCCGGCCGGCCGGGCTGCCTGGCTCCGGCCATGCCGCCACAGGAGCAGGCCAATGACCAAAGCGGAGAGCATCCCCAGCCCGCCGGTAATCACCAGCCCGGCGCGGACGCCGAGCTGCTCCGTGAGCCATCCCGCCAGCAGGCCGCCCATCGCGTGGCCGCCAAGGAGGAGGGGAAGATAGAGCGCCATGACTCGGCCCCGGATCTCGGGGTCGGCCTCAAGCTGGACGGCGGTGGCCGCGCTGGTCAGGAACAGCAGGGTCATCACCCCCACCACCACCAGCATCACAGTGAACAGAACGATCGTGGGCATCAGCGCCGCCACCAGCTGGGACAGCCCGAAAAGACCGGCCGCAAGCACAATCCCCTTCCGGCCCAGGGACCGCAGGCGGGCAGCCAGCAGCGCTCCGGCCAATGCACCCAGGGCGCTCACGGTGTTGAACAGCCCGAAACCCTCAACACCGTTGTGCCACACCCGTTCCGCAAAGGCAGCCAGCACCACCGGTCCGTTCATCCCGAACATACCCAGGAGCCCCGCCAGGGCAATGACCAGCAGCAGCGGGGGACGTTCCCGGACGTATCGGAAACCGGCCAGCAACTGGCCCCGCCCGCGAACCGCCGGGGTGCTTGGATGCAGCTCGGCGGGACGGATGGCCGCAATCAGGCCGAGGACCAGCACGCACAGCAGCGAGTTTGCCGCGAATGCCGCGGCTGATCCTGCCTGGGCAATGACTACTCCTCCCAGTGCCGGCCCCGCCATGGCGCCCAGCTGGCCGACGGCGTTGTTGAGGCCAATGGCGGGCCGCAGGGCGGCGTCGCCTACCACCTCGTTAACGAATACCTGGCTTGCAGGCTGGTTGATGGCCGACGTCACGCCGAGCGCAGCGCAACTGGCGTAAACGGCCCAGACGGTGATGGTCCCGCTCGCCGCCCATGCCGCCAGGCCCAGGGCCAGGATGGCGATGACGGCCTGGCAGGCCAGCATGATGCGCCGCTTGGGAAACATGTCCACCAGCAGGCCGCTCAGCGGGCCCACAATCAGCATGGGAAGGAACTGAAGGGCAACGGCCACCCCCACGGCGGCCGGACTGCCGGTCAACTCCAGCACCAGCCAGTCCTGGGCGAGCCGCTGCATCCACACGCCCACACCCCCGGTAAACACCAGGGCAAGGAAGAGCCGGTAATTCCGCTGCGTCAGCGGCTGGTACCAACGCGGCTGGTTCTGCGGAGTATGGACGGACTGTTCGGAACGCTGGCGGTCGGAAGACACGGCGGACTCAACTCAATAGTGGCGGGCAGGACCAGGAAAAATGTTCAGCGGGAGGAGCGCAGCTTGACCGCCGCGGCGGCGAGGATCAGCGTGCCGGGCACCACCACGAAGAGTGCCACGAGCATCCAGACGAACACCACTGCCGCGAAGAGCGCGGAAGCCAGCAGGAGGGAACCGGTCCAGTCCTTTACTGACAGCGCCTGCCCTGTCGCGAGGGCGGAACGCCAGGTTTCCCTGCCGTCTGCCGCGGAACCCGTGAAATCTGACCAGGCGGCCGCGGTGCGCAGCAGCAGGATGGCCGCCGCGGCTGCAAGGATCACGGTGGCGGGCAACACCACTTCCCTGCCCGGCAACTGGCCCACCCAGGCGAGCATCAGGTTAAGGACAATCACGACGGCGGCGGCCGCCGTCGTGATTCCAATCTTCCAGCTGCCGCGCAGGGAAGTCCTGAAAATGTTCCACAGGCCGCGGACTGAATCGTCCCGCCCGGACAGGTGCCGTTCCAGATGGGTGATCCCCGCCGCATACGCGGCGGGGATGGTCACCAGCGGAAGGGACAGCACCAGCACCAGCACACCGGCCAGGAGGGTCTCGGAGAACAGCGCGAAGCGGTTCACCGGGACGGGTTCGTGGTGGTTGGAGGCGGGGGTGGTGCTGTCCATGACGCTCATTTTCTGTCTCGTTTTCCGTCAGCCCTTGAGGCCCTGGGTGGAGACGCCTTCAACAATGTACCGCTGGAAGACCAGGAAGAAGATCAGCACGGGCAGCAGGGCCAGCACGGACATGGCGATCATGGCGCCGTAGTCCGAGGACTGGGTCTGGTCCACGAAGAGGCGCAGCGCCAGCGGCAGGGGGTACTTGTCCGGGGTGTTCAGGTACAGCAGCGGGCCCAGGAAGTCGTTCCAGCTCCAGATGAAGGAGAAGATCGACGTCGAGATCAGGGCCGGCTTCATCAGCGGCAACATGATGGACCCGAAGATCCGGGCATGCCCGGCGCCGTCGATCCGCGCCGCTTCATCGAGTTCTGCGGGCAGGCCGCGCATGAACTGGACCATGAGGAACACGAAGAACGCATCCGCGGCCAGGAACTTGCCGATCAGCAGCGGGATGTAGGTGTCCACCAGGCCCAACTGCTGGAAGACGATGTACTGCGGAATGATCACCACGTGGAACGGCAGGAGCAGGGTGGCGATCATCATGCCGAAGAACACTCCGCGGCCGGGGAAGTTGATCCTGGCGAACGCGTACGCAGAGACGGACGCTTAGAGGACGGTGCCCACCACCGCGCCGACAGCCAGGACCAGCGAGTTGGTGAAGAACTGCAGGGTGGATACCCCGCCGATTCCTTCCATGGCGGTGACGAAGTTGTCGAAGCTGAAATTGCTCGACCACAGCGAGGTGTTGGACCCACCGATCTCCGAGTTGGGCTTGAATGCCGAGGCGATCATCCACAGGCCCGGGTACAGGACTATTGCCGTGAGCGCCAGTGCCACCACGTGGAAGATGGTGCTCTTTGCCCGTTTGGCCCCTGCCGATTCGGACTTGGGGTTGTAGTGCGGCACCTGTGCGTCCGGGGCGGACTGTGTAGGGGTTGCCGTGGTTGTCATTTCGCATCACCGCTGTAGTGGACCCAGGACTTGGACGTGCGGAAGAAGATCAGGGTAATGATGCCGACGACGATTACGAGCAGCCATGCCATGGCCGAGGCGTAACCCATCCGGAAGTCACTGAAGCCCCGCAGGTAGAGGTAGAGGGTGTAGAAGAGGGTGGAGCCGGCCGGGCCGCCGTCACCGTTGGAGATGATGTACGCCGAGGCGAAGATCTGGAACGCGTGGATGGTTTCCATCAGCAGGTTGAAGAAGATCACCGGGGAGAGCATGGGCCAGGTGATGTTGAAGAACTTCCGGACCGGTCCGGCGCCGTCCATGGATGCCGCCTCGTAGAGGTCGTTCGGGATCTGCTTGAGGCCGGCCAGGAAGATCACCATCGGGGCGCCGAACTGCCACACGGTCAAGAGGATGAACATCGGCATGGTCATGGTGGGGTTGCCCACCCAGCCGCCGAGATTGATCCCGAAGAAGGACAGGCCCTGGTCCACCGGTCCGGAATCGCCGAACATGGCCTTCCAGACGATCGCGATGGACACGGAGGCGCCGATCAGGGAGGGGGCGTAAAACGCCGAGCGGTAGAAACCCTGGCCGCGGCGCTTGCTGTTCAGCAGCATGGCCACCGCCAGTGCGGCAGCGAGCTTTAGCGGGGTACCGAACACAACGTAGCTCACTGTCACACCTACCGACTGCAGGAACCTTTCATCCTGGAAGAGGCTGGTGTAGTTGTCGAGGCCGATCCATTTAGGCGGCTCGAACAGGTTGTAGTTGGTGAAGGAGAGGTACAGCGAGGAGACCATCGGCCCAACGGTGAGGGCGATGAATCCCAGCAGCCAGGGCAACAGGAAGGTATAACCGGCGCGGGCATCCGCCCCCCGCCGCCGCGACTTGCGCGGCAGCGGGGAGGCGGTCTGCGACGAACGCCTGCTCAGTGTTGGGCTTTGAGTCACGAGTTCATTCCGTCAGTTGTGAACGACTTGCTCAGGCAATGTGCCTGCTCAGCCGTTCTGCTTGATGAGGTCTTCGGCTTCCTTGAACCAGGCATCGGTGGCACCGTTGACGTCCACCTTCCCGTAGTTCAATTCCGAGGCGATCCGGCCAAACGATGCTTCCAGGGTGCCGAAGCCCACGATGGGCGGCTCAGGAGCGTCCTTCAGGTACTGCTCGATGGACTTCTCGTAATCCACAACCAGCTTGTCGGTGCCTTCGAAGGTGGTGCCGTCACGTTGTGTCTTGGAAGCCGGGACACCGCGGGAGGTCTTGAAGATCTGGCCCACCTCGGGGTCGTTGACCATGAAGTCGATGAACCGGGCGGCAGCATCCTTGAACTTGGTCTTCGCACTGGCCACCATCAGCATGGACGGCTTCAGGAACAAGCCCAGGTTGTCCGGGTCGTCGGAGGGAACCGGAACCAGCTTGAGTTCCTTGGCCCCGCTGTCGCCGAGGTATCCGGCCATGAAGTTGTCCCAGGTAACCTCGGAGACGGTCACATTGGAGCCCAGTGGCGACTTGGGCTTGAGCTGGGTCACGCGCTCTTCGGAGATGATGGCAGGCGTGCCCCGGAGGTCTGCGGTGAGGTTCCACCACTTCTTCAGGTCATCCTTGGTGAAGCCGAGCTTGCCGTCCTCGGTGAAGGCCTGGATGTTGTTTTGGCGCAGCCAGATGTTGAACATCCACCAGACGCCGGTGTAGTCCGTGGAGCCGAAGAGTGCACCGTTGCTCTTGCTGCCCACCTCGGTGAGGAACTGGTTGAATTCCTTGTAGGTCCAGGTGCCATCCGGCTCTGCGATGCCGAGGGAGGCGAGCTTGGCGGGGTCGTAGTAAACGGCAAAGGCGTTGGTGCTGGTGGGGATGCCGTAGGTCTTACCCCGGATTTGGCCCGACGGCAGGAGCGACTTTTCGAAAGCATCGGTGTTGATGTTCACGGTGCCCAGGTCCAGGAGCTGGTTGCGCTGGCCGTAGTCGCGCAGGTAGGAGAGGTCCCACTGCATGACGTCCGGCAGGCCCCCGCCGGCAGCCTCGGTGGCTCGCTTCTGCCAGTAGCTGGGGAAATCTGTGAAGTTGCCGTTGACCTTGATATCCGGGTTCTTGGACTCGAACAGCGCGATGGCCTTGCGGGTGCGCTCGGCGCGGTCGTCGTTGCCCCACCAGGTGTAGTTGATGGTGACGGGGTTGTCAGCGGAACCGGTCTCTCCAGACGAGCTGGACCCGGTGCCGCACGCCGCCAGCGCTGCGGCTGATGCGGTGCCGACGGCGACGGTGGTGAGGAAATGCCTTCTGTTGATCACGGGAGCCTCCTTGCTCAGTGTGTGCAATCCCTGATCTCATCTACAACACGGGTAGTGAGCTGGCTTACACGGCTTCTGAAACGATACAATATCCCCATTCCGGAAAATGGGCAAGCGTTTTCCAATCAGCAGGTTTTCATCCCGCTTCCATCCTCCCGGCAGACAAAGGAGCCCCATGACACAGCAGGCAAACCCAAGACCAGCCAGCGTATGGAACAACGTCGAGGGCATCGCCTTCGGCGGCGACTACAACCCTGAGCAGTGGCCCGTGAGCGTGAGGCTGGAAGACCTGGAGCTGATGCAGGAGGCGGGCGTAAACTTCCTGAGCGTCGGCATCTTTTCCTGGGCACTGCTGGAACCTGCCGAAGGACACTACGACTTCGGCTGGCTGGACGAGGTCATGGACAACCTCCACGGCATTGGAGTCAAGGTTGCGCTGGCCACCGCCACCGCCGCTCCCCCGGCCTGGCTGGTACGCAAGCATCCCGAGATCCTGCCCGTCACTGCTGACGGAACCGTGCTGGGACCGGGGTCGCGGCGGCACTACACGCCGTCGTCAGCCGTTTACCGGCGCTACGCCGCCGGCATTACACGGGTCCTTGCGGAACGGTACAAGAACCACCCCGCGCTGGCGCTGTGGCACGTGGACAACGAGCTGGGCTGCCACGTCTCCGAGTTCTACGGCGAGGAGGACGCGGCTGCATTCCGCGCCTGGCTGGGAAGGCGGTACGGAAGCATTGAGGCGCTTAACGCGGCCTGGGGGACGGCGTTCTGGTCCCAGAACTACGGCTCCTTCGACGAGATCCTCCCGCCGGGCGTCGCGCCGTCAACATTGAATCCAGGGCAGCAACTGGACTTCCAGCGGTTCAATTCCTGGGCACTGATGGACTACTACCGCGAACTGGCCGCGGTCCTGCGCGAAGTCACCCCCGGCGTACCCTGCACTACCAACCTGATGGCCTCAAGCGCCACCAAATCCATGGACTACTTCAGCTGGGCCGGGGACCTGGATGTCATCGCCAATGATCACTACCTCGTGGCGGCGGATCCCGAACGGCACATCGAACTCGCCTTCAGCGCGGACCTGACCCGTGGGATCGCCGGCGGTGACCCGTGGATCCTGATGGAACATTCGACGTCGGCCGTTAACTGGCAGCCACGCAACCAGCCCAAGATGCCCGGGGAAATGATGCGCAACTCGCTGGCGCACGTGGCGCGCGGCGCTGATGCAGTGATGTTCTTCCAGTGGCGGCAGAGCTTTGCGGGATCCGAGAAGTTCCACTCGGCCATGGTGCCGCACGGCGGACGTGAAACCCGCGTGTGGCGCGAAGTGGTGGACCTCGGTGCTGCCCTGAAGCTGTTGGAACCAGTTCGGGGTTCGCGGGTGGAATCCCGCGTTGCCATCGTGTTCGACTACGAGGCGTGGTGGGCCAGCGAAATCGACTCCAAGCCGAGCATCGACGTGAGGTACCTGGACCTGCTGCGGGCCTTCCACCGGTCCCTGTTCCTGCGGGGAGTTGCCGTGGACATAGTCCACCCGTCAGCTTCGCTGGAGGGCTACCACCTGGTCCTGGTTTGTACGTTGTACTCGGTGACCGACAAGGCAGCGGCCAGCATTGCGGCTGCTGCCTCCGCAGGCGCGACCGTTTTGGTCAGCTACTTCAGCGGGATTGTCGACGAAAAGGACCACGTGCGGCTGGGCGGGTACCCGGGGGCGTTCCGCGAACTCCTGGGCGTGCGGGTGGAGGAGTTCCACCCGCTGCTGGCCGGGTCGCAGCTCAAGCTGAGTGACGGCACTGTGTCCTCGATCTGGAGCGAGCATGTCCATCTTGAAGGGGCGGAGGCAGTCCAGGCCTTCACCGAGTATCCCCTGGAGGGTGTGCCCTCCTTGACCCGTCATGTTGTGGGTTCCGGGGCCGCTTGGTACCTGGCAACTTTCCCCGACCGTGACGGCATCGAGTCGATCGTGGACCGGCTCCTGGCCGAGTCGGGGGTTGCCCCCATTGCTGTCGCTGACCACGGCGTGGAACTGACCCGGCGGCGTTCAGCCGACGGCAGCAGTTTCCTGTTCGCCATCAACCACACCAGGTCTGACGCTTCCGTTGAAGTGCTTGGTACGGACCTGCTGACAGGCGAGCAGTTCTCCGGTTCGCTTCCCGCAGGAAGCGTTGCGGTGATCGCCGAAAGTTAGGCGCGGGCTTTTGGAGGGCCCGCGTCGCGCCACCACCGCTTAAACAGCTCCGCCCCGGCAGGAACTTATGGTTCCTGCCGGGACGGAGCTGCCACCCGCCGCCGGACTTTATTGGGCGGAGGCGGCGCCTACGCCATTTCCGAGCCGTGTTGGCGGCGTGAAGACTAACTGCTGATAGCGGCGGACATTTCGGCGTGAGCCTTCTTGCCCGCTTCCTCCGTGGACAGCCGCTCAAAGAGAACCTCGGAGGTGTAGCGCTTGATGATTTCCTGGATGGCACCGGCGCCCTTCGGCGGCGGGGCAGGGGCCTCGCCAAGTTCGTCCTTGATCTGGTCGATGAACTTGACCACTTTGACGTCGGCCGGGGTCAGCTTGGGTTCGATGGCGGCCCGCACTTCGGAGTTCGGGTAGACGCCGCGGTCAGCCAGGAGGGTTTCGCCGGCTTTGACGTTGTTGGTGAGGAAGTTGATGAACTTCGCGGTCTCCTCAGGGTGCTTGGTCCGTGAAGAGGCCGACCAGAACTGTGAGGCCTTGTACCAAAGCCCGGCATCATCTGCAGACCCTGTCTTCGTGGGGAACCGCAGGATCTTCAGGTCGCTGCCCGAAGCCTTTTCCAGGGCAGGTGCCTGGTTGGACCACCAAAACGCCATGGCGTTCTTGCCGGTGGCCAGCCCGCTCTGGTCCAGCGGGGCAGCCTCAGCTTCAACTACCTCGGATGCAGAAGGCACGGCCTTCTTGGCACTGAGCTCCTTCAGGAACGCCCACCACTCGGCGATGTCGCCCGGTTCGAAGCCCAGCTTTCCGTCTGAAGTGTAGAGCGACTTGCCGTTCTGGCGCAGCCAGACGCCCAGCGAAGCTTCGTCCGTTCCGTACGCGGCGGCACCGTAGGTGCCCTTGGGTGACTTCTCCGTGATTTCAGCTGCAATGCGCCCGAAATCTTCCCAGGTCCAGGTGGAATCGTCCGGCATCGGAACGCCGGCGGCTTCGAAGACTGCCGGGTTGGCCAGGATGGTGGCTGCATTAATGCCTGCCGGAATGCCGGTCAGGCCGTCCTCGCCCTTGCCTGCGTTGAGCGCAGCTTCGTCGAGCTTGGACGTATCGATCTCATATTTGGACAGATCGAGCAGGGCGCCGCGGCTGGAGTACTCAGTGATGTACTTTTCATCCATCTGGATAATGTCGGGGGCATCGTTGGCGGCCACTTGGGTAGCGAGCTTGTCCCAATAACCGCTCCAGTCGCCGAATTCAGGCTTGATCTTGATGTTCGGGTTCTCAGCCTCGAACTGCTTGATGGCTTCCTGGGTCAGCTGTGCGCGCTTGTCGCCGCCCCACCAGGAAAAGCGCAGTTCCACTGTGCCGTCGGCGCTTTGCGGGGCTGAACCTCCGCCGCAGGCACTAAGGGCCAGGACGACGGCGGCTGCGGCTGCAACAACGCCGGTCTTGCGTATGCGGGGTGCCGCGCGGCGGGGACTCGGCTCTGCCGGTTGCCTGGCAGCAGACGCAGGGCGGGGAAATAGCTGCACTGGTAACTCCGATCTTCTTTGATCTCGATGCTGGGGAATGATGCGGTTGTCTATGGAGGGAAAAGCGTGAAAACGCTTTCTGAGGCTAATGCTATAAGTTGGCAACTTGTAGTACAAGACGTGACCAAGAGTTTCTTGACTTGCGGGGGCGTCGGGGCAGCCCGCTGTAAGGCAGGCCGCCCCGCTGCATCGCAAGCTGGCGGCATCTCGAACTGCTGCCCGCCAGAAGCCGCCCCTACTTGATGCCGGTCGTGGCGATGCCCTTGATAAGGAACCGCTGGCCGAACAGGAAGACCAGGAAGACCGGCAGGAGCGACACGATGGACATCGCGAACAGCGATCCCCAGCTCGTGGCCGACTGTGAATCAACGAACGCCCGCAGCGCCACAGGCACCGTGAACATATCCGGGTCCGTCAGGTAGATCAGGGCGCCGAAGAAGTCGTTCCAGGTCCAAATGAACGTGAAGATGGTGGTGGTGGCCAGGGCGGGCACCATCAGCGGCAGGATGACCCGCAGGAAGATCCGCGGATGCCCTGCCCCGTCAATCCGGGCAGCCTCATCAAGTTCGCGCGGGATACCGCGGATGAACTGGACCATCAGGAAGACAAAGAATGCGTCCGTGGCCAGCAGCTTGGGAACCAGCAGCGGCCAGAACGTGTTCACCCAGCCGATCTGTGAGAACAGGATGTACTGCGGGACGATGACCACGTGGAACGGCAGCATGATGGTCAACAGCATGATGCCGAAGAACAGCTTCTTCCCCGTGAACTGCAGCCGGGCGAAGGCGTAGGCGGCCATGGAGCAGGAAATGAGGTTGCCCAGGATCGATCCGATAACCACGATGGCCGAGTTGATCATGTAGTGCCCGAAGGGATGGGTCAGGGCGGACCAGCCCGAGGTGTAGTTGCTCATCTCCAGGCTGTTGAGCCACAGCCCGGGCTCGCGGAAGATCAGTTCATTGGGGCGCAGTGATGAAACAACCATCCAGAGCAGGGGGTAGATCATGAGCCCGCCGGCAAGGATCAGGATGCCGTGCTTTATCAGGGACTTCCCGCGCTGTGCCCGGCTGAAGGCCAGGGTTCCGCGGGACTCCCGGACGCGGGGTTTGCGGTGGTTCGTAGGCTTGCCGTTTCCCCCGGACTTCTTGTCCGGGGTGGGCAGCGTCTCCAGCTTAGTCGTCATAGAAAACCCAATACTTAGAAGCGATGAAGTTGATGGCGGTGAAGACGCCGATGATGACCAGCAGGAACCAGGCCATGGCGGACGCGTATCCCATATCGAACTGGCCGAAGCCCTTCTGGTAGAGGTACAGCGTGAAGAACATGGTGGAGTCGGAGGGGCCGCCGTTGCCGCCGGAGACGATGAACGCCTGCGTGAACGACTGGAAGGATCCGATGATCTGCAGCACCAGGTTAAAGAAGATGATGGGGCTCAGCATCGGCATCGTGATCCGCCAGAACTGCTGGAGCGTGTTGGCGCCGTCCACCTTCGCGGCCTCGTAATACATGTGCGGGATCTGCCGGAGCCCTGCCAGGAAGATGATCATTGGGGCACCAAAGGTCCAGACGTGCAGCAGGATGATGGAACCCAGCGCAGTGCTGGGATCAGAGATCCAGCCGGGGCCCTGGATGCCGAACATCGCCAGGACCTGGTTCACCAGGCCGGTGGTGCCGAAAATCTGCTTCCAGAGGATGGCGACTGCCACCGAGCCGCCCAGGAGGGAGGGCAGGTAGAACACCGAGCGGTAGAACGGCAGGCCGCGCAGCCCCTTATCCAGCACCAGCGCAATGAGGAGCGCCACGGCAAGCTGGAGCGGCACGCCGATGAAGACATACGTGAAGGTCACTCCAAGCGAGTTGTGCAGCCGGGCGTCAGTGAGCATCCGGGTGAAGTTGTCCAAGCCGGTCCATTCCGGAGGCTGGAGCAGGTTGTAGTCGGTGAAGGACAGGTAGAGGGACATCAGCATCGGGCCAATGGTGATGGCCACCAGGCCCACCAGCCACGGCAGCAGGAAGATATATGCCGCCTTGTTGTCGCGGCCGTTGGCCTTCTTCTCCTCGGCGGTTGCCTTACCCTTCCGCCGGGTTATCGAGCTAAGTTCGCTGATGGCGCTCACGGTTGCCGTCCCGTCCCTGCGATGGGGCCCGCTGCTGCCGGCGTGACTGCCGGGCGCAGTGCCCTGGGTAAATGTTTAGCGGCCATGTGGTCTCCTTTGGTCATCGTGGCCTCCACGTTCCTGGTATCGCCTGGGCGATAGGTCCGCCCCGCGCGGCCCATGCCTCCAGCCGGAAGACCAACTGGGTACCAGCCGGCGGGGGTTTGAAAAAGCGGCTCCGTACCAAAGTAAACGCTTTCTTGACTCCTGTATAGCCCTTTGTTAGTTTTTGAGAAAGCGTTTTCTGTTGGACCCATCACTACGAATACATCACAGGATTTAAGGGGCTGGACAATGCGGTTACGTCTCAGGAAATCAGTACTCGGAACTGCCGCGGCAACAACAGCACTTGCCCTGGTTCTCACCGGCTGCGGGAGTAATCCGGAAGCCGGGAAGGTGGGGACCGTTGAAGATCCTGTCACCATCCGCTTCGCCTGGTGGGGTAACGACTCCCGTGCCAAGACCACCCTCGACGTCATCAAGGACTTCGAGGCCGCGAACCCCACCATCAAGGTGCAAGGCGAAAACACTGAGTTCAGCTCCTACTGGGACAAGATGGCCACGCAGATTGCCGGCGGCACCACGCCTGACGTCTTCGCCATGAGCGGCGCGTACCCCAGCGAGTACGCCAGCCGCGGGGTGCTGCTGGACCTGGACGAGGTCAAGGACCAGATTGATACGTCCAAGTTCGCCGAGGGCACTGTGGACCTGGGCAAAATCGAGGACAAGCAGTACACCATCACCGCAGGCGTCAATGCCATGTCCATGGTGATCGACCCCAAAGTCTTTGAAGCCGCGGGCGTGGAACTGCCGGACGACGAGACGTGGACCTGGGACGACTACGCGGAGGTCGCCGCGGAGATCACCCAAAAGTCACCGGCGGGAACGTTCGGCACTACCCCCATGGCAAACGACTCCTTCCTGGCCGTCTGGGCACGCCAGCACGGCGAGGACCTCTACACGGACGACGGCAAGAAGCTCGGCATCAGCGAGGACACTGCAACCAAGTGGTTTGAACTGAACAAGAAGCTGATGGAAACCGGCGGTGCGCCGTCCGCTTCCCAGACGGTGGAGGACGGCTCCGCCCAGCCGGAAATGACCCTCATGGGCCAAGGCAAGCAGGGCATGAAGATCTCATGGAGCAACCAGATGAACTCCTACTCGGGGTCACCCCTGGTCATGATGAAGCTGCCGGGAGAAAGCAAAACCCCGGGAACCTGGCTGCGGTCCTCCATGGAGTACGCCATCTCATCCAAGTCCCCGCACCCCAAGGAAGCAGCCATGTTCATCAACTACCTGGTGAACAACGTGGATGCCGCCACCAAGATCAAGAGCGACCGCGGCATGCCGGCCAACACCGAACTCAAGGCGGCCATCACTCCCCTCCTGAAAGAATCGCAGCAGAAGGAAGCGGAGTACCTGGACCGCATTGCGGAGATGGACATTGAACCTCCCTTGCCCTTCCCCGCAGGTTCCTCGGCCACCATGGAAGTCCTGAACAGGTTCAACACCGATGTCCTGTTCGGCAAGATCTCCCCCCGGGATGCTGCCAAGGGCTTCATCCAGGAGGTCAACTCCAACCTTGGCTGACCCTGCCCGCCGGTCATCATTACAGAACACACCGAACAGGAGGCAGGCCAGTGAGCCATGCAACCGGATCTGCCAGGCCAAGTGCCATTGCGGGTTACGAGGACTGGCCTGCCTACGTCCAGAACCATCCGCGCTACCGGGTAGCCAGCCAGGAAGGGCAGGCATTCGCCGACGCGATTGGCGTCCCGGAAATACCGCTGCGTCCTGACGTTAGTGTGCATTGGGAGGAAACGCACGACGGCGTTACAACCTCCCAGCTCAGCTGGCAGTTGGGCTTCGGCCCCCGGACTACCGGCTGGCTGATCCGGCCGGCAGGCAGTTCCGGGCCGCTGCCCGGCGTCCTCGCGCTGCATTGCCACGGCGGCAACAAATTCGGCGGCGCGGACCGGCTGGTTGAGCTCGCGGAGCAGCACCCCTCGGCGGACGCCGCCAAGGCCGGCCACTACGACGGCCGCGCCCTTGCCACGGACGTGGCACGGCGGGGTTTTGCAGTCCTGGCCCATGACACGTTCGCCTGGGGCAGCCGCCGGTTTGACCTGTCCGTCCCGCCCTGGCGGACGGCCTCGGCACTGGAGGCCAGGCAGGCACAGTGGCGGGAGGACGGCGTCGTTCCTTCCGATGCAGACTTGTACAACGCTGCCGCCGGAATCCACGAGGAAACCGTCGCCAAGACCGCCGGACTGCTGGGCACCAGCCTTGCCGGCATGGTGGCCCACGACGACCTGGCCGCCCTTGAGATCCTTGCCTCGCTGACGGACGTGGACCAGGACAGGCTGGGCTGCATCGGCTTTTCCGGCGGCGGTGGCCGGTCCCTCGCCCTCGCCGTGCTCAGCCCCCGTATCAAGAGTTATGTGGTGACGTGCATGATGGCCACCTTCCAGTCGCTTCTGCCCTCCTACCTGGACGCGCACTCCTGGCTCCTGCAGACACCGGGACTGTGGAAACTGGGCGACTGGCCCGGGCTCACGGCCGGGGCCCGCGACGCCAACCTGCTGGTCCAATACGCGTTGGCCGACGAACTCTTCCCCGAGGATGGGATGCGCGATGCCCACCGCGTCCTCGAGTCGGTGCACCCGCACGGGAACTACACCGGCAGTTTCTGGCCCGGAGGCCACGTGTTCACCGCCCGGATGCAGCAGGAAGCGCTCGCCTTCCTCGCCACCACCCTCAACCTCCACTCCACCTCCAGCACGCAAGGAAACTGATGATCCAACAATCCGCCGCAGCGGAAACCAGAACTCATCCGGACGGCAGGACAGCCATTCCGCGCATCGCGCTGGTTGGCGTACACGGGTTCGGTGAACGGCACCTTGCCAACCTGGCCCGGCTTGAAGCGGCCGGAACGCTGGAACTGGTTGCGGTGGCCGACCCCAACCCGCCGGCGCCGGGGCAGCTGGCGGGTTGGGTGGCGGTGTTCAATGATCTGCCCCAGCTGCTGGCTGCCGGGCCAGGAGTCGACGTCGTCATTCTTGCTACCCCCATCCAGACCCATGCTCCCCTGGCCCTTGCGGCCCTGTCAGCGGGCAAGGACGTCTATGTGGAAAAACCTCCGGTGGCATCAATTGCCCAGTTCAAGGAGGTGCTGGACGCGGCCGCCGCTGCAGGCCGGCTGGTCCAGGCAGGCTTCCAGAGCCTCGGATCCCATGCCCTGCCTGCCATCCGTAGCCTGGTGGACTCCGGCGGCATCGGCGAAGTCCTGGGCCTCAGCGCCACCGGCGAATGGGTGCGCACCAAGGCCTACTTCAAACGTTCGCGCTGGGCAGGGAAACGCAGCCTGGACGGTGTCGACGTGGTGGACGGCGTGGCAACCAACGCCCTTGCCCATGCGGTAGCCACGGGCCTCCATCTGGCCGGAGCCCATACGATGGCCGACGTCGAATCAGTGGAGACGGACCTCTACCGGGCACACGGCACCGAAAGTGACGACACCTCCATCATCCGCGTCCGCACCGCTGGTGGTTCCACGCTGCTGTGCGGACTGACGCTGTGCGCTCAGGAACAGCAGCGGCCCTTCGTGACGGTGCATGGCACCCGCGGCGAGATCACGCTCTTCTACACCGAGGACGAAGTGGTCATCAGCACCCCCGACGGCGAGCGCCGCGAGACATTCGGCCGCACTGACCTGCTGGAGAACCTTCTGGCTGCCCGCTCCAACGGGGCGCCGCTGCTGTGCGCCCTGGCAGACACCGGCGCCTTCACCACGGTGCTGGAAGCCATCCGGACAGCGCCCGCACCGCAACCAATCAGCCCCGGCCACATCTCGTGGGAGGGCGAGGGCGACGACGCCCACCCGGTGGTGCGCGGCATCGGTCCGCTGATCGAGCGCGCCGTCAAGGCCCAGGCCACCTTTGCGGAACTCGGCGTACCCTGGGCGCGGAAGCTCCCGCCGGTCCGAACGCTCACCCTGGACGGCAAAGCTGTAGCTGATTACCAGGACGGCAGCCGGATCCGGGCAGTGTCCTCTCCGCGGCCTTACCTGCACCCCGTCCGGACCCTCGCCGGCACCGTGGTGACGGACCACCAGCCGCTGGACCATGTGTGGCACCTCGGCGCCGGAGTGGCCCTCCAGGATGTGGACGGCATCAACTTCTGGGGTGGCCGCACGTATACCCGGGCAGCGGGCCAGTACGTATGGCGCCCGGACCACGGCCGGATCACTATCCGGGACGCTGCAGTGGAGCAGACTGATGCCACTGAAAGGCAGGAAGGCCGGCTGCAGGAGACGCTGTCCTGGGATGGGCCGGACGGCGCCCCCGTCCTGCTGGAGGACCGCACCTGGACCTGGGCCGGGGTCAGCGCCTCCACCTGGCGGCTGTCCCTTGACTTCGCCCTGTCCCCTGCGGGTGACCGGCCGGTGAGCCTGGGCAGCCCGGGCTCGAACGGCCGCTTCGAAGGTGGTTACGGCGGTTTTTTCTGGCGGCTGCCCGCCTGTGAAGGAGCACAAGTATGGACTCCTGCCGGCACCGGTGAATCAGAAATACATGGTTCAGTGACGCCATGGCTTGCCTGGGCAGGAACGTTCGACGGCGGCGGGGCCACACTCATCTTCGTAGCCTCTGAGGGGTCCGCCGACCCCTGGTTCGTCCGGGTGGACGGCTACCCCGGAGTGGGCCAATCACTTGCCTGGGACACCCCGGTCATCGCCGAACCGGGGCATCCGGTGCAGCGCGGCATCACCGTTTTCGTGGCCGACGGCATCCTGGGCACCACCGACATCGAAGCACTCATCAACCAGCAGGGGAACCTTCATGAGCCAGACAACAGCTGACACCATCCCGCTCCAGGGCAGGACGGCCCCGGCATCCGCCCATGACCGGGCCATTAAACGCCAGCGTGTGCTGGACATCCTCGATGCCACGGGCCAGGAATCGCTGCTGCTCACCACCAACACAGCCCTGACATGGTATCTCGACGGCAGCCGCGTCCATATCAGCCTGGCCGGCGACCCCATCGCTGCCCTCCGGGTGGACCGGGACGGCGACCACCTGATCACCTTGAACAATGAGGCTGGCCGCATCGCGGCCGAGGAACTGCCCGCAGGCGTCACCCTGCACTCCGTCCCGTGGTACGGCAACCTCCATGAGGCCGCGGCCGCCGTCGGACGTTCAGCCGGGGACGCGGCCGCGCCGCTGGCCGAAGCGGCCGTTGCCACTGAGCTGCGCGCCGCCCGCCAGCACCTGCTCCCGGGTGAAAGCGCGCGCTACTCGCAACTGTCCGCAGAGGTCGCCACCGTCATGACGGACGTCCTCTCCACCGCCCGCCCGGAAACCACGGAGTTCGAACTGGTATCCAGGCTCGCAGGTGGCGTCGTTGCGGCCGGGGCGGAGCCGCTTGTCCTGCTGTGCAACGGCAGCAGCCGCAGCGGATTCCGGCACCCGCTGGCCACCCACTCGCCCCTGGGCCGCCGCGCCATGGCCGTGGTGTGCGCCCGCCGGGACGGCATGGTTGCCAACATCACCCGCTGGATAAGGTTCGACGCCGGCACTCCCCAGGAGCGCGACGCCGAGGCACGCATCGCAGCAGTGGAGGCAGACATCTTCGACGCCACGGTTCCCGGCGCCCGGTTGGACCGGATCTTCGCGGAGATCCAGGCAGCCTACGCCCGGCACGGTTTCGGGGCCGACCAGTGGGAACAGCACCACCAAGGCGGCCCCGCGGGCTATGCGGGCCGTGATCCCCGCGTCACCGCTGCCGCCACCGATACCGTGGTCCTGAACCAGGCCTTCACGTGGAACCCCTCGGGCCCCGGCGTGAAGATCGAGGACACTGTCCAGCTCACCGAATCCGGCCTGCAGGTCCTCACGGTGGATCCACGCTGGCCCTCCGCCACGGTGAATGGCCTCCAGCGGCCGCTGACGCTGGAGCTCTGAGACGCCCGGACGCTCTCTCAGTTCCTGCAGCAAAACCAGAAACGCTCTCTCAGTTGTGGCCGGAGTTCCGGCTACTGCTGAGAGAGCGTTTCGGCTAAAGCCACATCAACTGAAGGAGCGTTTCGGTTAAAGCGACATCAAGTGAGAGAGCGTCGCTAGGGGAGCTGGATGTCCCCGTCCACCCGGCGCGGGATGCCCAGCGGGTTGCTTTCGTGCAGGGCCGGGTGCAGGACTGATTCCGGAGCGTCCTGGTAGGCGACCGGACGCTGGAAGCGGCGGACCGCCGTCGCGCCCACCGACGTGAACAGCGAGGTGGTGGCCGGGTAGGGGCCGCCGTGCTGCTGGGCCCAGTTCACCGCAACCCCCGTGGGCCAGCCGTCAAACAGCACGCGGCCGGCAAGTTCGGAAAGCTGGTCGACGAGGGCTGAAATGTCCTCACCCGGCTGCGCGTGCAGGGTGGCGGTGAGGCTGCCCGGCACCTTGGCCAGGACTGTGGACAGCTCCTCCCGGTCCGCGTATTCGATCAGCATGGTGGTGGGGCCGAAGCACTCCTCCAGCAGCTTTTCCGGACGCTCCAGCACCTTGGCTGCCGTAGTGGAAAAGACCACGGGAGCCGCCCCGTTGGCCACCGCGTCCTGGTCCACGCTGCCGCTCACCACATTGACGCCGTCCACGGACGCGAAGCTGTGCAGCCCGTCCGGGTAGGCCTCCGCAATCCGGCTGGTCAGCATGCCCAGGGCCGGCTTGTCCTTGCTGGCCGCCGCCACCTTCGCGGCAAAGTCTGTTCCAGCCGGGATGAAGACGAGCCCGGGCTTGGTGCAGAACTGGCCGGCGCCCAAGGTGAAGGATCCGGCCAGACCCTCGGCAAGCTGGGGGGAACGTGCAGCCAAAGCTGCCTTCGTGACCACCACCGGGTTCAGGCTGCCCAGCTCGCCGTAGAACGGGATGGGGTCCGGACGGGATGTGGCAAGGTCAAAGAGGGCACGGCCGCCGGGGATGGAGCCGGTGAAGCCCACCGCCTTGATGGCCGGATCCTGGACCAGCGCGGTTCCCACCTCGCGGCCACTCACCAGGGCGAACAGGCCTTCCGGAGCACCCGCTGCGCGCAACGCCTCGGCGACGATTTCAGCCGTCCGCTCGGAAAGGCGGAGGTGGCCCGAGTGGGCCTTGACGATCACGGAGCAGCCCACGGCCAAAGCTGATGCGGTGTCGCCGCCTGCCACAGAGAAGGCGAACGGGAAGTTCGACGCCGAGAAGACCGCCACCGGGCCAATGGGTCGCAGGATCCGGCGGAGGTCGGGCTTGGGGGGCGCGGAGTCCGGGTCCGCGTGGTCGACGATGGCTTCGAGGTACGAGCCCTCGGTGATGACGCGGGCGAACAGGCGCAGCTGGCCGGTGGTGCGGGCCACTTCGCCGGTGAGGCGGGTTGCGCCAAGGCTGGTCTCGGAATCGGCAATCTCCACCAGCTCGGCGGCGTTCGCGTCGAGCGCATCAGCCACGGCCGTGAGCCAGGCCGCGCGGTCAGCATCCGATGAAGCTGCAGAGATTTTGGCAGCCTGGGTGGCGGCAGCCGTGAGCTCGGACAGGGAAAGGGTTGCAGTTGTCACGTCAGGTTCCTGTTCTCTGGATGGACGTTCGTGCGGACGTTCTTCGTTACGGTGCGTCCCGGAAGTGGAAGCCGAGGCCGGGCTGGTCGGTGAGGCTGACAAGGCTGTTGCTGAACCTGACGGGCGCGGGGCCCGCGAGGATTCCCAGCTGCTCAAAGGATGCCTCTTCCACGTCCTCCACCAGGGTGGGCTCGGCGAGGGTCAGGGCGAGCTGGCCGGAGAGCTCGGGCAGCAGGTGCGGCATCACTTTGATGCTGTTGGTGCGGGCAAGCTCAACAATGCGCCGGAACGGGGTGATGCCTCCCACCCGGATGATGTTGGGTTGGATGATGTCCACAGCTTCCGCCTCAATGAAATCCCGGAAGCGGTAGATGGTGTGCAGGTTTTCACCGAGGGCGATCGGTACCGGTGAGTGTTTGCGCAGCCTCCGGTAGGCCCAGAGGTCGTCGGCTCGGATGGGTTCCTCGAGCCACTCCAGCCCGAAGCCGGCCAGTACATCGAGGGCGCGGAGCGTGGTGGGCAGGTCCCAGCGCTGGTTCGCGTCGATCATCAACTTCCGGTCAGGGCCCAGGACGGAACGGACTGCGGCCACGCGTTCGGCGTCCTCGTTAATGTCCGGCTTGCCCACCTTGATTTTCACGGCCCGGTGCCCGGCTGCAACCCAGCGTTCGGTCTGCGCCACGAGCTCTTCGAGGGTGTAATGCAGGTTGACCCCGGAGCCGTACACCTCCGCTGACTCGTGCCGCTGGCCCAGGAGTCCGGTGACTGAGGTGTGTGCCCGGGAGGCCTGCAGGTCCCACAGCGCCAGGTCCACACCCGCCATGGCAATGGTGGTCAGTCCACCGCCGCCGGCCTCATGCAGCCGTTTCCACAGGGCGTCCCAAACCACCTCGGGGTTGGCGGGCAGGCCGGTGACGAACGGGGCGATGTCGTATTCGAGCAGGGCCTTGACGGCCTGCGGACCAATGGTGGGCGTCCAGGAGAAACCGTGCCCCGCGCCGCCGTCGTCCGTCTGGATTTCGGTAGCGATCACATGGTTTTCCGGTGCCTCCGCGCCCCAGCTGCGGCGCAGCGGAACCGTGATGAGCCGGGTTGAAAGGCCCGTGATCCGCCGTACTGTCCGGACAGCAACAGCCGCGGGGAGGCTCATCAGCGGCCCGCCAGCTCGTAGCCCTTGGCGAGGATGGCCTTCAGCTGCACAAGCTGTTCCTCGGTGGGGTCAACCAGCGGCGGGCGCACGGAGCCAACGGGAAGTCCGCCCAGCCGCAGGCCTGCCTTGATCAGCGAAACGCCGAAGCCGGGCGTCTGGTCGCGGAGGCGGACCAGCGGTGCGTAGAAGCCTTCGAGCAGGGCGTTGCGGCGGTCCTCATCGCCGGCTTCGTAGGCGTCGTAGTAGGCCTTGGCAATCTCCGGAGCCATCGCGAAGGCGGCCGAGGAGTAGAGCGGGATGCCCAGGCCGCGGTAGGCCCCCTGGGTCAGCTCCGCGGTCAGCAGTCCGTTGAAGAAGGCGAAGTCCTTGCGTCCGGTGGCCTTGACGGCGGACACGATTTCCTGGGCCAGGCCCACATCGCCCAGGCCGTCCTTGAAGCCGACGACCTTGGGATTGGCAGCCAGCCGCGCCATCGAGGCAGCCGTGAATTTGGCGTTGCCGCGGTGGTAGACAATCACCGGCAGGCTGCTGGCATTGGCCACGGCCTCGATGTAGGCAACGAGTCCGTCGGTGGGGCCGGTGACCAGGTATGGCGGGAGGACCAGGAGGGCGTCTGCCCCCGCCTCTTCCGCGGCGCGGGCGGCTGCAATCGCGTGGCCCAGCGGCCCGCCCGCGCCGGCAACTACCGGGACCTTTCCGGCAACGACCTCGACGGCGGCCGTCACCACGGTGCGCACCTCCTCGATGCTGAGGGCGTGGAACTCACCGGTCCCGCAGGCGGGGAAGACGCCGCCGGGCCCGAATGGCAGCCGCGAGCTGATGTGTTCCTTGAGCAGGTCCACGTCAACGGCACCTTCGGCCGTGAACGGGGTGACGGGAAAGAACAGTACGCCGTCGAATTTCATGGTGTCTCCTTGGCTCCGCTGCCGGCAGTGACCAGCGCGGAGTTCTCTTCATTGAGGGTGGTGTGGGACTTGAGTTCGGTGCGCCAGCTGCGCGTGGGATGCCAGCCCAGGAGTTCCTGGGCTTTGGCTATGGAGAAGGCAGGGCTGGTTCCGGTGAGTCCTGCGCTGAGGGCTTCGCTCCCCGGCAGGAATTTCGGCATCAGTTCAGCCAGGGGTGCGGTGGCCAGGGCGTCTGCGGCTCCGACGAAAAAGGTTTCCCCGTTGGGAATGGCGGGCATCTTTTCCAGCAGCAGGTCCAGGAAATCCGCCACGTCCCGCGCATCGACGTAGTTGAAGAGGGCAGGGGCGGACAGCGCGGGATCAGCGAGCCGCTCGGCGAGGGTGTGCCCTTGCTGGGTGGGCGCGCCTTCCCACTCTTCCGGGGAAATGACGTAGCAGGGGCGGAAGGCCGCGTACCGGATCTTCTCACCTTGG
The DNA here is from genome assembly GCF_000189535.1 of Pseudarthrobacter phenanthrenivorans Sphe3. NCBI lineage: Bacteria > Bacillati > Actinomycetota > Actinomycetes > Micrococcales > Micrococcaceae > Pseudarthrobacter > Pseudarthrobacter phenanthrenivorans. The sequence continues at coordinate 3,468,214 of NC_015145.1, forward strand.
GCGTTGGCGAAGGCCTGCACGGTCTGCTCGGCGATGAGTTTTGAGAGTGCGTAGGCGTTCCACGGCTTCGGCGGGGTCCGCTCGTCCAGCGGGAACGACGGCGGCAGCCAGCCTGCGGGCGATCCGTACCCCAGCACCGTGGGACTGCTGGCGGTGACAATCTTCTGCACGCCCACTTCCGTGGCGGCGCTGATGACAGCGAAGGCGAGGCGCGTGTTTGTGGCGAAAATGACGTCCTCTGGCGCGCTGAAAGGTACGGCAATCGCGGCGAGGTGGATGACGGCGTCGGGCGTTGTGTCACGGAGGAGGCGCAGCGCCTCACCCGGGGCCAGGAGGTCCGCGGTTTCCTGGACGACGCCCGCGGGCAGCTGGTCCGCCGGAACGGCGTCCCGGTCCACCGAGATAACGTGGTGGCCCTTTTCGGCGAGCCCCGCCACAACACTGCGGCCCAGCCGGCCGGAGCCGCCGGTCACGAAGATCCTGCTCATGCTTGTTCCTTTGGTAGATGTTCCGGTGCAGGAATCAGTTGCTCCGGCGAAGGTCGGCGCCGAGGTCCAGGTCCTCGATCCGGACCGGCAGCGACGACTCCAGCGAACGGTTGCCGGCGATGCCGACCGAGACGGACCGCAGCCCGTCCAGGTAGCCCGACGGGCGCCCAAGGGGATCGTCGCCCGGACCGTTGAACAGGTCAGAGAGCAGGAGTTCGTCACCGCCGCCGTGGCCGCCTTCCCCGTTGATGATCGGCACCTCGTAGGCTGCCTCCCAGTGGCGCTGGACCACCAGGCGTTCGCCGTTGCGGCGCACCGCGTCCTCTTCCTCCACGGGCGTGGCGCTCGGGTCCACCACGGTCTTCTTGTCCGTGCTGTGCAGGACGGCGGCGCGTTCCACCACCTCCAGCTCGGCACGGCCTTCGGTGCCGTTGACCGCCACGCGGTAGCCCTCCCAGGGGCTGTGCGCGTTCAGCGAGTAGCTCAGGCGCGGGCCGCCCTGGTACTCCACCACCAGCGCGAGGTTGTCCTCGATGGTGATGCCGCCGGTGAAGACATCCTGGTCACGGCGGTAGCCGTCGTAGTGCTCGTTGTCCAGGAAGAGGGCCTTGAGCCGCTCGTCCTCCCTCAGGTCAAGCGCGAACGGATCCTTCTCACGGGCGGGGGCTTCGGCGTCGGGCGTGCCGCGCTCAGGACGCGGGCCCAGGCCACGCTCTGCTGCGTTCTTATCGCCGTAGAACTTCAGCCCGCCGGAGGCGAAGACTCGCTCCGGGACGTCGTCGATCCACCAGTTGACCAGGTCGAAGTGGTGGGAGGCCTTGTGGATGAGCAGGCCGCCTGAGTTCTTCTTTTCCCGGTGCCAGCGGCGGAAGTAGTCTGCACCGTGCACGGTGTCCAGGACCCAGCTGAAGTCGATGGAGGTGACCTTGCCGATCACGCCGCTCTGGATGATTTCCTTCAGTGCGCTGTTCCGCGGTGAGTAGCGGTAGTTGAAGGTGACCACTACGTTCCGGCCGGTCTCCTGCACGGCCTGGGTGATGCGGCGGCAGCCTTCAGCGTCGATAGTGAGGGGCTTTTCGACGACGACGTCCGCCCCGGCACGGAGTCCCTCCACGATGTAGTCGGCGTGGGTGTAGTCCGGAGTGGTGACGATGACGCGGTCGATGTTGTTGGCCTGGATGAAAGCAGTGAGTTGGGCCGGATCGAAGGATGCAACCGGTCCCGGTGCGCCCAGTTCCTGGATGAGCTGCTGGTAGAACTCCACGCGGCCGGGGTTGACGTCTGAAAAGGCCACCAGTTCAGCGGTGCCGGCGTAGTTGCCGTAGATGGCACGGATGTACATCTCGGACCGTCCGCCGGTGCCGATCAGTGTGATCCGCGCTTTGCCGCTGCGGCCTGCTGCACCTTCGGCGGTGCCTGCGGCTGCTGCAGCCGCTGCGTCAGTACTGGACTCGGCTGTGTTGACCATGAGGGGTCCCTTTCGAAAGCTGATACCCGGCCGCACCGGCGGCCACTGAAGTTCACGGTGGGCGCTCTGCAGCGCCCTTCCCAAGAAAGCGTTTTCTCGGTTTGCTATTAGATTTGTACCAACCCAAGAAGCCTCCCGTCAACCATTATCAGCCTTGGGAGAAAGCGCTTTCTAGTAGTAGCCCCGACCGTGACTGCCTGCGGACCCGGAATCTTGCGGGAAAACACTGGAAAACAATAGAAATCGCTTTCCCGTACCGGTATATGCTGTGAACCAACATGCCCTCGGGCAAAGCGGCAAAGGAACTGCCACCGCAGCAGCAATGTCCAAGGCAGGAGCATGCGCCGGGCCCGGTGCCCGCAGCGCCAAGGAAGGGACCAGGATGGTCAGGAGATCGGCGACCGGCAGGATCGGGATAGCGGATGTTGCCGTGAAGGCTGGGGTTTCGCACGCTACGGTGTCCCGCGTCATGAACGGCAACTTCACGGTGGATCCGGAGATTGCCGCGCGGGTCCGGGCGGCCGCGGCTGAGCTGAAATACCAGCCAAATCCGGTGGGGCGCAGCCTTGCCCTCGGCAAGACGGACACCATCGGCATCGTTGTCCCTGACCTGGCAAACCCCACTTTCCAGGCCATCCTGCGGGGCTTGAGCCGGGCTGCGGCCCAGGACGGCTACCGGGTGCTCATCGCGGACTCCTTTGAAGTCTCCAGTGAGGAGTCCATCCTTGCCGGCGAAGCCCGGCGCCGGTGCGACGGCCTGGTCCTGTGCGCTCCCCGCATGACCGACGCGGAACTGGAAGAGATTGCCCCCTCCCTGCGGCCCCTTGTGCTGATCAACCGGACCACGGCCGCCGCGGATGTTCCCAGCCTGGTGGTGGACTATGGGCAGGGCGTTCAGGACATCGCAGAACACCTGGTGGAACTTGGCCATACCCGCCTGGCCTTTCTTTCCGGGCCTCCGCGCAGCGCTTCAAACAACCTCCGGCTCCAGGGCCTGGAGACGTTCAAGGCCGCCCACCCGCAGGTCGAGGTCATCATGCTTGAGGGCGGCTCGGACTTCGATACCGGACACGAGGCCGTGGACGCGGTACTGGAAAGCGGTGCCACCGGGATCCTGGCCTTCAATGACCTCGTGGCCATGGGGCTCATGAGCGGGCTTCACGAACGCGGCCTCGATGTTCCTGGTGACATTTCCGTCACCGGCTTCGACGACATCCCCTTTGCCAAATACACGACGCCGGCGCTGACCACGGCCGCGGTTCCCATCACCGAACTCGGCGAGCAGGCGTGGCATCAACTGCGGGCCCTTATCCGCAACGAGGAGAGCGACACGCCCGGCAGCCGGTACCAGCCGCGCCTCCAGGTCAGGTCCAGCAGCGGCCCCGCCAAAGCCCCGCGCTCAACGGTGCACGGCTAACCCCCTGCCCGAAAACTCGGCGGCTAGGGGCGGATTGGCACCGTACCTCCGGAAGCCAGCCCCGCCTCTTTGTAGTAGCCCTCGATGTGTGCCGCCACCAACTGTGCCGCCCGCTCGCCGTCGTCATTCTGCACGGCGGCCAGGATGTCACGGTGCTCGCACCTCAACCGTGCGGCCGTGGCATTCCAGTCCGGGAGATTTCCGGTGAGCCTTGACGCGTAGCCGGTAATGGATTCCCGCAAGGAACCCATCATGGCACTGACCACGGCGTTTCCGGCAGCATCGGCCAGGGCAAGGTGGAAGCGGACATCCAAGGCCAGGAATTCGTCCACGCCAACAGTTTCAGCGTCCATCTCGGCGAGGAGTCGGGCGGCCGCTTGCAGTTCCGGTGAATCGCGCCGGGCGTGCGCCACCGCCCACGACTCCAACAACACCCGGGTTTCCACGATGTCCGCCACGGGAAGGTGCTGGGTGGCAACGTGCAGCCGCAGGGCAGAGCCGAGTGCCGCCGTCGGATCTGAAATGACGACAGTTCCGGCGTCCGGGCCCGAGCCGACGCCGGCCCGCACCACACCCATGGCTTCCAGGATGCGGATAGCCTCCCTGACGGATGTCCTGGACACCTTCAACTGCTCGGCCAGTGAGCGTTCGGCGGGAAGCCTGCCGCCCACGGCGAGGCGTCCCTCGGAAAGCTGGTTCTCTATCCAGGCCAGGACAAGCTGATGCGTCTTCATGCAGACATCCTAGTTGATGTGGTCGGACCACATGCCCTAGAGTGTGGTTAGACCACACAGGGGTCCGCGGTTGCGGGCCTGTCACCGGCCCAACGGAGGACGCCATGACCCACACCATCCAGCCCAACAACCCCGAGGCCACTCCCGCCCCGGATGCCACGGATGTTCCCGTAGCCTCCGCGCCCGCAGCCACCCCTGCCACCACCACCGCCGCCGTGCCTGCCGCCCTCAAGCGGCGGATCCCCAAGTACTCTGACCTCGCTCCCCTGATGCAGTTCAAGAAGCCGGAGTTCAGCAAGGAAGCCCGGCTGAAGCGGGCCAGCACCGTCTGGGAACTGCGGGACATCGCCAAGCGGCGCACACCGCAGGCGCCCTTTGACTACACCGACGGCGCAGCTGAAGGGGAAATCACCCTCCGCCGCGCACGCCAGGCGTTCCTGGATATCGAGTTCCGTCCGGGCATCCTCCGCAACGTTTCCGCGATCGACCTCAGCACCGAGATCCTGGGCAAGCCCTCGAGGCTGCCGGTCGGCATCGCACCCACCGGATTTACCCGGATGATGCAGTCCGAAGGCGAGTACGCGGGCTCCCAGGCGGCGGAAGCCGCCGGTATCCCCTACACCCTTTCCACCATGGGCACCGCCTCCATCGAGGACGTGGCCGCTGCCGCACCCAACGGCCGCAACTGGTTCCAGCTCTACCTGTGGACTGACCGGGAGCGCTCACTGGAACTCATCGAGCGGGCCGCCAAGGCCGGCAACGACACCCTCATGGTCACCGTGGACACCGCCGTGGCCGGCGCCCGCCTCCGTGACGTCCGCAACGGCATGACCATCCCGCCGGCGCTGACCCTCAAGACCGTCCTGGACGCGTCCTACCGGCCCGCCTGGTGGTTCAACTTCCTCACCCACGAGCCGCTCACCTTCGCGTCACTCTCCCGGTACACCGGCACCGTGGCGGACCTGATCAACTCGATGTTCGACCCCACCCTGACTTTCGAGGACCTGGACTGGCTGCGCGAAACGTGGAAGGGCAAGCTGGTGGTCAAAGGCATCCAGACCGTGGAGGATGCACGCCGCGTGGTTGACCACGGCGCTGACGGCATCGTCCTGTCCAACCACGGGGGCCGCCAGCTGGACCGGGCGCCCATCCCGTTCCACCTGCTGCCCGAGGTGAAGCAGGCCTTTACCGCGGACAACACGGACGCAGCGATCATGCTGGACACCGGCATCATGAGCGGCGCGGACATCGTGGCGGCCCTGGCCCTGGGCGCCGACTTCACGCTGGTCGGCCGAGCCTATCTGTACGGCCTGATGGCCGGCGGCCGTGCCGGCGTTGACCGTATGCTGCAGATTCTGGAAAAGGACATGGCCCGCACAATGGCCCTGCTCGGCGTGTCCAGGATCTCGGAGCTCACTCCGGACCACGTGCGCCTGCTCAAGAACTAAGCGCCCAACCCAACTGGGTAGCGCCAAGTGTCGTTTTCAACCCTCAAAACGACACTTGGCGCTACCTACTTGGGGTGCTGGGCTACTTCTTGCGGCCGAATTTGGGGAGATTGGGGAGGTTGGCCAGGAGGTCCGCCGCTTTGGTGGCGGCGCGGCCCACGGTCCGGCCGATCTGTTGCGGCACGGTGTCATCGCTCAGGGGCGCCGTGGTCCCGCCGGGAATGACGACGGCGGGGCTCAGCTCCGCGCCGTCCGCCGCCAGGACGCCGGCGGACACGGCCTCGGCCGCCACAGCGCCGGCGCCTTCAGTGTCCTTGGGGGTGGCGCCTGCCTTGGCCGCGGGGGCGGGAGCAGTCCCGCCGTGGGCAACTGCCGGGGCGGCCGGCGCTGTCCCGGCCGTTACGGCTGGGGCCGCTGATCCGACGTCGAGCGTTTCCAGCCAGCTGGCGATCCCTTCAAGCGGCTTGCGATTCAAAGCGTAGTAGCGCTTTTGGCCCTGCGCCCGCATGCTCACCAACTGGGCTTCGCGAAGGACTTTGAGGTGCTTGGAAATGGTGGGCTGGCTCGCTGCCAGTTCTTCCACCAACTCGCCCACGGCTTTGTCCCCTGAACGCAGGGAGAGCAGGATATCCCGCCGGGTCGATTCCGCTATGACGGCAAATACGTCGTCTGTCACCATGCCTCCCACCCTAGCGACATATACGCCGAAAGGCATCAACTATTTCGGCCTGCACCCGAAGGCCATTGCCCCGCTTCTCCCGCGGTGCTACAACGGTGTCACCGCTGCGCCGGAATCCCGGGCATCGGCCCGCGTGAACCGAGGGGTGGTGGTGATGGATTTCTTCCGGCAGCAACTGTTCAACATCATCGCGTTTGTGTTTCTGGGACTTTTTGTGGCGGTCTGGGGCTCAGTCCTGCTGCGCGTCGGGTTCTGGGTGCCCGACGGGAGGACCGTGGCGCCGCCCCTTAATGGGGCCCTGGTTACCGCGGCCGGCGTACTGGCCACCTCGCTGAGTTCGCTGACCGCCTCGGCCCTGGGGTTCACCATCGCCGAGGTCCGACGCGACGAGCGCGGGGGCGGCGGCGCGGCAGGAGGGCGCGGCTCCGGCGCTGCCCCCGCTGTCAGTCCTTCCGAAGTCACCGCCAGGCTCTCAGGACGGATCGTCGCAGCCATCGTGGTGTACCTCGCGGTGGGCCTTCTGGTCCTGCTGCTCTGGCTTGTGAAGGGAACCGCCTCCACTGACCTGATCGGGGCCTTCGCCCTATCGCTGCTGGGCTGGCTCATCGGCGCGGCGGGCGTTGTGTTCCAAACAGAGAAATCCAGTGACTGAGCACGGGCGCGGGTAGATGAGACCTGCGTCAGTCAAACCAGGGATCCAGCCCGTGCAGCGGGAAGACGGCCTTCCGGGTGGCCATGACGGTGCGGTCAACGTCGTCGTTGGGGTCGAAGCCCACTTCCCAGGACCGCCACCACAGCTCCACGTCGTCGCTCATCATTGCCGGCGCCGACCTGCCGAACTTCTCCTCCACATAGTCCCGCCAGTCCTGCGGAACCGGGGTGCGCAGCGGCACGGGCCGTCCGGCGGCGATCCCGATCAGGTGGCTCCAGGAGCGGGGCACCACCTCGAGGACGTTATATCCCCCGCCTCCCGTCGAGATCCAGCGGTTGTCGCAATGCCTGGCCGCAAGGTTGCCGACGGCGGAGGCGGCCTCCCGCTGCCCGTCAACGCTGAGGTTGAGGTGGGTCAGGGGGTCGCTGCGGTGCGAGTCGCAGCCGTGCTGGCTGACGATGACTTCCGGCTGGAACGCAGCCACCAGCTGCGGCACCACGGCATGGAACGCCCGGAGCCAGCCGGCGTCCCCGGTACCTGAGGGCAGCGCCACGTTCACTGCCGTCCCCTCGGCCTGCGGACCGCCGATCTCGTTTGCGAAACCGGTGCCGGGGAACAACGTCAGGCCACTTTCGTGCAGTGAAATCGTGAGGACGCGCGGGTCATTCCAAAAAATGCTCTCCGTGCCGTCCCCATGGTGCGCGTCAACGTCGAGGTATGCCACCCGGCTGACACCGCCGTCGAGCAATTTTTGGATGGCGAGTGCGGCGTCGTTGTAGATGCAGAACCCGCTGGCCCGCTCACGGGCGGCGTGGTGCATGCCGCCGCCGAAGTTGATGGCGCGCAGGGCGGAGCCGTCCAGGATCCGGGAGGCCGCCAGGAGGGAGGCGCCGGCCAGCCTGGCCGCGGCGTCGTGCATGCCCGCAAAGGCGGGATCGTCCTCCGTTCCCAGGCCGCGGGACTCATCAGTCTCGCCGGGGTTGGCGCTGACCCTCTTAACCGCCGCGATGAAATCGGCGGAATGCACGGACTCCAGGTCGGCGTCGCAAGCTATGTCCGGCGCCTCCACGGCAACGTGCTCCAGGTCGAACAACCCCAGGCTTCGCGCGAGGCGGGCCGTCAGGTCCATCCGTTCCGGAGCCATCGGGTGGCCAGGCCCAAAGTTGTAGGCGGTCATGTCAGTGCTCCACGCCACCACCGTCGGGGGCGCGGGCAGGCTGAGACCCGGGAGGTATGTCATCAATCACAGGCTACCCGAGCCTCAGGCACTTGCTGCCCGGTCATTACGCGGTCATTAGTGGTTTACTACTGAGGGAAGCAGTTTCTACCGAGGAAAAGCCACACATGACGCAGAGCCAGTCGAGGCCCCGGAACCCGGCCAGCTGGCACCCCGCAGCGCAGGAGCGGGAAGGCCTCTGGATCCTTACGCGGCTGCGCGACTTCATCGATGACATCGCGAACACCTCGCCTGCCAGGCTCGCCCTCAGCGCGTTCGCCGGCGTCTGCCTGGTGTTCACATTCCTGCTGTCCTTGCCCGTCTCGTCTTCAGCCGGCACTGCCACCCCCATTCACCAGGCGCTGTTTACGGCGGTATCGGCCGTGTGCGTCACTGGCCTCACGGTGGTTTCGACCGCGATCCACTGGTCCTTCTTCGGGCAGCTCGTCATCCTGATCGGCGTCTTTATTGGCGGCCTGGGCACGCTGACCCTGGCCTCCCTGCTGGCACTGATGGTGAGCAAGCGGCTCGGGGTCCGCGGCAAGATCATCGCGGCGGAGTCCATGAACAACGCGGGCCGGCTGGGCGAGGTTGGTACCTTGCTGCGCATCGTCATCACCACGTCCGTGGTGATCGAAGGCATCCTGGCGCTGGCGCTCATCCCCCGGTTCCTCACCCTGGGCGAGCCCTTCTGGCAGTCTGTGTGGCACGGCATCTTCTATGCCATCTCGTCGTTCAACAACGCAGGATTCACCCCCCATTCGGACGGGATCGTCCCCTACGAGACGGATCTTTGGATCCTGGTTCCCCTGATGCTCGGCGTTTTCCTGGGCAGCCTCGGCTTCCCGGTGGTGATGGTGCTCCAGCAGAACGGGTTGAACTGGAAGAAGTGGAACCTGCACACCAAGCTGACCATCCAGGTGTCCTTCATCCTGCTGGCAGCGGGCACGTTCCTGTGGGCCCTCATGGAGTGGGACAACCTGCGCACCATCGGGACCATGAACCTCGGGGACAAAGTCACCCACGCCTTGTTCGCTTCGGTCATGATGCGGTCCGGCGGCTTTAACCTCGTGGACCAGAACCAGATGGAGTCCACTACCATGCTGCTGACGGACGCCCTGATGTTCGCCGGCGGCGGTTCAGCCTCCACGGCTGGCGGCATCAAGGTCACCACCATTGCGGTGATGTTCCTGGCGATCGTGGCCGAGGCCCGGGGCGACGCCGACGTCAAGGTGTACGGCAGGACCATCCCGGAAGGAACCATGCGGGTGGCCATTTCGGTCATCGTTGCCGGCGCCACCCTGGTATCGGTGTCCGCGTTCCTGCTGCTCCACATCAGCGGCGCCTCCCTGGACCGGGTCCTGTTCGAGACCATTTCCGCTTTCGCCACCGTGGGCCTCAGCACCAACCTCAGCGCTGAAGTGGCGCCCTCCGGCGTGTATGTCCTTACCGCGCTGATGTTTGCCGGCCGCGTGGGCACGGTAACCCTCGCCGCCGCCCTGGCCCTCCGCCAGCGCAGCCAGCTCTATCACTACCCCGAAGAGAGGCCCATCATTGGCTAGTTCCCCAGACGCCCCGCGGCGGCCCGCCCACAACGCTCCGGTGCTGGTCATCGGGCTGGGCCGTTTCGGTTCCTCCACTGCCGAGCAGCTGGTCAAGCAGGGCCGTGAAGTGCTCGCCATCGAGCGGGACCGGACCCTCGTCCAGAAGTTCGCGCCCCTCCTGACGCATGTGGTGGAAGCCGACGCCACCAACATCGACGCCCTCCGCCAGCTTGGGGCGCAGGAGTTCAGCTCCGCCGTCGTGGGTGTGGGCACGTCCATCGAATCCTCGGTGCTGATCACGGTCAACCTGGTGGACCTTGGCATCGAGCACCTGTGGGTGAAGGCCATCACGCCCTCGCACGGCAAGATCCTCACCAGGATCGGAGCGAACCACGTGATTTACCCGGAGGCCGACGCCGGTGTCCGCGCCGCGCACTTGGTCTCCGGCCGCATGCTGGACTTCATTGAGTTCGACGACGACTTCGCCATCGTGAAGATGTACCCGCCGCGCGAAACAGTGGGATTCACCCTGGACGAATCCAAGGTCCGGTCCAAGTACGGTGTGACGATCGTGGGCGTAAAGTCACCCGGCGAAGACTTCACCTACGCCCGGCCGGAGACCAAGGTTTCCTCCCGGGACATGCTGATCGTGTCCGGCCACGTGGACCTGCTGGAACGCTTCGCCGCCCGCCCCTGACGTGGCAAGCCCGGCCAGGGAGCCGGTGGTTGGCCCCCGCCGGCGAGGGCCCCGCCCCGAGCTTGCGAGGGCAGGGAGCCGGGGGTGGGCCCCCGCTGGCGAGGGCCCCGGCCCGAGCTTGCGAGGGCAGGGAGCCGGGGGTGGGCCCCCGCTGGCGAGGGCCCCGGCCCGAGCTTGCGAGGGCAGGGAGCCGGTGGGGATTAGCCGAGCTGCTTGGTGATTTCGGCTGCCCTGTCAGCAGCAGCACGGGCACCCGCCGCAATGATGGCCGGCATGCCCCGCTCGTCAAAGGTGGCGATTGCCCGCTCCGTGGTGCCGTTCGGGCTGGTCACGGCCTTGCGGAGGGCGGTGGGGTCGGCGCCTGGCTCTGCGAGCATCATTCCGGCGCCTGCCACGGTTTCGCGGGCAAGGAGAAGGGACAATTCTGCGTCCAGGCCCAGTTCCCGGCCCGCCGCCGCCATGGCCTCCGCCAGGTAGAAGGCGTACGCGGGTCCGGAGCCGCTGATGGCCGAGAGTGCGTCCACCTGCTCCTCGGGGACTTCCACCACTGTGCCCGCCCCCTGCAGGACGTTCTTGACGTTCTGCAGCTGTTCCGTGGTGCAGTGGGTGCCCGGCGACACCGAGATCACGCCGCGGCCCACCTTGGACGGGGTATTTGGCATGGAACGGATCACCGGCTGCCCCGCCGGAAGTGCTGCCTCGAGCTGAGCGATGGAGACTGCCGCAGCAACGCTCACCACCACGGTGTGGGGAGAGAGTGCGCCGCTGATTTCCCGGGCAAGGGCCGCGATGCCTACGGGCTTGACGCCAAGGATGACGACGCCGGAGCCTTTGGTGGCCTGCTTGTTGTTGTCAGGCTCCTCCTCCCCGGCGATCGCGGTTACTCCGTGATGGCGTTCTGCCAGTTCCGCCGCCCGTTCGGCGCGCCTCACGGTGGCCACGACGTCCGCCGGATCCGTCCCGGCTTCCAGCAGGCCACTCAGAATTGCTTCGTTCATGGATCCACAGCCAAGGAATGCGATTCGGTTGCTCATGGCTCCATCATTACAGCTAGCCGCTCCCGGTGCCGAAATAGATGACCGCGGGTGGACATGCAAAAGCGGGAACCCCCAACAATCCATTCACAGCCAGCTCACATGTAAGGCGCAGGTTCCTCCCACTTAACCTCCCTACTGTAGGTAGTACCTCATTGAGGGTGCGAGTGATGCGGCAGGGATGGGGATCCCTGCCAGGGCACCGGCAGCCGGCAACAGGTTTTCCCCCATTTTTCCTGTTGGCGGCGCCGGTGCTTCCGCTTTTAACGGCCAGCCCGGGCTGCGGAAACTTCCCTAGACTGCGGCTTCGACCGGTTGCGCGGGGGCCACATGGGGTGCCGGCTCCAGCGGGCCGGCGAACACAAGCTGGTCCAGCCGGCGAAGGATCAGCCCTTCCCGCAGGGCCCAGGGGCAGATGCGGAGTTTCTTGAATTTGAAGAGCTCCAGGGCGGCTTCGGCAACGAGTGCCCCGGCCAACAACTGGTGGGCCCGGGCTTCTGATACACCCGGAAGATGCAGCCGGTCCTCGGCTTTCATCGCGGAGATGCGCTGCGCCCAAACTCCCAGGTCCGAGGCGTTGAGCTCGCGCTTAACGTAGGGGCCGGCTGCGCTGGGGGCAGCACCGGCGATCCGTGCAAGTGAACGGAAGGTCTTGGAGGTCCCTGCCACCAGGTTGGCCCGGCCCAGTCCGTCGAATTCCCGCACCGCAGGCTTCAGCGTGGCCCTGATGTAGCGCCGCAGCTCCTTGACGCTCTTGGCAGAGGGCGGATCTTCGGACAGCCAGTCCCGGGTAAGCCTGCTGGCACCCAGCGGCACGGACGTGGCCACCTCAGGCAGCTCATCCTGCCCGAAAGCCATTTCGAAGGAGCCGCCGCCGATGTCCAGGTTAAGGATGGGCCCGGCGCCCCACCCATGCCAGCGCCTGACGGCGAAGAACGTCATGGAGGCTTCTTCGCTGCCGGTCAGCTCCTGCAGCGTGACGGTGGTTTCGTGCTTGACGCGGGCCAGGACCTCGGGCCCGTTGGTGGCCTCGCGAATGGCCGAGGTACAGAAGGCCAGAAGGTCCTCCGCCTTGTGCCGGGCGGCAAACTCCCAGGCCTCCAGCACGAACTCGGTGAGCTCGTGCTGCCCGGCATCGCTGATGCTGCCGTCAGGTTCCAGGTACTGGACCAGCGAGAGCGGCCGTTTGTGGGACGCAAACGGCACGGGGCGCGCGCCGGGGTGGGCATCCACCAGGAGGAGGTGGACAGTGTTGGACCCGATATCGAGGACGCCTAGCCGCATGCTGCCATTATTGCTCGTCAGCCCGCTTGAAGTCGCGCTTGATGTTGGCAATGCCTTCGGGGTTGATTTCGAATCCGTAGGCGGCACCGGGGTTGATCACCATGCCCAGCTCCTCACCGATGTTCGCGATGATGGCGGCGCCCTGCGTGCCCAGGACGTTCGGCGCTGCTTCGAGGTACTGCTGGTCTCCACGGCTGGGGTGCGAGAAGACGGCAAGGACGGGATCGCCGTCGGCGTTACCCAGGACCAGCGGCTCCACCTGGGAGTCCTCGCCCTCGATGCCGTCCGAGCTGATGATGTAGACCTCGCTGTTCAGGAAGGACAGGATGACGTCCACGGGGCTCGCATCAGGCTGGCCGCCCTTGGCAAGATTCTCCTCGAGATCGTTGAGCGGAGTGGTATCGGCAATTCCTGGCTGTTCAGTCATCCCACTACCCGATCACGATCCCGTGCCCCATGCAAACCCCTGGCCACCGCTACTTCTTTGCGGTGGCCTTCTTCTTGGCGGGGGCCTTGCGGGTGGCGGTGCGCTTCACAGGGCCCTTGGCGCGCTTCTCGGCGAGGAGCTCAACAGCCTGTTCACGCGTCAGTTCCTCAAGGGAAGTGGCGCGCGGAACGGTGATGTTGGTGATCCCGTCCGTGATGTAGGGGCCGAAGCGGCCTTCCTTAACCACGATGTTCTTCTCGGACACGGGGTCCGGACCGAACTCCGCCAGCGGCGGGACGGCGGCACGGGCACCGCGCTGCTTGGGCTGCGAGTAGATCTCCAGGGCCTGCTCCAGCGTGATGGTGAAGATTTCCTCCTCGGAGCCGATGGACCGGGAGTCGGTTCCCTTCTTCAGGTAGGGGCCGAAGCGGCCGTTCTGGACCGTGATGAGGTTGCCTTCGGCGTCCTCGCCGAGGACGCGGGGCAGGCTCATCAGCTGGAGCGCCTCGTCCAGGGTGACGGACTCGACGGTCATGGACTTGAACAGCGATCCCGTCCGCGGTTTGGCCTTGACGGGCTTCTTCGGCGGCTTGGGCTTGCCGTTCTTGTAGTACTCCACCGGCTGGGCTGCGATCTGTTCCTCGGTCATCTCAGGGATGATCTCGGTGACGTACGCGCCATAGCGGCCGTTCTTGGCAACGATGGTGTGCCCAGTGTGCGGGTCAGTGCCCAGCACGCGTTCCTCGGGAGCAGCCGTCTCCATCAGTTCAACGGCCTTGGCGGCTGTCAGTTCGTCGGGCGCCAGGTCCTCGGGGACGTTGGCGCGCGCCGACTCGACGATCTCGCCGGTCTTGGGGTCGACGGTGGCGGCGGAGCTTTCGAGGTAGGGGCCGAATTTGCCCACGCGAAGGGTGATCTCGTCCGTGATCGGGATGGAGTTGATTTCGCGGGCGTCGATCTCGCCGAGGTTGTTCACGATGCTCAGCAGGCCCGGATCCGAGTCCTCGCCGAAGTAGAAGTGACGGAGCCAGGAGGCGCCCACGGCCTGGCCGTTGGCGATCTTGTCCAGATCGCCTTCCATGTCCGCGGTGAACTCGTAGTCCACGTAGTCGCTGAAGTGCTGTTCCAGCAGGCGGATCACCGAGAACGCGATCCAGCTGGGAACCAGTGCCGAACCCTGTTTCCGCACGTATCCGCGGTCCTGGATGGTGGAGATGGTGGACGCGTAGGTGGAGGGACGACCGATGCCCCTCTTCTCCAGCTCGGCCGTCAGCGAGGCTTCGGTGTAGCGCGGCGGCGGCGAGGTTTCGTGGCCAACCGCCACGATCTCGGACGCGGCCAACGAATCGCCCTTGGCAACGTTCGGCAGGCGGCGCGCTTCGTCGGAGTCGTCGTCTCCGCGGGTTTCGTCCTTGCCTTCCTCGTAGGCGGCGAGGAAACCGGGGAAGGTGATCACGGTGCCGGACGCGGAGAACTCTGCATCCCGCCCGTCCACGGCAACGGCACCCAGCCTGATGGTCGCCGTCGAGCCCTTGGCATCAGCCATCTGGGAGGCAACGGTGCGCTTCCAAATGAGTTCGTAGAGCCGGAATTCGTCGCCGGAAAGCTGTTTGGCCACCTGCGCCGGCGTGCGGAAGGAATCACCGGCGGGACGGATGGCCTCGTGGGCTTCCTGGGCGTTGGCTGCCTTGCCGGTGTACACGCGCGGTGACTGCGGGATGTACTCGGGGCCGTACAGTTCGGAAGCCTGGCGCCGGGCGGCGGTGACGGCCTCGTCGCTCAGCGCCGAGGAGTCGGTACGCATGTAGGTGATGTAGCCGTTTTCGTACAGGCGCTGGGCAACCTGCATGGTGCTCTTGGAGGAGAAGCGCAGCTTGCGGCCCGCCTCCTGCTGCAGCGTGGAGGTGGTGAAGGGCGCAGCCGGGCGGCGGGTGTACGGCTTGGTATCAACGGACCGGACGGTGAACGAAGCGTCCTGCAGCCCGGCTGCCAACGACGTTGCCAGCTCCTCGTTGAGGTGGGCGACGTTCTTTGAGGTGAGGACGCCGTCGTCGTTGAAGTCGCGGCCGCTGGCCACCTTGGCGCCGTCCACGGCAGCGAGCTTCGCCTTGAAGGACCCGGCGTCCGAACCGAACTGGCCGGTGAGGTCCCAATACGAGGCGGCCTTGAACGCCATGCGTTCACGCTCCCGGTCCACCACCATGCGGGTGACCACGGACTGCACGCGGCCGGCCGAGAGGCCCCGGGCCACCTTGCGCCACAGCACCGGAGAGATCTCGTAGCCGTAGAGGCGGTCCAGGATACGTCGCGTTTCCTGGGCGTCCACCAGCGCGGTGTCCACATCGCGCAGGTTGCCCATGGCGCGCTGGATGGCTTCCTTGGTGATTTCGCCAAACGTCATCCGGTACACCGGAACCTTGGGCTTGAGCACTTCCAGCAGGTGCCACGCGATGGCCTCGCCCTCGCGGTCCCCATCGGTTGCGAGATAAAGTTCGTCTGCATCCTTGAGCGCAGCCTTGAGCTCGGTCACCTTTTTCTTCTTGTCAGCCGAGACCACGTAGTACGGCTTGAAGTCGTGCTCAATGTCGACGGCGAACTTGCCCACCGACGTTTTCTTCAGCTCTGCGGGGAGTTCGGACGGCTGCGGCAGGTCGCGGATGTGACCAATGGAGGCCTCTACGATGAAGCCCTCGCCGAGGTACTTGGCGATGGTCTTGCTCTTGGCCGGAGACTCCACAATCACGAGTTTCTTGCCGGTTTTGGCCTTGCTTGGCACGGTGCTCCTACAGAAAAAGGTTGCTCGGGCAGATGCGCCCATACTGGCCTAGTTCACCATATTTTGGCGAAATGTGCGCATCCATGTGGAAAACAAGGGGGTCTCCCGGGGGCCCTTCCCAGCCTCAGGCAGCGGCGGGAATCAGGAAGCCGTCGCGCACCAGGTTGGCCACCTCGGTGAGTAAGCCGCTCCGGAATGTGACGGCGTCGAACCCGTCCCCGCCGCCCAGCAGCGCCTCCAGGGCGCCGGTGATCTGCCCCGCCGTCAGGTCGCCGTCGCAGGCTGAAACAAAGCCGGCGAGCTCAGTGCTGAGCAGGTTGGTCCGGCGCAGCCCTGCGCCCTGGCGCAGCAGGATCACGCCGGGGTGTTCGGCGCCCGGCCGCTGGTGGCGCTCCTCCGTGACGTCCTCTGCCACCAGCAGGTGCGCGTCCTCCAGCGGGTGCGCGGCCAGCCAGTCAGCGCGTTCGACGGCGGCCCCCAGGTGGGGCCCGATCGGTTGCTCGATGGGGTACGTGATTTCCTCGAACCGGCTGATGGCGGCCTGCCCGGGTTCAACCGGCCGGCGCAGCCAGACCATGCCGAAACCGATGCCCTCCACGTTCCTGGACTCGAAGTCTGCAAGATAGGCGGCGTAGGCGTCCCGGTAATGCTGCCGGTCCCGGCTCTCGGAGGCATCCCGCAGCCAGGTTTCCGCATACTGCTCCGGCCCCACCTGCTCACGCTGGATGAACCAGGCATCGATGCCCGCGCCGGCCCAGCTTTGGGGCCGTTCCTGCCATGACGTTCCCGCCACGACCTCCCAGTTGCCTAAAAGCTGGGCTGTTCCGGCAGGGGCGAGGACGGACGGCAGTGCCCTGACAAGCGAGGAGACAATTTCGTCGCCCGGCAGGCCGCCGTCGCGGTAGGTGAACTGCCCTGCGGCGTCCTCCCCCGCGCTGCGGGGGGTGATCACGAACGGAGGATTGGACACCACAAGCCCGAACTCCTCGCCCGCCACGGGATCCAGGAGCGATCCGAGGCGCAGGCTTACCCTCTCGGCCAGCCGGGCCGGGTCAACGGAGAGAGCCTCGGCATTGAGCAGGATATTGAAACGGGTGAACGCAAGCGCCCGTTCGGAAATGTCCGTGGCAGTAACGTGCTCGCAGTGGTGCAGCAGGTGGAACGCCTGGACCCCGCATCCCGTGCCCAGGTCCAGCGCGCGCTCTGTGTGGCGGCGGAATGTTGTTTGCACCAGGGTTGTGGAGGCGTGCCCGATCCCCAGGACATGGTCCCGCCGGAGCACGCCTTCCTGCTGGTGTGCTGCGAGGTCGCTGGCCACCCAGAGTTCAGCGCCGCCGCTGCCGTCGTCGTTGGCATCCCAGCCGTAAGGCCGCAGGTCGACCTTGGCGCGTAGGAGCGCGCTGCCGGGAACGGGCTCCACCAGGCCCAGTGCCAGGAGGCCTTCCGCGCGGAGCCCCGGCAGGGCGGCGTCGAGCGTTTCCGCCGGTTGCGGCTCGGCAAGCAGCCAGAGGCGGACGACGGCGGCAAGGTGCCTTACTGCCTCGTCCCGCCGCACAGCGCGTTCGGCCGCCAGCAGGGCAGGGATGGTTTGGTCCCGGTCCAGCGCCGCGGAGGCGCCAGGCCCAAGGAAGCGGGCGACGCCGTCGGGCGTGTAGTCAAGGCGGCGCAGGTCCGCGGCAAGGGCGGTGAGGAGCTCCGGAAGGTCGCTGCGGGGTGCGTCCGGGGTATTGCCGGCGGTGAACTCAAAAGGGGATGTGGGCACCGTCCAAGTTTAGTCGGGCGGCAGGCGCGGATTGGGGGCTCATTCCGCGGGGTAGCGTTGAGCCATGCCTTCCCGTTCTTCCCTCCTTGCGCGTGCCCCGCGCCAGCCGTCCGCGCGCTTCCGCCCGCCGGTGCAGGCCGCTGTGCTTGCTGCCGCAACAGCCTTTGCCCTCGCCGGATGCTCGCCCGTGGTTTCGATCGAAAACGCGGATATTCCGCAATGGCAGGCCACCGCGCTGCCTTCCGCGCCGGGAGCTGTCCTCGAGGACGCGGGCAAAATCCTGAACCGGGACCGGATCATCAGGGAAGCCGCAGATGTTCCGGCGGGCCGCTATATCCTGACGGCGACATGCGAGGGCGGCGGCAAGGCCTTCTTCGCGGTGTCGCTGGACGGGACCATGCTGGCCGACGCCGGGGCAGCCTGCAACGGCAGCCGGGAAACCACCAGGATCACGCTTCCAAAGGCGGGCGCCCTGGAAATCAGCACGTCCAGCGTGGATGCGCCCCTGATCTACGCGTACCGCCTGGCACCCGAAGGGTAACGGTCTTTCGGCTCTGGCCTGCCGGATCCCGCAGGCTTAAAGTCTGACTATGCCCAGTGTGCGGAAGTTCTCCGCGCCTCACCCCCCGCGGGCGCACTCCGCGACGACGGTCCCGGCGAGAACCGCCCGGGCGCCGCTGGCCGGAAAAGGCCGCCCCGCCGTCGTCATTGTTGCGCTGGCGGCTGGAATGCTGCTGGGCGGCTGCGAATACACGTACGACGACGGCCGGAACCTGGGTCCCGTGGAGGCGGACGCGACGCGCGCTCCCAGGCCGGTCTTCACCCGTGACCCGCTGCAGAAGGACCCCGTCAGCGAGGCCGAGCTCGGCTCGTGGGTGGCCCGGACGCTGCCCGATACAGGACAGCGGGTAGTCGCTTCGGGGGCGGGGCTGGCGGCTGCCGGGGAGGTCCGCACCGAAACCACTCCCGCCCTGGGAGCCGGGACCTATGCGCTTGCCCTGGCCTGCCGCAGCCAGCGGCGGGTGACGTTCACAGTGCGCAGCGAGACACTCACCCTGGTGGACCTTGGACTGCGCTGCGGCATCAACAGGGAGAACGTCATCTACCTTTCAGCCGAGACTGCCCTGGATATCAGGGTGGAGGCCAGGACCGGCGCCAACTACGCCTACCGGCTGCGGCTGCTCTCCGGGCAGCCCTAGGCTGCGCAGCCCTCAGGACACCGCAAGGTTTCCGGGTTGGAGGCACAGTCAGCGCAGTACAGCGTGAGGTTGCGGCAGCTGGGGTTTGAGCAGTTCTCGAACTTGCTGGTGGGTGCCGCGCAGCGGGTGCATTCGCCGATGGTCTTGGCGTCATCGCTGAACTCAAGGTGCATGCGCTTGTCAAAGACATACAGCGACCCTTCCCAGAGACCCTGGTCCTTGAAGGTTTCGCCGTACCGGACAATGCCGCCGTCCAGTTGGTACACCTCTTTGAAGCCGCGGTTCACCATGAGGCTGGACAGTACTTCGCAGCGGATGCCGCCGGTGCAGTACGTGACCACCGGCTTGTCCTTCAGGTCGTCGTACTTGCCGGACTCCAGTTCCTTGATGAAGTCGTGGGTGGTGGCGACATCCGGGACGATGGCGTCCTTGAAGCGGCCGATCTGGGCTTCGAAGGCGTTCCGGCCGTCGAAGAAGACCACGTCCTCACCGTTTTCCTTCTTGCTGTCCACCAGCTCGTGGAGTTCCTCCGGCTTCAAGTGCGTGCCGCCGCCCACCACACCGTTGGCGTCCACCTTCAATTCACCGGGCGCACCGAAGGAGACGATCTCGTCCCGGACCTTGACGCTGAGCCGGGGGAAGTCCTCGGCGCCGCCGTCGGACCATTTGACGTCGATGGCCCGGAAGCCCTTGTACTCCCGCGTGGTCTTCACATACTGCTTGACCGCGCTGATCTCTCCACCCACGGTGGCATTGATGCCGTCCTTGGAGATCAGGATGCGGCCCGTGAGGCCGAGCTTCTCGCACAGCGCGCGCTGCCAGAGCCGCACTGCGTCAGGATCGGCAATCGGGGTGAACCCGTAGAAAAGCACAATTTTGTTCAAAGCCACGTATTTAAGGGTACCGGGAGGGCGCAAAGGAACCCGCCGCCTGGCTGCATGTGCCTCCGGAACCGGCGGCGGGGCGGTTGCCGCATCACAATTGCATAAGCACCGGGGTTCTGCCCTGCCTACCCCCTGTTGCTTGTGACCGGGCTGGAATAGTCTCATCCCATGACCCCGGAAACCATGGTTGAAGACATTACCGGCCTGCTTGAGGTGTGGGTGGCAGGCTGGGCCGGTTGTCGCGGCTATACGACATCCACCGAGGGGCGCTTCCCCGCGGTCCTCCGGAATGACGCCAACGGTGACTGGGAATACTTCGCATCGGAGCCCACCGACGACGAGTTCGCGGCGCTGGCTGCCAAGACGGCCGAAGTCCCGGCGAGGGTCCTGACCATCCTTACCAATGACGTTGCCCGCTACTCTTCCCTGGCTGCCAGGCAAGGGCTGAACGTCACATCGGATTCCCAGACGATGATGATCGTGGACATGGAAACCCAGGACGCCGAAGATCCGTGGCTGTCCGACGACGACCTGGCCCTGCACACGTGGGAGCAGGACGGCGTCCACTATGCAGAGGTCCGGTCGGGAGAGACCGTGGCCGCCAGCGGACGGGTCTTTGTGGTGGGCGAGACGGCAGTGTTCGACAAAATCATCACGCAGCCGGCTTTCCAGCGCCGCGGCCTGGGCAGCTTCATCATGCGGGCCCTGGCAGCCCAAGCCTTCGGGTATGACGTACAGGAGGGCCTCCTCCTGGCTTCCCTGGACGGCCAGAAACTGTACTCGCACCTGGGCTGGACCACCGTTTCCAAAGTCCTGATGCTCTCGGCTTCCCATGACGGTGCAGACCTCTCCCTGAGCTGACCTGGTTGTTACCCCGATGGCGAACCCGGGCATGCAACGCGGAACCGGGTGAAACAATGTTGGGGTGAACCCCCATGACTCCCTGATTCCCTTGCTGGGCCGTGGCCCGGATCCGGAGCAGCTCCGTCATGTCCGTACCATCCCGGCACGTGAGGCCGAGCACGAACCGTGGCCTGCTTGGGTCCATCCCGACCTGGTAGCGGCCTATGGCTCCCTCGGCATCCAGCAGCCGTACCGGCACCAGGTTGAGGCAGCGAATATCGCCCAGGCCGGGGGGCACGTTGTGGTGGCCACCGGAACGGCGTCCGGCAAGTCGCTCGCCTACCAGCTGCCGGCACTCGATGCCATCCACCGCTCGGAACTGCGGGTGGTGGCTGATCCGGGAAAAATCCACGACGACGGGGCCGTCACCCTCTATCTGTCCCCCACCAAAGCCCTGGCTGCCGACCAGCTTAACGCCATCCGGGCCCTGAAACTGCCGACAGTCCGGGCCGAGACCTACGACGGCGATACAGACCCGGCGTCCCGCCGCTGGATCAGGGACCACGCGAACTTCATACTGGCCAACCCGGACATGCTGCACTTCGGAATCCTGCCCAACCATGCCTGGTGGGCCTCCTTCTTCCGGCGGCTGCGCTACGTGATCGTTGACGAGGCCCACAGCTACCGTGGCGTCTTCGGCTCGCACGTGGCCAACCTGATGCGCCGGCTCCGGCGGATCTGCGCCTACTACGGTGCCGGCACCTCCTATCCCGAGCCGGTGTTCATTGCGGCTTCCGCCACTGCTTCGGAGCCTGACGTCTCCTTCGCCCGGCTGATCGGGGCACCGGTGACGGCAGTGTCCCGCGACGGTTCCCCGCACGGTGCCACCACGGTGGCGCTGTGGGAACCAGCCCTGACGGAAGTGCGCGGCGAAAACGGCGCCAAGGAGCGGCGGACAGCCGTTGCTGAAACGGCGGACCTGCTGGCAAACCTGGTGTCGGCAAGGACCCGCACCATCGCCTTCATCAAATCCCGCCGTGGCGCGGAGACCATCTCCTCAATTACAAAACGCCTCCTTGATGAAGTGGATCCCAGCCTGCCCCAGCGGGTGGCGGCCTACCGGTCCGGGTACCTGCCCGAAGAACGCCGTGCCGTGGAACGTGCCCTGCGGTCGGGTGAGCTCCTGGGAGTCTCCAGCACCTCCGCCCTTGAACTGGGAATCGATATCTCCGGCCTGGATGCGGTCCTGGTGGCAGGCTGGCCTGGAACCCGCGCCTCCCTCTTCCAGCAGATCGGACGGGCGGGAAGGGCAGGCCAGGACGCCATCGCAGCCTTTGTGGCCAGCGATGACCCGCTGGACACCTTCCTGGTTAACCATCCCGAGGCGATCTTTGACGTGTCAGTGGAAGCAACGGTCTTCGACCCCTCCAACCCCTACGTGCTCGGACCCCACCTGTGCGCAGCGGCGGCGGAACTCCCCCTCGGTCCGGCCGAGCTGGACCTGTTCGGTGCCACCGCAGAGACCCTTTTGGACCGGCTGGTGGCGCAAGGCTACCTTCGACGGCGGCCCGCGGGCTGGTTCTGGACGCACTCCCAGAGTGCCGCCGGCATGGTGAACCTGCGGGCAGACGGCGGCGGACCGGTGAGCATCGTGGATGCCCAGACCGGGTCCCTGCTGGGAACCATGGATTCCCCCCAGACCCACTATCAGGCCCATACCGGGGCGGTGTACATCCACCAGGGTGACAGCTACGTGGTGGAGGACCTGAATGAAGAGGACCATTGCGTGATGGTGCGCCGCGCCAATCCGGACTACTACACCACAGCCCGGGACGTGACCCAGATTGAGGTCCTGGAGACCCTGCGGACCATGGAGTGGGGTGACGTGTCGGTGCACTTCGGCGATGTCAAGGTGACGACGCAAGTGGTCTCCTTCCAGCGCAAAGCCCTGATCTCCAACGAGATCCTTGGGGAGGAGCCGTTGGACCTCGGGGCGCGCGAACTCTTCACCAAGGCGGTCTGGTTCGTGGTGGACAACCGCTCGCTCACAGCCGCCGGGCTCCTCGAAGCCCAGTTTCCCGGCGCCCTCCATGCCGCCGAGCATGCGGCCATTGGCCTGCTGCCTTTGGTCGCGTCCAGCGACCGGTGGGACATCGGCGGCGTTTCCACCGCGCTGCATGCCGATACGGGAGTCCCCACCATCTTCGTCTATGACGGGCATCCCGGCGGGGCCGGTTTTGCCGAGCGGGGGTTCGACAAGGCCAAGGTGTGGCTGACAGCCACCCGTGATGCCATC
Source organism: Pseudarthrobacter phenanthrenivorans Sphe3 (assembly GCF_000189535.1). Taxonomy (NCBI): domain Bacteria; kingdom Bacillati; phylum Actinomycetota; class Actinomycetes; order Micrococcales; family Micrococcaceae; genus Pseudarthrobacter; species Pseudarthrobacter phenanthrenivorans. The sequence continues at coordinate 3,491,062 of NC_015145.1, forward strand.
AAGGCCTGCGAATGCGACGCGGGCTGCCCCTCCTGCGTGCAGTCACCCAAGTGCGGGAACAAGAACAACCCCCTGGACAAGGCCGCGGCAGTGTCACTCCTCGACGTCCTCCTCAAAGAGGCCACCGAAGCCGGCAGCGTCAGGGTGGAAGCCCAGCGCTGACCGGGAGCAGGCCCTCGCTGCCCGCCTTCACCTTCCTCGCATGGCCCGGCGCCCGCAGGGACCTTCCTGCCCGTGCCGGCGGTCAGGGTGGAGGCCCTGCACGGGCGCGTCCGCTCGCCGGCCCGAACACGCTCCGCTCCACCAGTTCGGTCCGCACCTCCACGGTCTGGCCCGGTTCCTCGGCACATCCCACGATGGTTGCTCCGTGCCGTGCTGCCACCTCCGCGGCGACAGTGCATGGTTCCCCGTCAGTGACGCCGCGGAGGGCATCGGCGGCGGCAAGGGCCGCGAGGTCTGCAGCCGAGGCCGCCCTGCTGGCAAGGACAGCAGACTGGACCAGCAGCAGTAACAACGCCATGGCCATCATCACCACGAGGGCAAGTCCGGCGGCCAGGACAGTACCGGACCCGCGCTCCCGGCCGGCAGACGCATTCCTGCCGGCCCTCATCCTGTGGCCTCGCTCCTTGTAGAGGCGCGGGCACTGAGCAGCCAGGGGATGGTAGCGCCCAGCGGGCCACCCACCCGGTCCGTGACAGTGACGTGGAGCCATTCCCCGTCAGCCGAGACAGCGGCGGAGGCGGTGGCTCCCGCCAGCGTACGGACAGTCCTTTCCACTGAGGCGGAATCGTCGCCGCGGGCGAGTGCGCGGGCACCGGCACGTGCTCCTTCCTCCAGCCGCAACTGCGTTATCCCGGCCGAGGCACCTGCGAGCAGCATGGCCAACAACAGCAGGGCGGCAGGAAGCGTCACCGCGAACTCAGCGGTGACGGCACCACGTGAGTCCTCCCGCCAAGCGCGTCCGGGGCGGACCCGGCGCGGATGAGCTCCCCTTCTTCGGGTGGCAGGAGGAACTGGGTAAGGGAGCACGGCCGGCGCGCCGGTCACGGCAGGGCCAGGGCGGTCCGAATCAGGTTCAGCAGGAAGCCCCGGACCTCCTCGCTGCGGAGGATGAAAACGAGCAGCCCCGCAAAGCCCACGGCGGCGAGGGTGGCAATGGCATATTCGGCCGTTGCCATCCCCGCTTCCGAGCCCAGGAGCCGGACGCCCCGGTTGCGGCCGGGTGGAGTTGTGACGCCGGGGTACAGCTCCACCACGTTGGCGGGCAGGGAACGGCTTCCACTGGCCTCGCCGGTGCGTGGCCTGCTGGTGCTGCCGTGGTCCGGGGAGGCAACATGGGCGGCGAGCGCAGCGGTTGCCCGGGCATAGGTGCCCTGGGCGTAGTGGCGACAGTAGTTAGTGGACATGTGATGTTCCTTTCCTTGAGGCCGGTGATGTTTCCGGCTGCCTCGACTCTTCCGGGCCCGGCCTGAACCGGTAAGCCCGGCCGGCTGCTAAGTGGAAAAGCCGGCTGGTTCCCCCTTGTGGAGGAGTGGACGGTGGAGTGTCCACCAGCCCGCCACGTCAACCGCTGGGGACCAGGGCCAGCAGCACCGGCACCACACCAAGGCAGATGAAGGCCGGGAGGGAACACAGGCCCAGCGGGACCACGAGTTTTACGCCCAGTGATGCTGCCCGTTTCTCCGCAGCCCGGAACCGCTCACGCCGGAGCCTGGCAGCCTGGGCGTAGAGAATCGCTGACGATGGGGCACCGGTCAGGGCTGCGAACCCCAGCGCGTCTCTGAGTTCCAGGACTTCCGGCAGCCGGACCGCACTGCTGCGCCACGCGGTCTCCCAGTCAGCCCCGATGGCCAGGGCTGACACTACTGGCCGGAGCGCCCGGCAGTACCGGTCGGAGGCCGAGCCGGAAACCAGTTCAAGCGCACGCCCGATGCTTGAGCCGGCATCCAGCATGGCGGCGACAAGTTCCAGCATCATGGCGGTGTCACCCAAACCCGCAGAGCTGCTGCCGGGCCCGCCTCCTGGGGTACTTGCGGTCGCTTGCGGCTCCCGGAATCTGCCGCCCGCGGCCAGGGTCAGCAGCCGGTTCCTGGCCCAGCCACGTCCACCCTCCACGAGACCAGCCGCCATGCCCAACAACAGGAAAAGGGCGATGGCCGAAACGGCGGGCCACGTCATGGCACGCCGGCACCTGCTGCTGCGGCCACCAGCCTGGCCGACCATAGCCTGCCGGCCACCGTCAGTCCGAAACCGGCGGCGAGCGCGGCCAGTCCCCACGGCGTACCCAGCAGGATGGACAGCGGATCGACACCCAGGGCGATTCCCAGGCCCAACCCCATCAGTGGTAGCCAGGTGAGGAGGCTGACGGTGGCTTTGGGACCGGCCAGGGCAGTCTGCCGGGCAGCATCGGCGTCATCCTCCACTTCAAGCTGGGCGGCGAATCTTGTCAGCACGTCCGCAAGCGGGCAGCCGCTCGCTTCCGCGATGTCGAAGCAGGCGGCGAGCTCGGCCCAGATGCGGCACTCCCTGTCCCGCCGGGGAAAGGCGGAGGGCAGCGCCCGCCGCATGGCCTCCGAAACGGGTGTGCCGGCAGCGGCCGCTGCACGTGCTGAGGCCAGAACTGTGCCGGACCCGGCCGACACGGTGCGCGCGCCCGAAACCGGCGACCCGTAAACAGCGCAGATCTCGTCCCAGAGGCGCGCCGGGGTCCGGCCGCCTTTGAGCAGTGCGGCCAGTTGTTGCACCACAAGAGTCATGGGGATAACCGGTTGCGTTGTCCCCTTCCCGTTTCCGCGCAGGAGACGATGGGGCATGAGCAGCCGGCGGAGCTGGAAGCCGAGGACGCCGGGGGCGGCCTGAGCAGGAGCAGCCCTGAATCCTGCTGCCCGGCGGAGCCTGGCGGGAGCATCCAGCGGCGGTCCGACAAGCAGCACCGCGGACAAGCCCAAGGCAAGGGCCAGCAGGAGGATCATTGCGGCTCCCCCGGTCCGAGTCCAAGCCGTGGCGCCAGGGCCGCCCATCCCGGGCCAGCGACCAGAGCGTCACCGTTCCCTTCAAGCGCCGGGACTACTGTGAGTCCGTCCGGTCCGTCTCCAATCAGCCCAACGCACGCCACCTGCCGGCCCCTGGAGGTCCGGTCCACATGGATGACCACATCAAGAGCACTCGCTGCCTGGAGCCGCACCCCTTCCGGATTCAGGCCTGCCAATGCCCCCAGGGCCGTGAGCCGTGCCGGCACCGCGGTGGCGGTGTTCGCGTGGATGGTTCCGCCGCCGCCGCTGTGGCCCGTGTTCATGGCCGTGAGCAGTTCCCGGACTTCGGCGCCCCGGCACTCCCCCACTACAAGCCTGTCCGGGCGCATGCGCAACGCCTGCCTCACGAGGTTTCCCAGGTCCACCTCACCGCCGCCCTCCAGGTTCCCATGGCGCGATTCCAGCGACACAATGTGCGGGTGGACGGGATTCAATTCCGAGGCATCTTCGATGAGCACCAACCGCTCCGCGGGAGCGCAGAGACCGAGCATCGTGGACAGCAGGGTTGTTTTGCCGGAGCCGGTGGCACCGCTGATGAGGAAGCTCAGCCGCTGCCGTACCACCCGCTCCAGGACATCCTGCAGACCCTCGCTGAACATCCCACCGGCTTGAAGTTCTGCCATGGTGAAAACACGTTCGCGCCGGATCCGGATACTCAGCAGAGTCCCGGCCGTCGAGACAGGTGGCAGCACGGCGTGGATGCGGTAACCGCCCGCCAGCCGAACGTCCACGCACGGCGAGCCATCATCAAGGCGCCTGCCCCCTGCGGCCACCAGGCGGCAGGCCAATGCCCGCAGTTGCGGTTCGCTGTCAAAGGCAACCGGAACTGCCTCGACGCCCTGTCCCCTGTCCACCCAAACCGAGTCCGGGGCATTCACGAAGATATCCGTGACAGCGGGATCGCGGGTGAGTCCCTGAAGCGGTCCCAGGCCGCTCAGCTCCGCGCTGATCCGTTCGGCGGCGGCAAGCGAGCCGGCGGTGCCCAGCAACTTTCCGGTGGCCTGCACGGCCGCGGCCACCCGTGAGGGTGTTACCGCCGCAGCGTCCGCCATCATGGACTCCCGGACCGATTCAAGCAGCCCTGTATCGATCGCCGTCCCGCCCAGGGCGCGGCGCTCGCGCCGCCGCCGGTTGGCTGGCACGGCATCCGCGCCGACGCGGTCAGCCGGGGCGGGCACCACTGGACTGCGCCCGCCCGAAGTCCGATCGTCCACACCAGGCTCGGCGGCGCGCCAGCCCTCCTGGCGGGGATGGGCAGGGCCGGTTTCCAGGATCCGGCTGCGCCGCCGGCTCGCCTCGTCCGTTCCCGGGGTGCCGATGCCGGCCTGCTGCCTCATGCCATCTCCGCGGACAGCAGCTCGTCTCCCAAAAGGTCCAGCACGGACGCGGCAAATTGCCGCACCCCCCGCCGCTTGCCGAGCTCGAGGAGACGGCCTGATTCCATGGCTGCAGTGACTCCCCGCAGCTCAGGCACGCGTCCTTGGATGGGAAGGCCGATTGCCTCGGCGATCAGCGGGCCGTCCAGCGCCGCGCCGGTTTTGCCACGGACCAGGAGTGCTGCGTCCACTGGCGGGAACTCCTGGAGCAGCCGCACGGCGGCAACAGCAGCCTTCAGTTGGGCCGGAACCACCACGGCAATACGATCACAGTCCCAGGCGAACGCATGGATTGATTCCGTCCCCCGGCCGATATCCACCACCACCAGTTCGTATCCCCGCCGGGCTGCGTCCAGGACTCCGGCCGTGGTGGCGGCGGCAGCGGGCACATGCTGCTCCCGGCTTGCGGGCCAGGACAAAAAGGAGAAACCGCCGGCGACGGGAAGGGAATCCGCCAGCTGCGCGGGATCGATGCTGCCCCTGGCCTCGGAAAGGTCCGGCCAGCGCAAGCCCGGGTGTTCTTCCGCCGCAAGGGCAAGCTCAAGTCCGCCACCCCAGGGATCACCGTCCACCAGCAGCACGCGTGCACCAAGCCCGGCCGCGGCCTGGGCAATCCAGATCGCTGCCGTGGTGGCTCCGGCACCGCCGCAGCCACCGGTCACGCCAAGGATGAGCCCGCCCGGACCCGGTGAACGTGACCGGCTCAGGTGGTCCGCGAGCCAGGCCGCAGCATCAGGCAACACAGCCACCCTCTCCGCACCGAGCACGGCGGCCAGGTGCCACAGGCTGTCTCCTTCACCGTCCAGCCCCACCAGCACCGCCGGCGCCCGCCGCCGTGGCGGCAGTTCTCGAATGTCGCTTCCCACCAGGACCGCTGCGGCACCGTCCCAATGCGGGCCACCACCGGCAGCATCAGGAACGACGCGCAGTTGCGCCCCCGCTGCCGCAACGATCCGTTCCACCTCAGCCCGGAGCACGGCTGACGCGGTGACCAGCAGGATCTCGCTGCCGCCATCCGGCACCCACGCGTCCCCGTCCCATCCCGCCCCTCTGCCCTGCGCCCCCGCCACAAAGGCTCCAGCGGGTCCAGAGGGACCCACGTCCCTTGCAGCACCGAAGGCACCGCTACGACCTGGTGCCGGACGGCCTTGATCGGGAGCGCCGGGTTCCGAAGGGGAGGGGTCTAGCTGGTGCCTGCTCATGACGCCACTCTCCACTTCTGCAGGCAACCCAGTAAGGGGACGATTACCGTATGTGGAAAACCAGGCCGGTCCCCGCCACCCATGCAGGCCCTGCCGCCACCGCCCAGGCCTTGGGCTCCCCACAAACAGGGCAGAATGGGACCATGTACCTGCTGCTCGCCGCCCACCCCCACGGCGCGGCATTGCAGGAACTCACGCAGGCGGGACTCCCCCAGCCGTCAACCCCGGAACCAAGGCTCATCGCCCGTGGCGAGCTGGCCGCCGTCGTGCATGACCTGGAGAACCGCCGGCCGAACGGGCAGCCGCCCCGGTGGATTTGGCACCGCACCCAGGACTGGTACCCGGCCCTGTTGGCAGCGGGGGTGGAGCTGGAGCGCTGCCACGACCTTAGCCTGTGCGGCAACATCCTGGCCTTTTCCCGCTTCGCCGCCCACACCGAGTACGCCAGGAACGCGGACAGGGCGCCCCTGGACGACCCGCTGCTGCCCCCCAAGGCACCCCAGCCGCCGCCTCCTCCCGCAGACCAGGCTGCCCTGTTCGAGGACCCTGGGAACAGTCCGCTCCCCCGGTACACCGCCGAAGAACTGCGTGCCGAATACGCCGCACAGCAGGCGGCGCTGGCCACGGTGGGCCAGGAGGAAAACCAGCGGAGCCGTCTGCAGCTCCTCCTGGCGGCGGAATCGGCCGGCGCCATGATCGCCGCCGAAATGCAGCATGCAGGAGTTCCTTGGCGCGAAGACCTGCACGAGCAGATCCTCGCCGAGCACCTGGGCCCGCGGCCTCCCGCGGGCCACCGGCCGGCAAAGCTTGAGGTGCTGAACCAGGAGCTCAGGAGGCTCCTGAACTCGCCCACCCTGAACCCCGATTCGCCGCAGGACCTAATGCGCGCCCTGCACCGCAACGGCATTGAGGTCAAGACCACCCGCAAGTGGGAGCTGCGGGAATCGAGCCATCCTGCCATCGCACCGCTTCTGGCCTACAAACAGCTCTCGCGGCTGCACACTGCCAACGGCTGGTCCTGGCTCGACGCCTGGGTGGCGGGCGGCAGGTTCCGGCCCGAGTACGTGGTGGGCGGGGTGGTATCCGGCCGCTGGGCTTCTCGTGGCGGCGGCGCACTCCAGATCCCGCGAAACATCAGGGGCGCTGTCCACGCCGATCCTGGCCACAAGCTGATCGTGGCGGACGCGTCCCAGCTGGAACCGCGGGTGCTGGTGGCCCTCGCGCAAGACTCCTCCATGGCGGAAGCTGCCCGCGACCAGGACCTCTACGCGGGCATCGCTGCGAAGGGATTCGGCGGGGACCGCGCCAAGGCCAAGGTGGCTTTGCTCGGTGCCATGTACGGCGCAACCTCCGGCGAGGCCGGCCGCCTCATGCCGCAGCTCGCGCGAACCTATCCCCGGGCAGTGGACTATGTGGAACAGGCAGCCCGTGCGGGCGAGTCCGGCGGGACGGTGACCACGCGGCTGGGCCGCAGCAGCCCGCCGCCCTCCGAGCGGTGGTTCCAGAGCCAGCGCTCCGCATCAGCGGAGGAGCAGCGCCGGGCCGAGTCGATCGCCCGTTCCAGGGGGCGCTTCACCCGAAATTTCGTGGTGCAGGGATCGGCTGCGGATTGGGCGGCTTGCTGGTTGGCGGAATTACGACGACGGCTGCGCGCCCTCCGGAAGGACCTTCACCTTAACGCTGAGCTCGTCCTCTTCCTGCATGACGAAGTGATGGTGCATGCCCCTGTTGAAGCGGTGGACGCCTGCATCACGGCCATCGAAGACGCAGCCCGGGCAGCCAAGGAGCTGCTCTTCGGTCCCATCCCGGTGGAATTCCCGGTCAGCGTTGCCGTGGTGGATTCCTACGATCACGCGAAATAGTACCCGGACCGGCAAGTGGCGGAAATATTTGACCCTTAAAGTAACCTACCCGGCGGTAGCTCGACCGGCGGCGTGACCGGCATTACAGTTCAAAGCGGCGACTGAAGCAGACCGGTCGAACGCTGATGCAACGACGCATATCAGGGGAGGTCCCGGCATATGGCGGGCAGGTTTGAGATACATCGATCAGGAGACGAGTCGTACCGGTTGCGGCTCACAGATGCGGAGGGCAACACCGTTGCCGTCTCGCCCAAATTCAAGTCCCTAAGCACGCTGCTTGAGGGCATCAAGGCCGTACGGGAGAACGCCGCCACCGGCATTGTGGTGGACCTCCGGCAGCAGCAGGCCTGACGCTAGACACCCATAGGGTGGAGCCGGCTGCGGTCCCACGGAACGGCCCAGCCCAGTTGTTCGAACAATCCGCTCAGGACGATCCCGGTAAACCCCCACACCACTACGCCGTTCACCGTGAAGGCCGGGCTGTCAAAGCTGCGCCCGGCGCGGTGGACCGTGGCCATCACACGGTTGTCCGGATCCAGCAGGTCCCGGACGGGGATCCGGAACACCTGGGCGGACTCGGCGTAATCCACCACCCGGACGGGCGACGGCGAGCGCCACCACCCCAGCACGGGCGTCACGAGGTAGTTGCTGTGGGCCAGCCCCAGTTCCTGCAGGCTGCCCAGAACCTCCACGCCGCCGGCATCAAGGCCGGTTTCCTCTTCAGCCTCCCGGAGGGCTGCCTGGACCGGCGTTTCCCGGGCGTCAATGGCGCCGCCCGGAAACGCCACCTGCCCGGGATGGGAACCCAAGGTATGGGCCCGTTCCAAAAGGAGGATGTCGAGGTCCGCAGGAGCCAATGGTTTGCTTGAGGCCGCGGGCACGTCATCCAGGGCGCCGAAGAGCATCAGGACCGCCGCACGGCGTGCCCGCGCAGCATCCACTGTCAGTGCGGCCCACAGCGGGTCCGGCGCGGTGGATGTTCCAGACTCCGCCCGGCGGACCAGCCCAAGCAGGTCCTCGCGCGCGCTCACGGTGTCCTCGCCTGGGATGCCATCCGGATTTCCGCGGCCCTGTGGGTTTCGGCGAGGAGTTGCTCCAGCAGGGCTTCGTTGCCGGGTGCAAGCTCGTATTTCAGCAGCTTTGCCGCCTTCGCGGGATCTGTCTCGCCCATGCCGTAACTGGGGCACCAGCTGGCCACGGGGCATGCCCCACAGGCGGGTTTCCGCGCATGGCACACACGCCTGCCATGGAAGATCACGCGGTGGGACAGCATGGTCCAGTCCTTGCGCTCGAACAGTTCCGCAACATCCTGCTCGATTTGCACCGGGTCGTTCGACTGCGTCCAGCCAAAGCGGTTGGCCAGCCTGGCAAAGTGGGTGTCAACGGAGATCCCAGGGATGCCGAAACCATTGCCCAGCACCACGTTGGCCGTCTTCCGGCCCACGCCGGGAAGTGTGACCAGGTCCTCCAGCCGCCCCGGCACCACCCCGTTGAAGTCGTCAACCAGGCGGGTGCACAGCGCAATGACGTTCCTGGCTTTTGCCCGGAAAAATCCCGTCGGTTTGAGGATGGCTTCCAATTCGCCGGGATCAGCCTCGGCCAGGGACTTGGCGTCCGGGTAGCGCTGGAACAACACCTTGGTGACCTGGTTGACGGTGACATCGGTGGTCTGGGCAGACAGGACGGTGGCCACCAGCAGTTCAAAGGGGTTGCGGAAATCAAGTTCCGCGTGGGCGTAGGGATACTTCTCGGCCAGGGCACGGTTGATCCTGCGTGCGCGCCGCTTCAGCGCCAGCACAGATTCCGAGGAGACCACCGGCATGCCGGCAGCCTGGCCGGCGGACGCCATGACGCCGGCCTTCTGAGCCCGTGGCCCGGCCATGGAGCTCAGCCGCGCTCAATGTTGCTGAGGTCCCGGAGGACACCCAGCCGCCCGTCAGTGTGCTGCACCAGGAATTCATGGCCCCGGTCCTCGAGCGCAAGCACCCAGCCGCCGGGTTCAATGACGAACGCCGGGGCGCCCGTGCGCGGGTCGTAAGCGGTACGATGCTGTGCCACGGCAAACCAGAAGGCCTCATGAATGGGCTGTTCACCGGATTCCTCGGGGCGGCTGGACGGATCCACTGTGGCACCGATCGGCTCTTCCGTCCGGACCTGCTGGTGTACCGCAGTGGCCGCCGGCGGCTCCGACGCATCCCTGCCAGAGCCGGCTGCCGGGATGCCGCCCCGCTGGGTCTCTTCGGCGGCAGGTGCTGCGGCGGGGCGTACGACGTCGGCCACCTGGGTCGCGGGGCCCGTGTCACCTGCCGGCGTCCATTCGGCTGCCTCGGGAGCCGTTGAAACGGGGGCGGCAGTGGGGACTGCCGCGGTGGGCGGCGAATAGGACGCACCGGCGTGCCCGGCAGCGACGGGCTGCTCCGCCGGCTGCGGCTGGGCCTCCGGTCCGCGCTGCCCTGCCCCGCCGGAAGTTGCTGCGGGACCCGGCGTCCCGGCAGAACCGGGCTGGACCGCTGACGATCCTGTTCCCGCGCCACCGAACAGCCCTCCGCCGGACAAGATCTTCGAACCGAACTTCGACTCTTTCGACCCGGGAGCGGACTCAGCCTTCGGCGTCTTCGGGACACGGGGCTTCTGGATGGGAACTGCAGCGTCCCGGGCCACCACATGCGCCGGCACCTCGGTCCGGTCCTGGAAGTCACCTGACACGTATGGCAGGAAGCGTCCCAACACTGTGGCGGCAAAAAGGATCAGCGAACCCACCAGGCCCACCAGGAGGGTGGGCACGTAGGCCCCCGCAACAGAGAGGAAGAAGAAAGCCACGGCGAAGGAAGCCACAACGGACGCAAACTGGTCGATCGACAGCGAGCCGATCCGGATCTTCGCGGCGGGAGCGAGCCGGCGGGCGGCAAAGAGTGCGCTGACCACCAGGGGAAGGATGATGCCCAGCCCCAGGAAGAACAGGTTGTTAAGGTTCCACAGGTTGTACCGGGCACCAAAGATCGGCAGCAGTGAGGCGACAAAGAGGATCAGGGTGCCGGCGAACACGGCGAGGTCCCTGATGGTGAACGGACCCAGCACGGCCTCGTTGGCCTTTACGGCGTTGCCTCCCGCGGAGGCCTTGCCGGCCCGGGCGCCTGCCCCGTCGGCTGTTCCGGTGCTGTTGCCGGAACTTGCCGCTGTGTCGGGGCCGGTCTTCTGGCCGAAGCTTTGCTGGTTCATTCTGCTCTCCTTAGCGTGGCGGCACCGGGACCGGCATGGCCCCGATATCGTGCCGTCTTGACAGCGGTTCCGGCACAGCCAGGCCCTTGTGGAGCCTGGCCCAAGCGGTCCGAAGTGAAGTCACAATTCCATCTCAGCCTAGTCAACAGCCTGGCTCATCACTAGCTGGGCAACGCCAGCGCCGGCCCGGAAAGCTTCTGCTGCAAACCATTCACCGCTTAATAAATGCCGTTCACGGGCTGCCGTGTGACTCCGCACACACTGCCGGTGGCGCAAGCATTAGTCTTGATTCCGGAACAGCTCTTTGCGGTATGTCCGTGACCGGCGGTGCCCGACGTCGTGCAGGCGGCGGAGCCCGGCCGGCGGCGAATGTCCCGCGCAGCAAAGATCGATGAATGATGAGGTTCACATGTCCCAGGACACTTCAAGCGCCGTAGCAACCCCGTCGGCCGGTGCCGCCCAGCAGGGCGAAGCACACGGTGACGCCTTCGAAAACCTGCTGCATGAGACCCGCGCCTTCCCGCCCACGCCGGAGTTCGCCGCAAACGCGGTCGTGACCGCGGCCGAGTATGCAGAGGCCGACGCCGACCGGCCGGCTTTTTGGGCGAAGAAGGCCCGTGAGCTGCTGACCTGGAACAAGGACTTCGACCAGGCGCTGGACTGGTCCAACCCGCCGTTCGCCAAGTGGTTCGTGGGCGGGGAGGTCAACGCGGCCTACAACGCGCTGGACCGGCATGTGGAGAACGGGCTGGGCGACCGGGTGGCCATCTACTTCGAGGGTGAGCCGGGAGATACCAGCACCTACACCTACGCGCAGCTCACCGAAGAAGTGAAGAAGGCGGCCAACGCCTTCGAATCCCTCGGCGTGGCCAAGGGCGACCGGGTTGCCGTCTACCTGCCGATGATCCCCGAAGCCGTGATCACCCTGCTCGCATGTGCCCGCATCGGCGCCGTGCATTCCGTGGTGTTCGGCGGCTTCTCCGCGGACGCCCTGCGCTCCCGGATCGACGACGCCGAAGCCAAGCTGGTGGTCACCGCTGATGGGACCTACCGGCGCGGCAAGCCCAGCGCCCTGAAGCCGGCGGTGGATGAGGCCCTGGCCAAGGACGGCCACACGGTCCAGAACGTAGTGGTGGTCAAGCGCAACGGCCAGGACGTGGACTGGCACGAGGGCCGGGACCACTGGTGGGCCGACACGGTGGAGGCCGCCTCCGCCGAGCACACCGCCGTGGGCCATGACTCCGAGCACCCGCTGTTCATTCTCTACACCTCCGGAACCACCGGAAAGCCCAAAGGCATCCTGCACACCACCGGCGGTTACCTCACCCAGACCGCGTACACGCACAAGGCTGTCTTCGACCTGCACCCGGAAACGGACGTGTACTGGTGCACGGCCGACGTCGGCTGGGTCACCGGCCACTCCTACGTCACCTACGCCCCGCTCATCAACGGTGCCACCCAGGTCATGTACGAAGGGACCCCGGACTCCCCGCACCAGGGCCGCTGGTGGGAGATCGTGGAAAAGTACAAGGTTTCCATCCTGTACACCGCCCCCACTGCAATCCGCACGTTCATGAAGTGGGGCCGGGAAATCCCGGACAAGTACGATCTCTCCTCACTGCGCGTGCTGGGCTCGGTGGGTGAACCCATCAACCCCGAAGCCTGGATGTGGTACCGGAAGGTCATCGGCGGCGACAAGGCACCCATTGTGGACACCTGGTGGCAGACAGAAACCGGCGCCCAGATGATTGCCCCGCTTCCCGGCGTCACCGCCACCAAGCCCGGGTCCGCGCAGGTGCCGCTGCCCGGCATCGCCGTGGACGTGGTGGACGAGATGGGCGAATCAGTGCCCAACGGCCACGGCGGCTTCCTGGTGATCCGCGAACCGTGGCCCGCGATGCTGCGCGGCATCTGGGGCGATCCCGAACGGTTCAAGGACACTTACTGGTCCCGCTTCGAAACCATGTACTTCGCGGGGGACGGCGCCAAGAAGGACGAGGACGGCGACATCTGGCTCCTCGGCCGCGTGGATGACGTCATGAACGTCTCCGGGCACCGGCTCTCAACCACCGAGATCGAATCCGCCCTGGTCTCCCACCCCGCCGTCGCGGAGGCCGCCGTCGTGGGCGCCGCGGACGAGACCACCGGCCAGGCCGTCGTCGCGTTCGTCATCCTCCGCGGTGACGCCGTGGACTCCGGCGACGACATCGTCCAGGAGCTCCGCAACCACGTGGGCAAGGAAATCGGCCCCATCGCCAAGCCGAAGGCCATCCTGGTGGTCCCGGAACTGCCCAAGACCCGCTCCGGGAAGATCATGCGCCGCCTGCTGAAGGACGTCGCCGAAGGCCGCGACCCGGGTGACGCCACCACCCTCTCGGATCCCACGATCATGCAGCAGATCGCCGCTTCCCTCAGAAAATAAGTCCGGCAGCTTCAAAGCACGACGGCGGCTCCTGGCTCCCAGCCGGGCGTCGCCGTCGTCGTATGCTGGGAGCAGCCCTGCCCCCTGCCCCGAAGGACCGCCCAGATGCTCGCCGTCGCACGCCACCAGGCAATTTTGGACGCCCTCCAGCGCGAGCGGGTTGTCCGGGTCTCGGACCTGGCCCAGCAGCTGGGTGTGTCCCTGATGACTGTCCGCCGCGACATCGAGGTGCTGGAGGAAGGCGGGCGGCTGGAGAGGATCCACGGCGGTGCGAAAATCCCGGGTGACACCAGCACGCATGAGCCGGGATTCGACCTGAAGTCCACGCAGCTGACGGCAGAAAAGCAGGCCATTGCCGTGGAGGCGGCTTCGCTGGTCCAGGAAGGCATGGCGGTGGGGCTCAGTGCCGGCACTACTACATGGGCCCTGGCGAAGGAACTGGTCAACGGTCCCCAGATCACCGTGGTCACCAATTCGGTGCGGATCGCGGACCTCTTCCACCATGCGGCTGCCACGGGCCCGGCCAGGTACAGCTCCACCGTGATCCTGATCGGCGGCGAGCGCACCCCGTCCGACGCTTTGGTGGGACCCATTGCCACGGCGGCACTGAAACAGCTCCACCTGGACGTGCTGTTCATGGGCGTTCACGGAATGGACGGACAGGCAGGTTTTACCACCCCCAACCTGCTTGAAGCCGAAACCGACAGGGCTTTCGTGGCAGCTGCCCGCAAAACGGTGGTGCTGGCTGATCACACCAAGTGGGGCCTGCTGGGCATCAGTTCCATTGCGTCGCTGGAGGACGTTGACGAGGTGATCACCGATTCCGGGCTGGGCCTGGAGGCGCAAAGGTTGATCAGCGAGAGCACCAAGCTTCGGGTGGTTCCCGCCTAGCGGCGCCTAGGCTGATTCGCGCCACATGATGTCTGTTTCCAGCACGCGCGGCGGGCTGGGCTTTCCCGAAAGCTGTGCGAGGACCAGTTCCGCAGCCGCGCTTCCCAGCAGGTCGGCCGGCTGGCGCACGGTGGAGAGCTGCGGCCTGCACCGCAGCGCCCAGCTGCTGTCGTCGAAGCCAACAATGCCCACGTCTTCAGGCACCCGGCGTCCTGCCTCCTGGAGTGCTGTCATCGCACCGGCGGCCACCGCATCCGACGCGGCAAAGACGCCGTCGATGGCAGGATCGCGCCGCAGCAGTTCCTGCATTCCTTCCAGTCCCGCGGCGTAGGTGTACAGCGGGTATTCCACAACCATGCGCGGATCGAAGCCCTCGCCCATGGCGGCACGGAATCCGGCAAGCCGGTCCTGGCCCGAGTCGCGGTCCAGCGCGCTGGCGATCATCCCCACCCGCTTCCGGCCAGTCTGCAGCAGCCGCCCGGTGATGTTGCGCGCCGCCTCCACATTGTCTATGGCCGCGTAGGGCAGGTCCGGGGTTCCGTCCGGGTGGCCCACAAAGGCGGCCGGCAAACCGATGTCGGCCACGGCTGCCGCGATGGGGTCGGAGGCACGGGCGGAGATAATCACCGCCCCGTCCACAAGGCCGCCTCGGAGGTAATCCGCCACCCGGCGGCTGTCGCGGTCGGAATCGATAATCAGCGACACCAGTTGGTAGTCCGCCTTCGAAAGCACCTCGTTGGCCCCGAGCAGGATCGAGCCGATGTTCGGGTCCTCGAAGAGCAGGGAGTGGGGCTCGTGGATGATCAGGCCTATCGCCCTGGACTCCTGCTTGACCAGGTTCCGGGCGGCACTGTTGCGGACGTAGCCCACGCGGGCAATTGCCTCCTCCACTGCCTGCCTGGCCTCGTCGGAAACGTATTTCTCCCCGTTGACCACCCTTGAGACGGTTCCACGTGAGAGCCCGGCTGCGTGCGCCACATCGTTGATGGTGGCGCGGCGGGAGCGGGTGCGGGTCAGGGACATATCTGTACTGTAGCGGAGCCGGGCGGTGGTGCTGGTTCCGCCGCCGCGTTGACAGCCGTCGGCCGCAAGGATAGTCTGTGAACGTTCCCAGATGACCTGCATCACCTTTCAGCGTGGCCTCTGGGAACGTTCACAGAACGTATCGACAACAGCGTCCCCCCAGCTCGGGAAATCCTCCCCGGCTTGCACGGACTGCTGCAAGCCGAAGGAGCAGGGTTGAGTCCCAGCAGAACGCCTGTCAAGCAACTGTCCGGAACCGGGAACTTTGTGTATGGCTGCGATTACAACCCGGAACAGTGGGAGCGGTCCGTCTGGGAGGAAGACGTCAGGCTGATGAAGCGCGCAGGCGTCAACCTCGTGGCCGTCAACATCTTTGGCTGGGCGGAAGTCGAGGGCTCCCCCGGAATCTACTCATTCGAGCGGCTGGACGAGATTCTTGAACTGCTCCACGCCAACGGAATCGGGGTCAACCTGGGCACCGGCACATCATCCACGCCCGCATGGCTCACCACGCTGCATCCGGAGATCCTTCCCCGGTCGGCGTCAGGAGTGCTGGCCTGGCCCGGTGGACGCCAGGCCTGGTGCCCCAGTTCGCCGCACTACCGGGAACACGCCCTGAGGCTGGTGCGGGAGACCGTCCGCCGCTATGGCGCCCACCCCGCCGTCCGGCTGTGGCACGTCTCCAATGAACTCGGCTGCCACAACGCCCTGTGCTACTGCGACGTGTCCGCCGCGGCGTTCCGCGGTTGGCTCGAGGCGCGGTACAGCACCCTGGATGCACTCAACAAAGCCTGGGGCACCACATTCTGGTCCCAGCGGTACTCCGCCTGGGAGCAGATCCTGCCGCCCCGGACCACCGCCTCCACCAACAACCCCACCCAGGTCCTCGACTTCCACCGTTTCAGTTCGGACGAACTGCTCGGCTACTACCAGGCCGAAGCGGACATCCTCCGGCAGCACAGCAGCATTCCGGTCACCACCAACTTCATGGTCACGGCGCATATCCGCAACCTGGATTACTGGTCCTGGGCGCCGCGGATGGATGTGATCGCCAATGACCACTACCTGGACCACCGCCTTGCTGCTCCCGGCACGGAACTGGCCTTTGCCGCCGACACCACCCGCGGGCTGGCCCAGGGCCAGCCCTGGCTGCTGATGGAGCACTCCACCTCGGCCGTGAACTGGCAGCCCCGAAACATCGCCAAGGAACCGGGTGAGATGCTGCGCAACTCGCTCGCCCACCTGGCCCGGGGAGCGGACGGCCTGTGCTTCTTCCAGTGGCGCGCGTCCGTCCAGGGCAGCGAGAAGTTCCATTCAGCGATGCTGCCCCATGCCGGAACCGACTCCCGGATCTGGCGGGAGGTCCTGGAACTGGGCGGCATCCTCGAGAAACTCGCCGAGGTCGCGGGAACCACTGTCACGGCAGAGGCGGCCCTGGTGTTCAGCTGGGAAGCCTGGTGGGCCTACGACCAGGAGTCCCACCCTTCTTCTGACGTGCGGTACCTCGACCAGGTCCACGCCATGTACAAGGCACTCTGGGACGCCGGCATCACGGTGGACATCGTTGCCCCGGGCGCCAGTCTCTCCGGTTACAAACTGGCGGTCGTCCCCGGCCTTTATCTCGTCCGGGAACGCGAGGCCGCGGTACTGGCCGATTACGTCAGGAAGGGGGGCACCGCCGTCGTCACGTATTTCAGCGGCATCGTGGATGAAAACGAAACGGTGTTCACCGGAGGTTACCCGGGGGCGTTCCGCGACCTGCTGGGCACCCGCTCCGAGGAGTTCTACCCCCTGCCGCCGGGACGGACCCTGGCACTGGACAACGGGTCCACCGCCTCGCTGTGGACCGAGGCCGCGCGGCTCGAAGGTGCCGAAGCCAAGGTGTCGTTCAGCGAAGGGCACCTGGCCGGGTCGCCCGCAGTAACCCGGAACGGCTACGGACCCGGGAGCGCCTGGTACATCGGCACCGTACTCGACCCGGCAGGGCTGCGTGACATTGTCACCGAAGCCGCCAGTGATGCCGGAATCACCGTGCTGGAATCCCCGGAAGGCCTGGAAGTTGTTGTCCGCTCAGGTGTGAATGGCAGCTACACCTTCCTTATTAACCACTCACAGGACGAGCACAAGTTCGCGGCGCATGGCCGGGAACTCATTGTGGGCGAGGACGTCTCCAACGCCGTCGTCATTCCTGCAGGCGCGGTTCGCGTTGTCCGCACCTCCAATCCAACACCCCCAACCGGCCCAAGCACCGGCCAAAAGGATAAATGAAAGTGACCAGAACCAGCACAGCCCCGGAACCGGCCCTGGGGGCGCCGAAGACCCGGAGAGCCAAAACCACCGGCGCCCAGCGCCGGGCCGTCTTCCTGTTCGTGGCGCCCTTCGGTGTCCTCTTCCTTGCCTTCTACGCTGTCCCGATCGTCTTCGCGGTGGTTCAGTCCCTGCTGACGGTGGAGCGCAAGGGCACCTTCGGCCGGCCCCAGCAGGTCTTTGGCGGATTCGTGCAGTACCAGCAGGTTTTCCAGAACACGGAATTCTGGGAGTCGGTGGGACGCGTGCTCTTGTTCGGAGTTGTCCAGGTGCCCATCATGCTGGGCCTTGCCCTCCTGTTCGCCCTGCTGCTCGATTCACCCCTGCTGAAGGGCAAGAAGTTCTTCCGGCTTGCCTTCTTCGCCCCGTATGCGGTGCCAGGCGTCATTGCCGCCATCATGTGGGGCTTCCTGTACTCCCCCTCGCTTTCCCCGTTCGACGCCATCACCTCGCAGGTGAACCTCCTCTCCGCAGAACTGGTCCTGTGGGCGGTCGCAAACATCGTGACCTGGGTGTACGTGGGCTACAACATGCTGATCATCTACTCGTCATTGCTGGCCATCCCCACAGAGATCTACGAGGCGGCCCGGCTGGACGGTGCCAGCAACCTCCAGATCGCTTTACGGATCAAGATTCCGCTGGTGGTCCCGGCCATCATCCTCACCGGAGTGTTCTCGATCATCGGCACGCTCCAATTGCTCGCCGAGCCCCAGACTTTGCGCAGTTTCAGCTCCGCCATCAGCAGCACCTTCACCCCGAACCTGGCCGTGTACACCACGGCGTCCGTTCCCAACTACAACCTCGCCGCGGCATTCTCGGTGGTGCTGGCCCTGGCCACATTCGTTCTTTCCTTCGTCTTCCTCAAGGCAACCCAGCGGAAGGTCTCCCAGTGAGTACAGCAACGGCCACAACACCGGAAAGCACGTCCGCTCCCCGTGCCGCCACCCCGCGCGGACCGCGGCACAGCATCATGTCGCGGAGCGCAGCGATGCTCATCATGGGCGTCTTCACGCTCTATTTCCTGACCCCCATCTGGTGGCTGCTGGTGTCCTCCTCCAAGACGGGTGGTGAGATCACCAGCACCGCACCGCTGTGGTTCACCATGGATTCTGTTCCCACCTTCATGGCCAATCTGGGAAATCTCTTCACCTACAGCGACGGCGTCTTTGGGCGCTGGCTTGCCAACAGCGCGCTCTACGCCGGACTCGGAGCCTTGCTTGGTACGGTCATCGCCGCCATGTGCGGCTACGCTTTGGCAAAGTACGAGTTCCGTGGCCGCGAAGCCATCTTCAACATCGTGCTGAGCGGCGTCCTGGTTCCGGCAACCGCCCTGGCCCTGCCGCTGTTCCTGATCTTCAGCGAAGTGAAACTGACCAACACCCTGTGGGCCGTGTTCCTCCCCAGCCTGGTCAGTCCCTTCGGGGTCTACCTCGCCCGGATCTACGCGGCGGCGAGCGTTCCCACCGAACTCCTGGAGGCTGCACGGCTCGATGGTTCCTCAGAAGTGAGGACCTTCTTCACAGTCTCCACCCGCCTCATGGCCCCGGCACTGGTGACCATCTTCCTGTTCCAGTTCGTGGCCATCTGGAACAACTTCTTCCTGCCCCTGATCATGCTCCGCGACCAGGTGCTGTTCCCGGTCACGCTGGGGCTGTACGCCTGGAACAGCCAGATCAGCCAGATTCCCGAGCTCCGCGTCCTGGTGATCGTCGGGGCGCTCGTATCAATCCTCCCGCTGATTGCAACGTTCCTGGCGCTTCAACGTTTCTGGAGCAGCGGGCTGGGCGCCGGAAGCGTCAAGTAGCCCTCCCATCTCCCCACCCAAACGTCCTGCGGCACCCGCCGCGGCACACCACCCCATTGATAGGAAAAGAAATGCGCGCGCATTACGGAAAAGCCACTGCAGCCTTTGCCATTGTTTCAGCGCTGGCCCTCGCCGGCTGCTCAGCCGGCGAGGGTGCCTCCGACACGCAGGCGGCCGGAACCTGCGAACCGGCTTCCGGTCCGGTCGAGCTGACCTTCACCACCTGGGTTCCAGGAATGGAAAAGGTTGTGGACCTGTGGAACAAGGAGAACGAAAACATCCAGGTCAAGGTACAGACCGGCCCCAACGGCAACTCGGGCACGTACCAGAACTTCTTCAACCAACTGCAGGCAGGCAACGCCCCCGACCTGGGGCAGATCGAGTATGACGCCTTGCCCAACTTCCGGGTCCAGGACGGCTTGGAGAACATCGCCGCCTGCGAAGGCGTTGCCGATGCCAAGGACAAGTTCGTTGACTGGACCTGGGGTCAGGTCACGTTTGGCGAGGAAGAGGCCGTCTACGCCGTCCCGCAGGACAGCGGGCCGATGGCCATGTTCTACCGGGCGGACCTGTTCAAGGAAGCAGGCATTAAGGTGCCCACCACCTGGGACGAATACGCCGCCGCCGCGGAGCAGATCAAAGCCCGCGGTTCCTACATCACCAACTTCCCGCGCAGTGACGTCAACTGGTTCGCCGGCAACGTCTGGCAGGCGGGCGGACAGTGGTTCTCCAGCGCAAATGACCAGTGGGACGTGAACCTCACCGGCAGCGAGTCCGAAAAGGTGGCCAACTACTGGCAGGACCTGCTCTCCAAGGACCAGGTATCCACCCTGCCCTCGTTCTCCGATGAGTGGAACGCGTCCTTCAACCAGGGCCAGCAGTGGACCTGGGTCTCCGCGGTATGGGGTGCCTCCACGCTTGCAAGCGGCGCCCCGGATACCTCGGGGAAGTGGGCTGTGGCGCCGATGCCGCAGTGGGAACAGGGCGGCAAGGCGGCCGGCAACTGGGGCGGTTCCTCCACGGCTGTGCTGAAGGGATCAAAGCACCCGTACGAGGCCTCGAAGTTCGCGCTGTGGCTGAACACCGACCCTGAAGCGCTGGCCCTGGCCAATGAACTGGGCGGCCTCTACCCCGCCGCCAAGTCAGCCACGGACCTGCCTGCGTTCACAGGCGGCGTGGATTACTTCGGTGGCCAGAAGATCTACGAAGTATTCGCCGAGGCATCCTCGAACGTTGATCCGAACTTCACCTGGGGCCCCACCATGACCCAGACCTACACGGACGTCTCCGATGGGTTCGGCAAGGCCGCGGGAGGCGACGGCACGCTCTTGGACGCACTCAGGAATGGTGAGAAGAAGACCATCGATTCCCTGAAGTCCCAGTCGATCCCCGTGAAGGAGTAGCCGCGACGCACTAACGTCAAGGCATGACTTCAAACTGGCCACCACTTCCGCTCACGGCGGAGGTGGTGGCCAGTCCTTTAAGGACTATGTGCCGTGGGGAACACCTGTCGAAGGCGTCCAGGGGCAGCCGCAGGACTGCCGGATGTTGAGTTTGGTGGGGAAGATCCGATGCTGGGGCTTCTCTCCGCGGGTGGCACCAACCAGTGCGGCAACCGCTGCTTCGGCCATGGCGGCCACAGGCTGCTCCACCGTCGTCAGTGGCGGCCACGAGTATTCCGCTTCGATGGAACCGTCAAACGAAACCACGGCGATCTCGCCCGGGATGGACAAGCCCGCCTCATGTACTGCACGCAGCAGGCCCACCGCCTGCGTGTCGGAGGTGGCAAAAATGGCAGTTGGTCTGTTGACTGACGCAACCAGGCGCTGCCCGGCAAGATAACCCCCAGGCCAGGTGAATCCGCTGTACACAACGGGCCCCTCCGGCAAGCCGGCAGCCTGCAGGGCCTGGCGCCAGCCCACCTCGCGGCCGTCAAGGCTGCCGGAGACGTTGGTTCCCATAGCCAACCCGATGTTGGTGTGGCCGTGGCCAATGAGGTGTTCAACAGCAATGCGCGCACCCGCAGCCAGGTCCACGCCAATGGTGTTGAAACCAGGGGCGTCGCGTTCCTGGTTCAGCAGGACCGCAGGGATGTCTGCCGTCTCCAGCACCTCCAGGTCCGGCTCGAACAGAACGCTTGCCAGTAGCACGCCGTCCACCTGCCGGGCCGCGAGGTTGCGCACGTTCCGGCGCTCCTTGGCCACGTTGCCGTCGGAATTGCTGAGGACCAGCGCGTAGCCGAGCGCCGCCGCTGCATCCTCAACAGCATGGGCGAACTGCGAGAAGAACGGGTTGCTGTTGTCAGGAATGACCAGACCAAGGGTCTCGCTGGAGCCCAGCTTGAGCGCGCGGGCCGCCGCATTGGGGCGGTAACCCAGGACGCGGATGGCGTCCTGGACTTTCGCCTCGGTAGCGGGGGCCACTTTCTTGGGCCCGCCGTTCACCACATAGCTGACGACGGCGGTGCTCACGCCGGCATAGCGCGCGACGTCCTTGCGGGTCACGGGGCCGCCTCGCGCAACCTGCACTGCCGGAGTAGTCATGCTGTCCATGTTAGGTACTTGTACCCGGCGCGTCGCCAAAGTCACGGATGGGAAGGCGTTCGCCGTTGTGCAGGGCCGACTGGTGGGCCACAATGCCCGGGAGCGTGAACCGTGCCGCCACCCAGGCGTTGACCGGCGGCAGTGTGCCCTTGTTGACCGCCGTCACAAAGTCGTCCACCAGGAAGTGGTGGCTGCCTTCATGTCCGTTCGGCGCACCCTGGAACTCGTCCGGGAGGCGGCCGGGATCGTGGACCGGAGCCAGGCCGGAGACAAAGGCATCCCTCAGCTCCGGCGCGACATTTGCCAGCGACGGGTCATCCAATGCCATGCTCGGCCGCGTCTCCAGCTGTTCTGAGATGTCGTCGACACTCGCCTTGTCCTGCCAGACGCTGACTCTGGCGAGCTGCTCGAAGCTTGCCTCGGTTCCGAAGAAACGGAACCGTGATTCGCGGATATGGGACGGATACCCCACCCGGCGCATCTCATTGGTGCGCATCACGCCGCCGTCGCTCAGCTCGAAAAGCGCAGTGGCGTTGGAAAAGTCATTGCCGAACATGCTGACGTCCTTGTCGAAGACGCCATCATTCCGGTCATCCCTGACGCCGACGCAGCTGACACTGACGGCGTGCGCCGGGATGGCTCCCAGCACCCCGCCTACGGCGTGGGTGGGATAGAGCATGGGAGGGTAGCTGGCGGTCTCTTTCCAACGGTCACCGCCGCTGTACTGGTAGGCCTCGTAGAAGCCCAGGTCCATGTCGTGGACGTAGTCTCCCTCCGAATAGAAGACCCGGCCGAACTTCCCCGCCGCATGCTGCCCGCGGGCATACACGGTGGCGGGGTTGTAGTAGCTCGTTTCACCCATCATGTACACCAGTCCCGTTTCCCGGACAGCGTCGATAATCCGACCTATTTCGTCCTCGGCAATGGCCATCGGCACGGCCGAGTACACGTGCTTGCCGGCACGCAGTGCCTGCTCCACGAGCGGGCCGTGCGTCCAGCGCTGGGTGAAGATGGCGACTGCGTCGACGTCGGAAGCCAGCAGGTCTTCAAAGCTGGGCACCACGCCGGCCAGGCTGAACCGGTCCACGGCCGCGGCTGCACGCTCCGCCACATCGTCCACCGCGTAAACGCTGCTGACACCCGGGTGGAGATTGAACAGGTGTGCGAACTGTGCGCCGAACTGGCCCACTCCCACCACACCAATTGAAAACATCATCGTCTGCCTTTCAAGGAGTCCTGGGAGTGGCGCGGCAAGCGCTCTCCATGCGGCTTCCCAGTGTTTCATCGGTTTCTACTCGAGTCAACAGCCTAGCGAATGGACTAAAACCCGCTCAGAAAAGGAAAAAATTTACTCTTGCCGTTAGCCGATCTACTCGTGTAGATTGCTCACGAGTTGTTATTCACATCACAGCCAAGAAAGGGTCGACGATGACCACCCTTGCCAAGCACGCGAGACCAACACCAACCACGCCGGGCGGCCCACGCCCGTCGCGGGGACACCGCCGGCTGGGCGATCTGAAAATCGCCTTGCTCTTCATCGCTCCGGCCATGATCGGGTTCATCGTCTTCTACGTTGTCCCAACCATCCGGGGTGTGTACCTCAGCTTCACCGAATACAACATCCTCGGCGACCCGGAATGGGTGGGCGTGGACAACTACGTTGCCATCGCCGCGGACCCGCTGTTCTGGAACTCGCTGGCCGTCACCGGGCAGTATGTGTTCCTCAACATCCTCCTCCAGACGGCCCTGGCCCTGGGCCTGGCACTCCTGATGCACCAGGTGGCCAAGTCCACCATCATCCGCGGCGCACTGCTACTGCCGTACCTGATGTCCAACGTCATAGCGGCACTGCTGTGGTTCTGGATGCTCGATTACCAGATCGGCGTGGTGAACCAGTTCATCGAGTGGAGCGGGCTGTCCCGCGTGGCCTTCTTTGGCAGTGAAGAATGGGCCATCCCCACCCAGGCGCTGATCAACACGTGGCGGCACATGGGTTACACCGCTCTGCTGATCTTTGCCGGCCTGCAGGCCATACCTGGCCACGTGTACGAGGTGGCGAAGCTGGACGGCGCTACGCCGCTCCAGACCTTCACCAAAATCACCATCCCCCTGCTCCGCCCGGTCCTGGTCCTCGTGCTGGTGGTGACGGTCATCGGTTCCTTCCAGGTGTTCGACACCGTTGCCGTCACCACAGCCGGCGGCCCCGTCAACGCGACCCGTGTGATCCAGTACTACATCTACCAGCGGGCCTTCACCGAGTCGGACTTCGGCTACGGATCCGCCATCGCCGTCATCCTCTTCCTCATCCTCGCCCTCGTGGCCTTCATCCAGATGAAGTTCCTCAAGGGCAACGAGTCGGACCTGGACTAAGGAGTCCTTCCATGACCACCACCGCAAGCCGCACCGCACTGGCAAAGCCGGCGACCCGCCGTCGGCCCTTCAACATCCGCCGCGCCGGCGCCTGGGCCCTCCTGGCCCTTGCCATCGCAGTCTCAGTACTTCCTTTCCTCTGGGTCCTGCGCACGGCGCTGTCCACCAACAACGCTCTGGCCACCAACGCCACCAGCCTCTTGCCGGCAGAATTCACGTTGGGCGCCTTCAAGCGGGTCTTCGGCCTGCAGTCACCGGCTGAAGCCGTGGCCGAAGGCGGCTCCGGCGCCGCCATCGACTTCTGGTTGTACCTGCGCAACTCGATCGTCTTCTCCTCCATCACAACCGCAGGCGCCGTTTTCTTCAGCGCGATGGCCGCCTACGCTTTTGCGCGGCTCCGCTGGAAGGGCCGGAACGCGGTCTTCAGCCTGTTCCTTGGCACCATGCTGGTCCCGCCGATCTTCACCGCCCTGCCCAACTTCCTGCTGATCAAAAACCTGGACCTGCTCAACACCATGCTTGGAATGGTCCTGCCATACGTCTTCATGACGCCGTTCGCCATCTTTTTCCTCCGCCAGTTCTTCCTCAACATGTCCCGTGAAGTGGAGGAAGCGGCAATGCTCGACGGCGCAAAGCACCTCCGCATCTTCTTCCAGATAGTGCTTCCCAACGCGGCGGCCCCCATCGCCACACTGGCGCTCCTCACCTTCATTGGCCAATGGAACGAATACTTCTGGCCACTGCTGGTTGGCTCCCAGGACGACGTCCGCGTCCTCCAGGTGGGGCTTGGCGTCTTCAAGTCCCAGTCCCCCCAGGGCGCTCCGGACTGGTCCGGCCTTATGGCGGCGACCCTCATTTCGGCACTGCCCGTCCTGATCCTCTTTGCCGCCTTCGGCAAGAAGATCGTCAACTCCATCGGTTTCTCCGGCATCAAGTAGCTAATTCAAGAACTGCTCCTCCCATCCCCTAAACGGAAAGTAGAACCATGAAGAAATCCCTCGGCGCCGTTGCCGTTGCCGCAGCTGTGGCCCTCTCCCTCTCCGCCTGCAGTGGCTCCTCCTCCGAGGAGTCCGCCAAAGGCGAGATCAGCTACTGGCTCTGGGACGCCAACCAGCTCCCCGCCTACCAGCAGTGCGCAGACGACTTCACCAAGGCCAACCCGGACATCACGGTCAAGATCATCCAGCGCGGCTGGGACGACTACTGGTCCACCCTCACCAACGGCTTTGTGGGCGGCACGGCCCCGGACGTCTTCACCAACCACCTGGGCCGCTACGGCGAACTGGCCGAGAACAAGCAGCTGCTCGCCATCGACGACGCAGTTGAGGAGGACAAGATCGACCTGTCCGCATACAACGAAGGCCTCGCCGACCTCTGGGTAGGCCAAGACGGCAAACGCTACGGCCTGCCCAAGGACTGGGACACCATCGGCCTCTTCTACAACAAGGCCATGCTCGCCAGCGCAGGCATTACCGAAGACCAGATGAAGGACCTGACCTGGAATCCTGAAGACGGCGGCACTTATGAGGACATCATCGCGCGCCTGACCGTGGACAAGAACGGTAAGCGTGGTGACGAGCCAGGCTTTGACAAGAACAACGTGGACGTTTACGGGCTGGGCCTCAACGGCGGCGGGGACTCCTCCGGACAGACGGAGTGGAGCTACCTCACCAACACCACCGGCTGGTCCCACACGGACAAGAACCCGTGGGGCACGAAGTACAACTATGACGACCCGAAATTCCAGGCCTCGATGGAATGGTTCGCCGGGCTGGCGAACAAGGGCTACATGCCCAAGCTTGAAACCACCGTCGGCGCCAGCATGGCTGACACCTTCGCGGCAGGCAAGTCCGCGATCAACGCCCACGGCTCCTGGATGATCGGCCAGTACACCGGTTACAAGGGCGTGGAAGTAGGCATTGCCCCTACTCCGGTGGGCCCTAAAGGCGAGCGAGCCTCCATGTTCAACGGCCTGGCCGATTCCATCTGGGCCGGCACCGAGAAGAAGGACGCAGCCATCAAATGGGTTGAATACCTTGCCTCGGCCGACTGCCAGGATGTCGTAGCCTCCAAGGCCGTGGTGTTCCCCGCCCTCAAGGCGTCCTCGGAGAAGGCCGCCGCGGCCTTCCAGGCCAAGGGTGTTGACGTCACTGCGTTTACCGAGCACGTCAAGAACAAAACAACCTTCCTGTACCCCATAACGGACAACACCGCCAAGGTCAAGGGCATCATGGAGCCGGCCATGGACGCCGTCGTCTCCGGCAAGGCACCCGCCAGCTCGCTGACCCAGGCCAACGAACAGGTCAACGCCCTCTTCAAGTAGCCCCCACCCGTGGCTGCGTATGTGGTCGCAGCCCACCGGCTGGATGCCGCCGTCACCTCCTCGCGGCGGCGGCATCCACTCACCCCTTGAACTATCTTTGCGTCTCCCGGAGACGCACTTCTATCACCGAAAGAGATCCTATGGACCCCCTCCACCTCCGTTCCGCCGGAACAAGCCTCGTCATCAGCTTCCACAGCGGGGAGGCCGAGGTCATCCACTGGGGTGCTGATCTGGGCAGCACCCTGCCGGACCTAACCATCCTCGGCGAGCCGGTCCCCCACTCCGCGATCGATGCCACCGTTCCGGCCGGCCTTCTGCCCCAGGCTTCCTCCGCCTGGCGCGGCCGTCCCGGCCTCCGCGGTCACCGTATTGCCGACGGCGTCTCCGGACTGGATTTCTCCCCGCGCCTTCGCACGGTGGCGGCGCACGCTGACGGCGCCACAGCGGTAATCAGGCAGGCCGACGCCGAGGCTGGCATCAGTGTGGAGTCCACCCTGGCGCTGCACGACGGCGGCCTGTTGGAACTCCGCCATACGCTCACCAATGACGGCACCACCCCTTACCAGCTGGATGAACTGGCGACCGTCCTCCCGGTGGCACCGGCCGCCGTCGAACTCCTTGACCTGACCGGCCGCTGGTGCCGGGAAAACCACCCGCAGCGCCGCGCCATCCAGCAGGGCACCTGGGTCCGGACCGGCCGGCACGGCCGCACCGGCCACGACTCCTCCCTGCTGTTCGCCGCCGGCACCGCGGGTTTCGGCAACCGCCACGGCAAGGTCTGGGCTACCCACCTCGCCTGGAGCGGGAACCACGAGCAGTTCACGGACACCATCGGCGATGGCCGCACCATGATCGGCGGCTCGGAACTTCTGGGTCCGGCCGAGGTGGTCCTTGAGCCGCAGGGCACCTACACCACCCCCACCCTTTTCGCCGCCTATTCGGACCGCGGCCTGGACGGCATCAGCGAGGCGTTCTACAGCTGGTTCCGGTCCCGCCCGCACCATGTGCTCCCTACTGCAGGCGGCGGCAAGCCGCGGCCCGTAGTGCTTAACACCTGGGAAGCCGTCTACTTCGACCACAACCTACCTACCCTGATCGAACTCGCGGACTCTGCCGCGGAGCTTGGCGTGGAGCGCTTTGTCCTGGATGACGGCTGGTTCCGCGGACGCCGCGACGACCAGGCCGGGCTCGGTGACTGGTACGTGGACGAGACACTGTGGCCTGAAGGCCTGACCCCGCTGATCGATGCCGTCACCTCCCGCGGCATGGA
This sequence comes from Pseudarthrobacter phenanthrenivorans Sphe3, assembly GCF_000189535.1. Classification (NCBI taxonomy): domain Bacteria; kingdom Bacillati; phylum Actinomycetota; class Actinomycetes; order Micrococcales; family Micrococcaceae; genus Pseudarthrobacter; species Pseudarthrobacter phenanthrenivorans. The sequence continues at coordinate 3,518,706 of NC_015145.1, forward strand.
ATTCGGACTTTGGGTTGAACCCGAGATGGTGAACCTTGACTCCGACGTCGCCCGTGCGCACCCGGAATGGATCGTGGGCCCGGCAGCCCTGTCCCACAAGGAAGGCGGGCGGCTGCCTCTGGAATGGCGGAACCAGCACGTGATCGACCTGGTCAATCCTGAAGCCTGGCAGTACATCTTCGACCGCATCGACGCCCTGCTGCGCGGAAACAACATCAGCTACCTGAAGTGGGACCAGAACCGTGACCTGCTGGAGCACGGACATGCCGGCCGCCCCTCGGTACATGAACAGACCCTCGCCGCCTACCGCCTGCTCGACGAGCTCAAGAAGGCGCACCCCGGCGTCGAAATTGAAAGCTGCTCCTCCGGCGGCGCACGCGTTGACCTGGGGATCCTGGAGCGGACGGACCGGATCTGGGCCTCGGACTGCAACGACGCGCTGGAACGCCAGAGCATCCAGCGCTGGACCGGGCTGGTGGTTCCGCCGGAGCTGGTGGGCGGGCACATCGGCCCCACCACCTCGCACACGACTGCCCGCACCCACGATCTGTCCTTCCGCGCCATCACGGCACTGTTCGGGCACTTCGGCATGGAATGGGACGTCCGGCAGGTCCGCGGCGCAGAGCGGGAGCAGCTCAAGCGGTTCATCGGCCTGTACAAGGAGCACCGGGACCTCATCCACAGCGGACGGATGGTCCGTGCGGATGTTCCGGACGAGTCGCTGATGCTGCACGGCACCGTGGCTGCCACTTCACCTGAAGCGGGTACGACGGCGGCCCTGTTCGCCTTTGTCAGCACGCGCACCGCTTTCGCCGAGCAGCCCGGGAAGGTGGCCATTCCGGGCCTTGAACAGGACCGCGACTACCGGGTGGAGGCGATCTTCCCTGCCCCGGGTGACGCCGGCTACGGCCACACCTTCACGCAGGTGCAGCCCCCGGCCTGGCTTGCGGACGGGGCGGTGGCCAACGGCCGCTTCCTGGGCGAGGTTGGCCTGCCGATGCCCGTCCTCAACCCGGAGCACGCACTGCTGCTGAAGTTCACCGCCCTCTGAGCGGTCTTCCGGAACTGCCTCATCAGGTGCCGCGCATTCAAGCACCGTAAGAATGCGCGGCACTCCCGGCCCAGCGGATAGATTGGGCTTCATGATTGAACCTTCCGCCGCCGATACCGGCCGTGGCACCATCCTGGTGATCAACGGACCCAACCTGAACCTGCTGGGAACCCGAGAGCCGGAGAAGTACGGGACATCCACCCTCGCCGACGTGGAGGAGTTGGCTGCCTCAGCCGCCCGGGGACACGGTTTCGCAGTGGAATGCGTCCAGTCCAACCACGAAGGCGTCCTCCTGGACACCATTCACGCCGCCCGAGGCAACGCCGCCGGGATCATCATCAACGCCGGCGCCTTTACGCACACGTCCGTGGCACTGCGTGACGCCCTCGCCGCGGTGCAGTTTCCCGCCGTCGAAGTCCACATCACCAATGTGCACCAACGGGAGGAATTCAGGCACCACTCTTTCCTGTCGCCCGTCTGCTCAGCGGTGATCGTGGGCGCGGGTGTGTTCGGCTACAGGCTGGCTGTGGACTACCTCGCAGAGGTTCTCTAGCCGGCTGCAGCGCCTTATTTCTGGATGCACTGTCCGGAGGAGACGGCTGCGGAGAGCGATCCGGCCTGGGACGCCACGGGGCCAAGGTCGTCCATGGTGATGGCGAACCCCATGTCCGTGTCGGAGGTGGCCTTGGCGAAGATTACCCCTGCAACCGCGCCCTCAGTGGTCAGCAGCGGCCCGCCGGAATTCCCAGGTTCCACGTCACCCGCCAGCCGGTAGATCTCCTCAGGAGAAGCGTTGTTGCCGTAGATGTCCGGCACGAGCACTGTCGTGATGTCCTGCACTGTTGCCGGCTTCGACTGGAAGGGGCCGCCGTGCGGATATCCAGCAAAGGCGGCAGGGCTGCCGCCGGGAAGATCCGGGCCCAGCGTCAAGGGACTCGCGGGGAGGTCATCCACGGCCAGCACCGCCAAATCGTGCTTGGTGTCGAAGTAGACCACGCGCCCCTGCATCGCTCCGCCGTCCGGCATTTCCACCACCGGCTCCGACACGCCCGCCACGACATGCGCGTTCGTGACTACCCGGTCTTCCGAAACCACGAAACCGGTGCCGGTCTGGTTCTGTCCGCATTCGTAGGCCGTTCCGGCAATCCTCAGCACTGACTCCGCTGCCCGGTTGAGGGCCGGAGTGTCAGTGCTGGCGTTGGGCACCGGCACGGCAGGCCCCTGTTCCAGGCCCTCCAGGAGGGTGGGAATGCCGTTGCCGATCACCGTGGAGCGCAGCTGCGCCATCGTGGCTTTGACCGGCGTGGGGGTCAGCCCGTCGATGAAGCGGATGACCTTGGATTCGGCCAGCTGCTGGGACACCACCGGCACACCCAGGGAGCTGATGCTGAAGGCCAGCATGGACATCACCAGGGCGGATACCACCACGTTCACGGCACCGCCCACCAGGCGGTCCACCGCCCGCAGGGGCCGGATCCGCACGGCGCCGCGGATGTGCCGGCCCGCCATGGTGCCCAAGCCATGTCCCAGGACCACCAGGACGACGGCGGCGGCCACGATGGCGGTCAGCCGCCACCCGCTGTCCGGCACGAAGCCACTGACAAGGGGGACTGCGAAGAAGGCAGCGACTGCTCCGGCAGCAAACCCGGCGATGCCGCCCACCGTCACCAGGAAACCGTTGCGGAGGCCGTAGATAAGGTAGGACAGCAAGGCCAGGATCAGGACAAAGTCCAGGACAGTCAAGCCGACCACTAGGGCTCCTTATTAAGCAGTTGAACCTTCATTCTAATGGCCGATACTGACAGCTTTCTGAATACCTCCTTCGCCCTTGCGGCAGTCCGGGGAGGGGACGGCCCGGCCCTTTCGGCCCTCCATCAGGGCGTTTTGCCTGCCAAGTTCGTCACAGAACCTTGAAAATTCTGAAACAATGGCACAAGCGCCACAGCCGACACTTTTATTCAGGAGATTTCATGGACATCGAGGTACTGCGCCGAGCACCCCTTTTCGCCACGCTGGACGACGACGCATTCCGCCTGCTGACGGATGAGCTCACCGAGGTGGACCTGTCCCGCGGCGCTTCGGTATTCCGTGAGGGCGACCAGGGTGACCAGCTGTACTTCATCGTCTCCGGCAAGGTGAAGCTTGGCCGGACCTCTCCTGACGGCCGCGAGTCCCTGCTGGCCATCCTCGGCCCGGGTGAGCTCTTTGGTGAAATGGCCCTGTTCGACCCCAGCCCCCGGACCGCCACGGCAACCGCCGTCTCGGAAACCCGCCTGGCCGGCCTCAAGAACGAGAGCCTTAACACACTGCTCCGCACCCGCCCGGAGGTCTCGGCCCAGCTGCTGCAGGCCCTCGCCCGGCGCCTGCGCCGCACCAACGACTCACTGTCCGACCTCGTTTTCTCCGATGTGCCGGGCCGTGTGGCAAAGGCCCTCCTGGACCTGGCTGACCGCTTCGGCCGGCCGGCTACCGACGGCGTCCTGGTTGCCCACGAGCTCACCCAGGAGGAACTGGCGCAGCTGGTGGGCGCTTCCCGCGAAACCGTGAACAAGGCCCTCGCCGAGTTTGTCCAGCGCGGCTGGCTCCGCCTTGAAGCCCGCGCCGTCGTCATCCTGGACATGCAGCGCCTCCGCCAGCGCTCCCGCTAGTCTCCGCAGCACAAAGGCCGCCCCACGGGGCGGCCTTTTGCATGCCCCCACCGACGCTCTCTCACCTAATGCGCGTATTTCTCCAACGCTCTATCACTTCACGCCGGTTTTTCCCCAACCATCTATCACCTCCAAGCCGTCTCCCCGACCATTCCTGAAGCTAAGGACACCGGATGGCCCGTCAACGAGTCAGAAAGTGAGAGAGCGTCTCAGGAAAAGCCGCATCGAGTGAGAGAGCGTCTCAGGAAAAGCGGCATCAAGTGAGAGAGCGTTTCAGGAAAAGCCGCATCGAGTGAGAGAGCGTTTCAGGAAAAGCGGCATCAAGTGAGAGAGGATCGCGGGGGGAGGACAGGTTCGGACGACGGGGCCAGGCCCGCCGCTGAAGGCTGCCCGGCGGTAAAATTGGACCAGAGGTGCATGGCAATGTCCGCCGCGATGGCTGTTGTTTTGATCCTGCTGGGCCTGGCTTCCCTTGCCGCGATGATCGGCACGGTGGTCCTGGTGGTGAAGGACGGCCGGGGCGGGATTCCGCCCGAGCCCTCGGTCCAGCCCTGGGCTGCAGGAACATTGCCCAGCCGCCCCTATTCCACGTTGCGCAGGATCTAGCGTTCGCGCTGGGGGTCGTCGGCTGTGGTCTTGGCGGCCTCGACTTCGAGCATCAGCTTTCCGTCCTCTTCCACCAGGGTTGGCTGGTACACATGGGCCTTGCGTTTGTAACTGAGATACGCAATGCAGCCGTTCGCCATGGCCATTTTTTCGAGCATGATCTCGGACCCGGGAACCAGGAGTTCGCCGAGGGTGCGGCCCACGGTGTTTTCCTGGCCCACCTCGTCCCCGAGGGCGGTGGTATCGCGCTGGGCGATGACCTCCGGCGCGTTGACCCAGCGGCCCCAGACACCTTTGCCCTCCAGGAGCGTGGGTTGCTGGTTGAGTGGAACCGTGGCAGCGAAGTAGCGGGTGTCGAAGCGGCGGTGCGCAAAATCGGGGCTGCGCCAGTTGACCAGGGACTTCAGCAGGTCCGTCCTGACGGACAGCCCGCGCTTGGCCAGGATCTCCGGGAACGTCTTCTCCTGCTCGGCCACGGCAACCCGGGCACGCATCCACTCGGGCGTGGACGTGGCTTCCACCGTGCCGGCCATGTCCGGCCCTGCAAGCAGCACGCCGGTTTCCTCGAAGAGTTCCCGGATGGCGCCCAGCACGTGGCGGCGCGCCAGCCCGACGTCGTCCGTTCCCATCTGCTCAGCCCAATGCTGGGGTGAGGGGCCCAGCCAGCCCACGGGGTCGTCGTCGGCCGCATCCAGCGAGCCGCCGGGAAACGCAAGCACCCCCAGCGGGGAGGAACCCGGCCGGTAGGCCAGCCAGGTTTCCAGCCCCCTGGGGGAATCACGCAACAGGACCACGGAGGAGGCGAGACGGGCCGCGCGAGGCGTCCGTTCGCCGTGTTCGAGCCAGCTCTGCGCCGCCCCTTCAAGGTCCTGGGGAAGTGCGAAGAGCCGTCGGGCTAGGTGAGGCAAGGGAAACGACCGGTCCTAGCTGAATTCGGCTATCAGTTCGACCTCTACCGGAGAATCGAGCGGCAGGACGGAGACGCCGACGGCGGAACGCGCGTGCTGGCCGGCGTCACCGAGGACGCTGCCCAGCAATTCCGAGGCGCCGTTGATGACGCCCGGCTGTCCGGTGAAGGAGGGGTCGGAGGAGACGAAGCCCACAACTTTGACGATCCGGGTGATGCGGTCAAGATCGCCAATAACACTCTTGACGGCTGCCAGGGCGTTGACTGCACAGAGCGCAGCGTACTGCTTCGCGTCTTCGGGGGAAACCGTGGGCTCGTCCGCGAAGCCCTCGGTTCCTGCAGACACTTTTCCCGTAGCTGGGAGTTTGCCATTAATAAAAGGCAACTGCCCGGACGTGTACACGTGGCTGCCGGAGATGACGGCAGGGACATAGGCAGCCACCGGTGCAGCCACCTCGGGGAGAGTGAGGCCAAGGTCTGCAAGCCGCTGTTCGACGGCGGAAACGGGCGCTGCTGCCGCGCCGGACTGGGCCTCTGCGGAGGTGCTCATGCTACTGCTTCTCCCTCTTCAGGTAGGCCACCAGGCCGTTTCCGTCCGGTCCAGGGACCACCTGGACGAGCTCCCAGCCGTCGTCTCCCCACTGGTCGAGAATCTGCTTTGTGGCGTGAATAATGAGCGGAATCGTCGCGTACTCCCATTTGGTCATGAGAGAAAGACTAGTCCTTGCCGGTAAAGTGGAAAACATGGCGACTCGTACGAACCCATTATTCGACACTGCCACCACCCTTGGTAAGATCCTCGTTTTCCTTGGCGTGAGTGCAATTTGCGGTGTCCTGGTAGCAGGCCTGCTGGTTCCCGCGGCGGCCGTTTCAGGCAGCGCAGCCAGCGGTTCGATCGAGTTCTTCGACACCCTTCCTGCTGAACTTAAGGTTGATCCGCCCAACCAGACCACCCGGATCCTGGCCGCGGACGGCAGCGAGATCGCCAGCGTCTATACGGAGAACCGCACCAAGGTTGCCCTGGACCAGATTTCGCCGTTCATGAAGGAAGCCGTCATCGCGGTTGAGGACAGCCGCTTCTACGATCATGGCGGCGTTGATACCACCGGTATCCTCCGTGCGCTGGTCAGCACCGCGCGCGGTAACCGGCAGGGCGCCTCAACCATCACGCAGCAGTATGTCAACAACGTCCTCAACGCCAACCTCGCCGCCGAGGGCAACGAGGACCAGATCAAGCTCAATGGCGTGAACAAGGGCGTGGGTGACAAGCTCCGCGAAATGAAGCTTGCCATCGCCCTGGAAAAGGAGTTCTCCAAGGAGCAGATCCTTGAGGGCTACCTGAACATCGTGTTCTTCAACCGGGACGCTTATGGCGTCGAGGCTGCGTCCCGGTTCTTCTTCAGCACCTCCGCCAAGGACCTGACGCTCCCCCAGGCCGCGCTGCTGGCAGGCCTGGTGAACAGCCCGTCCGCGTTCGACCCGATCAACAACCCGGAGAGCTCCAAGCAGCGCCGCGACCTGGTTTTGACGCTCATGCGGGACCAGGGCAAGATCACCCAGGCCGATTACGAGGCCGCAGTCGCCACTCCCGTGGAAACCAAGGTCACCCCGGCCCGCCAAGGCTGCGCCTACGCGTCCACCGCCCCGTACTTCTGCGACTACGTGCTGCACCTGCTGGAAAACAACCCGGCCTATGGTGAGGACCTCAAGGAACGCCAGCGCCTGATCTACGGCGGCGGCCTGACCATCACCACCACGCTGGACCCGAATGCCCAGGCTGTGGCCCAGGAGCAGGTAAACGCCTCCGCCGGCGCCAACCCGGACAAGTGGGGTGCCGCCATGGTTTCGGTACAGCCGAACAGCGGCAAGATCATCTCGATGGCCCAGAACACCTCGTTCCTGCCGGCTGAAGGTGCCTTCGACTCGCAGGTGAACTTCAACGTGGACAAGCTGGACAAGGACGGGAACGACCTGAACGGCCTCGGCGGCGCCCAGCCCGGCTCCACCATGAAGCCGTTCACGTTCGCGCAGTGGCTCAACGAGGGCAAGTCCATGAACACCGTGGTGAATGCGGCCCAGCGCCGCTACCCGTTGAACTTCCCGTGGCGGAACTCCTGCGGCCAGGTCACCGGCGCGTACAACACGGCACAGAAGGCACTCGGCGCAGCTGATGACCTGCAGAACGCCGAACCGCAGTGGTACCGCCCGCTGTCCGTGCTCGAGGGCCTGTACAACTCCATCAACACCGTGACGTTCGCCTCCGCCGCTCAGCTGGACTTCTGCGGCATCCAGAAGATTGTTGACGCAACGGGACTTCACGGCGGCCTGCCGGCGGACGGGGACCCTAACCCGAAGATCAACATGTCCACCCTGGGCAACCTGCTGGGATCCACCCAGACGGCTCCCCTGACAATGGCCAGCGCGTTCGCCACGTTCGCAAATGACGGAAAGTACTGCGAACCGATCGCCATCACCTCGGTGACGGACCAGACCGGCGCCACGCTGCCGGCACAGTCCACCAGCTGCCGGGACGCGGTCAAGCCCGAGGTTGCCCGCGGCGTGAACTACGCGCTGCAGGAAGTCCTGAACCGTGGCTCCGGTTCGCTGATCCAGCCCCGGATCTCCACCCGCACCAGCTTCCCGATCGGTGCGAAGACCGGTACGTCGAATAACAACGGTTCCACGTGGGTTGTTGGCCACACCACGGGCCTGGCCACTGCCGCCTGGTTCGGTGATGCCTTGGGCGCCCAGGACCGTTCAGGCCAGAACATCACGGTGAACGGAAAGTTCTACCCGGGCATCGACGGCTACATGATTGCCGGCCCGATGTTCTCGAACTTCATGTCCCGGGTTGCACCGGCCTACGGCACCGAGCCCTTCCCCGCCCCGCCCAGCAACCTCCTGAACGGAACCACCCGGAGCACCACCCCGGCCACCACGGCGCCGCAGGCTACCCGCGCGCCGGCACCGGCACCGGCAGCTCCGCAACCCGCTCCGCAGCCGACCAACAACGGCAACGGAAACGGCAACGGCAACAATGACGACTAACCGGATGCTGTCCAGCAGCACCCTCGCCAGCCGCGCCCGAACCATCGGGCGCGGCTTCGCCGTCACCGCCGGAACCGGGGCTGTCGCCGGAGTGGCCGCTTTCGGATACGGCCTGTGGGAGAAAGACCAGTTCGTCCTTCGTGAGGAGTCCCTGGCCATCCTGCCGCCGGGACACGGCCCCTTCCGGATCCTGCACCTGAGCGATATCCATTTCGTCCCGGGGCAGAAAAAGAAGGCTGCGTGGCTGCAGTCCCTGGCAGACCTCAAGCCTGACCTGGTGGCCAATACCGGCGACAACCTCAGCCATGTGAAGGCGGTTGACCCGCTTCTGGCTGCCCTGCGCCCGCTGCTGGAGTTCCCCGGCGTCTTCGTTCCCGGCTCCAATGACTACTTCGCTCCCAGCTTGAAGAATCCCGCTTCCTACCTGCTGGGTCCGTCCACGGCGAAGCCCAAGCCCAAGGTGCTTGACTGGCCGCGGCTGCGTTCCGGCTTCGGCATGGGCGGCTGGGTGGACCTGACCAACCGCCACCAGTCCCTGGTGCTGAACGGCATCCGCTTTGATTTCTCCGGCGTGGACGATCCCCATCTGAAGCGCGAGAAGTACGCCGGCTGGCCCCGCGGAACAGTGAACCAGGACGCCGCGGACCACCTCAAGGTCGCTGTCATCCACGCGCCCTACCAGCGGGTGCTCGACCACTTCACCGAGGACGGCGCCGACCTCCTTCTTGCCGGACATACCCATGGCGGACAGCTCTGCATCCCCGGCTATGGTGCGCTGGTGGCCAACTGCGACCTCCCCACGTGGCGGGCCAAAGGCCTGAATGACTGGACAAGCAACGGACGTACGACGCCGGTGAACGTCTCGGGCGGTATCGGCACCTCACGCTTCGCCCCGGTAAGGATCGCCTGCAAGCCCGAAGCTGTCCTGCTTACCCTCACGTCCCGCAGCTGACAGCACAGTAGGGACGGTCCGCCCTTATTGCGGACCGCAATAACTGGCCCACCCTTTTTGTGGACCCCAATTACTGTGAATCGCCTCACGCCATCGCATAGGGTAGTTGCTACGGGAAACTACATTCGTTTTAGCGTTTGAGAAGCGGGCATGGCCAAGCAAACTCCATTTTTTCGATCCATCAGCCGTCTCTATCCCCATGTCCGGCCCATCATCCCCCGGCTCGTACTGGGACTGCTGTGCGCGCTGCTGGCCAGCGTTGTGGCCCTGGCCATACCGCAGGTCCTGCGGGTCCTGGTCAACGAATCACTGCAGCCCGGCGGCGCCACCGAGGCCATCTGGATCTCCGCCGGCATCATCCTGGTCCTGGGCATTGCGGAGGCTGTCCTGGTTGCGCTCCGCCGGCAGTTCGTCATCAACCCGGCCACCACCGTGGAAACCCGGATGCGCGTCTCCCTCTATGACCATCTCCAGGATCTGACGGTCTCCTTCCACGACCGCTGGGGCTCCGGCCAGCTCCTGTCCCGGGCCATGACAGACCTCAACTTCCTGCGCCGCTGGATGGCGTTCGGCGCCATCATGCTGGTGGTCACCACCCTCACCGTAATCATCGGCATCTCGGTCATGTTCGCCATGAGTTGGCAGCTTGCCCTGATCTTCCTCGCCGCGGCGCTGCCCATCATGGCGTACAGCTTCCGGTTCCGGACCCGCTTCAGCAAAGTGGCCCGGCGCAGCCAGGACCAGGCAGGCGACCTCGCCACCACGGTTGAGGAATCGGTCCACGGCATCCGGGTGCTCAAGGCCTTCGGCCGCAGCCGTGAAGCGCTGGAGAACTTCGAGGAGCAGGCCGAGGAACTGCGCCAGACAGAGATCGACAAGGCACGGCACCAGGCGATGTTCACCATGGTGGTCACCCTGCTCCCGGAACTCGCCCTCGGCGCCGGGCTGGTAGTGGGAATCATGCTGTGCGCCAGCGGACAGCTGAGCATCGGCGCCCTCGTGGCATTCTTTGCCACCGCGGCGGTCATCGCTGCGCCTGTGGAGTTCTCCGGGATGCTGCTGGCCATGGCACTGACTGCCAAGACCGCCGTCGACCGCCACTACGAAGTGATGGATTCGGCCAATACCATCACCAGCCCCGCTGAACCCCGCCGGCCGCAGCATCTTGCCGGCGAACTGCGGTTCCATAACGCCACCTTTGCCTATGACGATGCTCCGGACAAACCGATCCTGAAGGAGATCAGCCTGGATGTCCGCCCGGGCGAAACCATGGCGCTGGTGGGAATCACGGGAAGCGGCAAGAGCGCACTGATCCAGCTCGTGCCGCGGCTGTACGACGTCACCGGCGGCTCCATCAGCATCGACGGCGTGGACCTGCGCGACTTCGACGTGGAGGAACTCCGGCGCATTGTGGCCGTGGCCTTCGAGGACACCACCCTGTTCTCCAACTCGGTCCGGGACAACGTCCTGCTCGGTGCGCCCGTTAGGAGCGACGCTGTCCTTGAGGAGGCGCTGGACGTGGCTCAGGCGCATTTCGCGTATTCGCTGCCCCAAGGACTGGATACGCTCATCGGTGAGGAGGGCCTGAGTTTGTCCGGCGGGCAGCGCCAGCGCATTGCCTTGGCACGCGCCATTGCCGCGAGGCCCCAAGTGCTGGTGCTGGACGATCCGCTGTCCGCCCTGGATGTGCACACGGAGGAGCTGGTGGAAACACGCCTCCGGGCAGTGCTGAAGGACACCACGACCCTCATCGTGGCCCACCGGCCGTCCACTGTTGCCCTCGCGGATCGTGTGGCGCTGCTTGAGGAAGGCCGGATCACCGCCGTCGGAACCCATACAGAACTGCTGGCAGGCAACGACCACTACCGCTACGTCATTGCCAGCCTGGACCAGGAACCCCGGGACCTGGACTCGGAACTCTCGGATCTCAACGAGCGGGCCGATATCAAGGCAGAGGAGGCCACCCGATGAGCACCACAGCCTTTGGCACTGCCAACGAAGACAACGCGCACCTCAGCAAGAGCGACAGCAGGGCCGTGCGGCGGCGGTCCCTTGCGCTGCTGCGGTCGCTGATCCGGCCGGTCCGGCTCCGGTTCTGGCTGACCATCGCCATGGTGGTCCTTTCCCAGGCAGCACGTGTGGCCGGTCCCGCCCTGATCGCTTTCGGCATTGACCGTGCGCTGCCCGCCCTGCAGGCGGGGGACAACGCGCCCCTGGTCTTTACCGGCGTCGCCTACCTCCTGGCCGCCATTGCGACGGCGGGGCTCACGGCTTTGTACGTCACGTCCACCGCCAGGCTGAGCCAGGCCATGCTGCTGGACCTGCGCCTCCGGGTCTTCCGCCACACCCAACGGCTGAGCCTCGAGTTCCACGAGAAGTACACCTCCGGACGCATCATTGCCCGGCAGACCTCGGACCTGGAAGCCCTCCGCGAGCTCCTGGACTCCGGCGTCAGCTCACTGGCCTCCGGAATGTTGTTCATGGTCTTCACGGCCGTGACCGTTTTCGCGCTGGACTGGCGCAGCGGCCTGCTGGTCATGGCCGCCGGCGTACCCATGTTCTTCCTGGCCCGGTGGTACCAGAAACACTCCCAGATCGCCTTCCGGGAGTCGCGCGTGGTGTCCGCGCGGCTGATCGTGCACTTCGTGGAAACCATGACCGGGATCCGCGCGGTCAAGGCTTTCCGCAAGGAACGGGAGAACTCCGGGCGCTACGGCCAGCTTGCGGAGGACTACCGGAGGGTCACCGTGCGCTCCATCAACCTCAACGGCGTCTTCCAGCCCGGGCTGGTCCTGATCGGCAACGTCTGCGTGGCTGTGGTCCTGCTCTTCGGCGGGTTCCGCGTCCTGGCCGGCGACCTGGAAGTGGGCGTGCTGCTGGCGCTGATCCTCTCCACTAAGCGGTTCTTCCAGCCGGTGGACCAGATGGCCATGTTCTACAACTCGTTCCAGAGCGCCCAGGCCGCCCTCGAGAAGGTTTCCGGACTCCTTGAGGAAGTGCCCACGGTCCGGCCGCCGAAGAATCCGGTAGTCCTGAAGAACGCCAGGGGTGCCGTGGACTTCATGGACGTGGAGTTCCGCTACGGCGAGGGACCGGTGATCGTCCCCCGGCTGAACCTGCATATCCCTGCCGGCCAGACCGTTGCCCTGGTGGGCCAGACCGGAGCCGGGAAATCCACGCTGGCCAAACTCATAGCCCGCTTCTACGACGTCTCCTCCGGTTCACTGACCCTGGACGGGGTGGACCTCCGGGACCTGGGCACCACCGACCTGCGGCGGAACATCGTCATGGTGACGCAGGAGGCGTTCCTGTTCAGCGGTTCCGTGGCGGACAACATTGCACTGGGGAGGCCGGAGGCGTCCCGTGACGAGATCGAGGAAGCGGCCAAAGCAGTGGGCGCCCACGGGTTCATCATGGAACTCCCGGAAGGCTACGACACCGACGTCAACAAGCGCGGCGGCCGCGTCTCGTCAGGCCAGCGGCAGCTCATCAGTTTTGCCCGGGCGTTCCTGGCCCGGCCGGCCGTGCTGATCCTGGACGAGGCCACTTCCTCACTGGACATCCCCTCGGAGAGACTGGTCCAGCAGGGCCTGGCCCGGCTGCTCGCCGGTACTGAGGCAGCCCGCAGGACCGCCTTGATCATCGCCCACAGGCTCTCCACAGTGGAAACCGCCGACAGGGTCCTGGTGGTGCACGATGGCCGCATCGTTGAAGACGGCAGCCCCGCAGATCTCATCGGCGGCGGAGGGCGCTTTGCCGACCTGCATGGAGCCTGGAAGGACTCCCTGGTCTGATCGGCAGGGGATTTCGCATCGGGACCCCGGATCGGCTATCCTTGTAAAGTTGCTTTTGCAGCGGATCGGGATGTAGCGCAGCTTGGTAGCGCGCTTCGTTCGGGACGAAGAGGTCGCAGGTTCAAATCCTGTCATCCCGACCATCAGAAAGAGGGTCTCCTTGCGGAGGCCCTCTTTTTTGTATCCATGAGCCAGCCTCAGGCTGCCCGGGAAGCAGCTTAAAAAGGAATGGCCCCGGAGCTTTCGCCCCGGGGCCATTCCCCGCCTCCAAGGTGAGGAAGCTATTTACATCGGGTCAGGCCAGTTGCCCACGTACGTGGTGTACGAGGTGTCAGTGCTCTTGTCCTTGGTCTTCTTGGACATCGGGTCGGGCCAGTTTCCAACGGCTACCGAAGTGCCGGTGGAGTCCGCGAGGGAACCGGCAGACAGGACGGCCGGAGCCGCAGCAGAAAAAGCAAGGGCACCGGCCAAGGCGGCCGCGGTTGCGATCTTCTTCAACATAGATAGGTTCCTCAATACGAGTCGGATTCGTTACAAAGCCAGCACTGTCCTTGTTGACATACATTGTAAAATGTTTTCCACAGGGACTGTCAAGCATTTAGTACAAAGACAGTCCGGAAAAGGAGGAAATCCCGTGGGCAACGGATTCGGCGAGAAGCTCCGTGCGGAGCGTCTCGAACGGGGGCTGACACAGGCGGAACTGGGAAAGGACCTGTATTCCCCCAGCTATATCTCTCTGCTCGAAACCGGCCGCCGGGAGCCGACGGCCGAGGTTATCGAGGAACTCGCGCGCAGGCTGGAACTGGCACCCAAGGCACTGGAGGCTTGGAGCCAGCCCGTCACCGTCAGCGACGCCGAGTATGTCCTTGCAGGACTCTACGCCCGCCAGGCGTGGGACCTGAGGGACTATGAGCTGGCCGCCAGCCATGCTGCCACCGCCGCCCAGATTGCCCTGGAGGGCAAGAACACGAGCGCGTGGTGGAACATGACGTATATGCAGGCCGAGTGCCTCATCAAGCAGGGCAATTGGCAGGAATGCCAACGCATTATGCAGCATCTGTTGGAGCACCCGATGGCGACCGAATCTGCTGGCCTTGCGGTCCGCGCCAGGCAGATGCTGGCCGGCATCGCACAGGGCCAGGGCCAGCTAAGTGCGGCGGTGGAGCACGCCATGGAAGCTGTACGGCTCTGCTCCCAGCTGCCTAAGGGTTCCACGCTGATTATTGGTGCTCACCGCGCCCTCATTGGAGCGCTGGCCGAAAGCGGCAGGTTGGATGAAGCCTGGAAGTACTGCCAGGCCATGATCGACCACGTGGATGAGCATTCCATGTCCCAGCTTGCCGGCGAAGTGGCATGGGTGATCGGCAACGTGGCATTCATGCGGCATGACTACCAGGAGGGCATCAAGCACCATGAACGTGCGGCACGGTTGCTCTCCCCCGCCAACGACATCGAACTGTGGGCCCGGTTTAACAAGGCATCGGCTGCAGTCCGGCTGTCATCGGGAATTGTCGAGCCAGAAACGCTTTCATCAATCGAGCGGGCCGAACTGGCGCTGTCCATTGTGGGTGGCAACAAGTCGGACCAGCTGGAGGTCGCTTTCATCCGCGCCCGCTGGCTGTACCTGACCGGGGACATTGTTGCCGCCGTCGAAAAGCTCCGCGAAATCCACGCAGAGCGTTCTGCCCTGGCCAAGCACACAGCAGGTGAAGTGTCGCTGCTGCTGGGCAAATCACTCAAGGCCGCGGGTGAACCCGAGGAAGCCCTGGTGCACCTCGAGGAAGCCCAGAAAGCCTTCAGCGCGGCGGGAGCCGCGGACCGCGTCCAGCAAGCGCTGGACGCAGTCCTGGAAATAAAGCTGGCCCAGAAGCGCGCTGCCGCAGCCGCCAAGGCCAGCTAAGCACTAACCGAACCGCCGGGAGCTGCTGGGGCTCCGTCAGGCGAAGGGTTTTCCGGTGATTTTCTCGTAAGCCTCGACGTAGCGGCTGCGGGTACGGTTCACAACCTCGTCAGGCAGCGCCGGTGGAGGCGTATCCGAGGACTTGTCCCAGCCCGATTCAGCAGACGTCAGCCAATCCCGCACATATTGCTTGTCATAGGACGGCTGTGCCTTCCCCGGCTGGTATGTGGCGGCATCCCAGAACCGCGAGGAATCCGGCGTCAGGACCTCGTCCCCCAGGGTGATTGAGCCCGAGACGGGATCGTAGCCGAATTCGACCTTGGTGTCGGCGAGGATAATCCCCCGCTCCCGCGCGATTTTTTCCGCCGTGGTGTAGATCTTCAGCGTGAGCTCGCTGAGGCGCCCGGCGATATCGTCACCCACCATGGCCACAACGGCGTCGTAGGTGATGTTCTCGTCGTGCTCGCCCACCTCAGCCTTGGCGGACGGCGTGAAGATGGGGTGTTCCAGGCGGGACCCGTCAACCAGGCCCTCTGGCAGCGGAATGCTGCACACGGTCCCGGACGCCTTGTACTCCTGCAGGCCGGAACCTGTGAGGTAGCCACGGGCGATGCACTCCACCGGGAACATGTCCAGCTTCTTGCAGACCATGGCCCGGCCTTCCACTTGGGCAGGAACCCCGTCCTCCACGGTGGAGCCCAGCACGTGGTGTTCCACGTCCAGCTGGTCGAACCACCACAGGCTCAGCTGGGTCAGGATGCGCCCCTTGTCCGGAATCTCACTGGAGAGGACATGGTCAAACGCGCTGATACGGTCGCTGGCCACCACCAGCACGCAGTCCTGGCCAACTCGTTGCACGATTGACTCATCAACCGGTTCGTAGAGGTCCCTGACTTTCCCGGAATAGAGGTGCTTCCAGCCGGGGAGGTCCAGGGTTTTGGTGCTGAAGCCGCGGGATGCTGGGTTTTCGCTCATGCTTAGGCCTTCGTCTTGTGCTCGGAAAAGGATGCGCCGGAGGGCACTTTGATCTCCCCGCGGGCTGCTTTGCCGCCGATGTCCGTGCGGAACTGGGAACCTTCGAGCTGGATCAGCTCCACGCCGTCGTACGCTCTTTCGCGGGCCTCCACGAGGTCACTGCCCAGTGCCACCACGGCCAGCACGCGGCCGCCGGCGGACACCACTTTGCCGTCCTCGTCAAAGGCGGTGCCGGCATGGATGACGTGCACGCCGTCGAGCTCCTCGGCCTTCTTCAGGCCGCGGATGCGGTCACCGGTGCGGGGAGTGCCTGGATAGTTTTCGCCGGCAACGACGACGGCGACAGCAGTCTCCTTCGCCCAGCGCAGTTCTTCCGCTTTGTCCAGTTCGCCTTTTGCGGCTGCCATGAGCAGGGAACCGAGCGGGGTCTTGAGCCGTGCCAGGACGGCCTGGGTTTCCGGGTCGCCGAAGCGGACGTTGAACTCGATCACGCGGGTGCCCCGCGACGTGAGGGCCAGCCCCACGAACAGCACGCCTACGAAAGGAGTCCCGCGACGGGCCATCTCGTTGACCGTGGGCTGGGCCACGCGGTCGATGACTTCCTGGACGAGTCCCTCGGGTGCCCACTCAAGGGGCGTGTAGGCGCCCATGCCGCCGGTGTTGGGCCCTTCGTCGTTGTCGAAGATCCGCTTGAAGTCCTGGGCCGGTGACAGCGCGACGGTGTTGTGCCCGTCGCAGAGGACGAACAGGGAAACCTCGGGCCCGTCCAGGAACTCCTCGATCACCACGGAACCGCCGGCGTCGAAGCAGGACTGGGCGTGGGCCAGGGCTTCCGCGCGGTCCTTGGTGACCACAACCCCCTTGCCGGCAGCGAGTCCGTCATCCTTGACCACGTAGGGTGCACCGAAGGTGTCCAGTGCAGAGGCCGCTTCCTCCGCGCTGGTTGCCACCATCGCCATGGCTGTGGGTACGCCGGCTTCTGCCATGATTTCCTTGGCGAAGGCCTTTGACGCCTCCAACTGTGCTGCCGCCTTGCTGGGCCCGAACACCGGAATTCCTGCTTTGCGGACGGCGTCGGACACACCGGCTGCGAGCGGCGCCTCCGGTCCCACCACCACCAGGTCAACCGTGAGCCTGGTGGCCAGTGCCGCTACGGCGTCCGGATCGTTGGCGTTGATGCTGTGCGTGGGGACCAGTTTGCTGATGCCGGCATTGCCGGGAGCCGCATGGACCTCGGACACGTTGGGGTCGGCGAGCAGGGAGCGGACAATGGCGTGTTCGCGGCCTCCGGGGCCGATGACGAGTACCTTCACAGTCTCCAAGGGTACTTCGTGCACCCTGCGCGCTCCTAAGCTGTGTCCTCCCTGCCCTGTTCATCAATCCGCGGCCCGGCCCGCTCCGAATCAACACCATGAAGAAGCTGAGGAACTGGCTCAAAGCACCCACCGCGATGGCCGCCCTGGCAGGGGTGGTGGCGGCCGCCGTCGTCCTTGCCGTGGCTGAACTGCTGGGAGCCTTCTTCACCGCCCGCGCCGCGCCGCTGATTGCGCTGGGCTCCACCTTCATCGATTTCACGCCGTCCTGGCTCAAGGATTTCGCCATCGCCACGTTTGGCACCAACGACAAGGTGGCGCTGTTCGTGGGCATGGCCCTGACCATTGCAGTGCTGGCATGCGTGCTGGGCGTAGTGGCCTACCGCAAGTGGGCACTGGGCGTCCTGGGCGTCCTGTTCATGGGGGCCGTCATCGTGGCCAGCGTGGTGACCCGGGCGGGAGTCGGAGCTGTGGACGCCATCCCTTCGGTGGTGGGGACGGCGGCAGGCCTGCTGGTGCTCCGGCTCCTTGTCCTGAGGCTGCGCGGCCTGGAGGTGTGGCCGGACGCACCTGCCGGCGCCGCCCTGCCGCCCGAGGGCTCCGGGGCCAGCCGCCGCCGTTTCTTTGCCACGGCCGGAATCACGGCAGCCGCGGCGGCGCTGGCCGCTACTGGAGGCCGGCTCCTGGGTGCGGCGCGCAGCAATATCCTGCAGGCGCGGGAGGCGCTGCAGCTCCCCGCCCCGGCCCGGCCTGCTCCCGCGGTCCCGGCAGGCGTCCAGTCACCAGTGCCCGGAGTCACGCCGTGGCTCACTCCCAACAATGAGTTCTACCGCATCGACACGGCCCTGAGTGTCCCGGAAATCGACGTTGCCAGCTGGGAGCTCCGCGTGCACGGACTGGTTGAGGAAGAGGTGCGCCTTACCTTCCAGGACCTGCTCGACGCCGACTTGGTCGAATCCCACATCACCCTCACCTGTGTTTCCAATCCTGTGGGCGGCAACCTTGCCGGCAACGCAAAATGGCTCGGCCTGCCGCTCCGCGAGGTACTCAAACAGGCGAGGCCCAAGGAAGGCGCGGACATGGTGCTCTCCACCTCGATCGACGGTTTCAGTGCCTCGACGCCCCTGGAGGTGCTGCAGGACGACCGGGACGCGATGCTTGCCATCGCGATGAACGGCGAGCCATTGCCCCTTGAACATGGCTATCCCGTGCGCATGGTGGTCCCGGGCCTGTACGGGTTCGTCTCCGCCACGAAGTGGGTGGTGGACCTTGAAGTGACCCGGTTCGCGGACAGCAAGGCCTACTGGACCGAACGCGGCTGGTCCGAGCGCGGCCCCATCAAGACCATGGCGCGGGTTGATGTTCCCAAGTCCTTCGCCAAGGTGCCGGCGGGAAGGGTTGCCGTGGGCGGCACTGCGTGGGCACAGACGCGGGGGATCACCAGGGTGGAGGTCCAGGTGGACGACGGCGACTGGATGGAGGCCGATCTCTCCGCTGAGGCCTCACTGGTCACGTGGCGCCAGTGGTCCTACCAGTGGGACGCGGCGCCCGGGACGCACTACCTCAAGGTGCGGGCCACCGACGGCACCGGCGAGGTACAAACAGACCAGCGCGCAGACCCTGTGCCTGACGGCGCGTCGGGTTGGCAGTCGGTGATGGTCACCGTGGAATAGCACGGCATTGGCAGGGTAGGCCCCTAGACTGGCAGCATGCCGCACAACCCGCATGCCACCTTTACCGTGGACTCCGCCGTGGAACTGGCCGTGATCGAACGCAGCGGTTTCGTGGAGTCGCGGCACATCGGCTCTGCCGTCCTTTTGGCGGCGGACGGGTCGGTGGTGACTGAACTCGGCGACATCAACACTCCGATTTACGCCCGTTCCACCCTGAAGCCGTTCCAGGCACTTGCCTCAATGCAATCCGGGGTCCCGTTGCGGGGAGCGCAGGTGGCTGTTGCCTGCGGAAGCCATACAGGATCCCTGGACCACATGGACGTGGTGGCAGGAATGCTGAAGGCGGCAGGGGTCCGCGAGGACCAACTGCAGTGTCCGGAAGCCTGGCCCCAGGATGAGACGGCGCGCAACTGGCTGGTGCGCTCGGAGAAGGGCAAGTCCCGGCTCGCCTACAACTGTTCCGGCAAGCATGCGGCCTTCCTCTGGGCCTGCACCGAGAACGGCTGGGATACGCACAGCTACCTCGAGCCCAACCACCCGCTGCAGCAGCGCATCCGGACGGTCATCGAGGAATACACGGACGAGAAGATCGCCCACCTGGGCATCGACGGCTGTGGCGCCCCGGTGGCAGCGGTGTCACTCAAGGGCCTGGCCAGGGGGTACTCGCACCTTGCCAAGGCGCCGGGCGACCAGAGCTTCAGCGCCCGCGCGGCCACCATCGCCACCTCGATGCTGGACTACCCGTGGGCTGTGCAGGGCCGCGGCGAGGCCAACACGCTGGTCATGGACGAGCTGGAAATCATCGCCAAGATCGGCGCGGAAGGCGTCCTGGCCATGGCCACGCCCCAAGGCGTGTCCGTGGCCGTCAAGATTCTGGACGGAAACCTGCGGGCCACCTCGCTGGTGGCGCTGACCCTCCTGGCAGCCGCCGGTGCGGTGGAGATACCCGGTGTGGCCAGCGTCCTGGAGAAGGTGGTGGATCCAGTCCTCGGCGGCGGCCGGCCTGTGGGGAAGATCAGGCTTGGACCCGCGGTTTCGGCTCTCCTGGACTAGTCCCTCCGGCGCCCGTCAGACGTGCTGGTCCACAATCACCGGATTGCCGTCAGGATCCACCACGATGAAGCTTGCTGGGCCGGTGGTTCCTTCCTCGGCTTGTGCCAGGAAGGGAATCCCCTGCTCCTGCAGCTCCCGCTGGATCTGGCGCACGTCCGTAAACGAATCCAGCGGCTGCGCGTTCTGGTCCCAGCCCGGATTGAACGTCAGGGCGTTCCGCTCCAGTATCCCCTGGAAGAGGCCCACCACGGCCTGGCCGTTCTTTAGGATCAGCCAGTTCTGCGTGATATCACCGGCGAACGGGGTGAAACCCAGTTTTTCGTAGAATTCGGTAGAGGCCCCGATGTCCTTGACGGCGAGGCTGACCGAGAAAGCGCCGAGCTGCATGGGTAATTCCCTTCTCCGCTGACGAGGTGCTACCGATGGTACTCCGCCGCCCCGATTCCTTGGGCGCCGATGTTCGCGGTACCCTGATTGCCTTTGCCGCTGCACCCCACACTGAAGGAAGCCGGAAACCATGGCTGTTGCCCGCCGTCGTATCGACGTCCAGGAAGGAAAAGCGTCCCTGGAGGCGTGGCGCAAGGGCGCCGGGCCGTCGTCGGACCTTCCCGTTGCCCGCGCTGTCCTGGCAACAGCTGTGCGCTACTCGCTGGAGGAGCTCACCGCCCGGGCGCCGGGCAATTCAGTGGAGGTCCGCGTGCCGCCGTTCGGCGTGACCCAGTGCGTGGAGGGTCCCCGGCACACGCGCGGAACGCCGCCCAATGTCATTGAGTGCGACGCCGCCACCTGGCTTGCCATGGTGACTGGCCAGTTGAGCTGGGCGGACGCGGTGGCGGGCGGCAGGGTGGCAGCCTCGGGCCTCCGCGCAGATCTTTCGGCCCTCCTCCCCCTCTAGAGCTTTTTGACATGTACGGGGACTTCCACGGCGGAAGTCCCCGTTGCGCGCCCAAAAACCCAGAAGGGTCAGCCGCGGCCCACGAAGGGCATGCCCGCGGCGGTAACCACCACGGAACCGACGCTGGCCGACGCCGGCATGTTGGCCATCATCAGGACCGCGCGGGCGGCATCCTCCACGGGAAAGGTTGGCTCAACCCGGCGGCTGCCGTCAGCTTGGAGGGCACCCGCACCAACCCCGATGGTGTCCATGATCTCCGTGGCCGTGTTGCCGATGTCGATCTGCCCGCACGTGATGCCAAAGCCCCGCCCGTCCAGTTCAATGCTTCTGGTCAGCCCGGTCATGGCGTGCTTGGTCACTGCATAGGCCACTGTGCGGGGCCGCGGTGAATGCGCGGAGATGGAGCCGTTATTGATGATCCGGCCGCCCTGCGGTTCCTGCGCCTTCATGGTCCTGACGGCGGCCGCGGCACAGAGCATCGATCCGGTCAGGTTCACCGCCAGGGTGGCATTCCAGTCTTCCAGCGAGATCTCGTCCACGCTCGCCGCCGGGCCGAACACCCCGGCGTTATTGAACAGGACGTCCACCCGGCCCCAACGCTGCCGTGCTGCCTCGAAAAGGCGTTCGACGTCGTCGGGCCGGGTGACATCGCACGGCACCACCAGCGCCTCGGGATGATTGTCCGCCGTCTCCTTCAACTGCGCTTCACGGCGGCCGGCCAGCGCTACGCGGTAACCATCGGACAGCATCTGCCGGGCCACCTCCCGCCCAATGCCTGAACCTGCTCCGGTAACGACTGCCACCCGCTGGTGTTGCTGCATGTGAATCCTTTATCGGTCGTGTTCGGAAGAGTGGACTGCCACCTTCTGCATCGCCACCCAGTGGAAGATACCACCCAGCGAGGCGCCCAAAATCCAGGCGAACCCGCTCAGCTGTGCCACCTGCGGCAACCATACCGCCAGGACGGAAAACACTGCGGCCAGGCCGAACGCAACCAGCGCGCGCCGATTCCAGCCGTGCGCGAAGTAGTAGGCGCCGTTCGGGTCGGTGGAGTACAGGTCCTGAAGGTTGAGCCGCTGCTTCCGGATTATGTAGTAGTCGGCGATGATGATGCCGTAGAGCGGGGCGAGGACTGCGCCGAGTGTGTCCACGAATTTCGGCAGTCCGATGCTCGATATGACAGCCACCCACAGTGCGCCGATGATGAACCCGGCAACGGCTGTGATCATGCCGGCCTTCCGGAAGGAAATCCTGGCGGGGCTGATGTTAGACAACGAGTAGGACGGTGGAATGAAGTTGGCCACCACGTTGATCCCAAGGGTGGCCACCAGGAACGTTATGGCCGCCAGGACGGTAAGGGGGACGCTGTCCACGAGCCCCACGATGTCCGCCGGGTTGGTCAACGGTTCCCCCTGCCCATCCTGGTACAGCAGGTAGGCGCCCGCCGTGATGAAGACAGAAAGAAAAGTAAACAGGGCCAGGCTGAGCGGCAGTCCGGTGAGGTTGCCCAGGCGCATGGCCTTCTCGGTCCGGACGTTTCGGGCAAAGTCGCCAAAGTTGATGACGACCGCCGCGAAGTAGGCCACCATGGTGCCCGTAACCGCGGCAAAAGCCGAAAACGCGGCCCAACCCGTGACAGCCTCCCGGGAAAAGACAGTTCCGACGGCCTGCGGCAGTTGGGGTCCCACCTGTATCCAGATAGCTGCAAGCAGTGCGATCATCACGGCATAGACAGCAGGGCCGGCAAAATTGAGGAAACGTGCAATCCGCTCGATTCCGCCCAGGAAAAGCACAACCTGAAGCGCGGAAGCCAGCACATAGGATGCCCAGGACACCCAGTCCATTCCCAGGAACTCGGCGCCCCCGGGGCGGCCGAGGACAGCGTTCAGTGCCAGCGATATGGCTGTCGAGGCAAAGTACGTTTGCGCTCCGTACCAGAAGACAGCCACCACGGCGCGGACGATTGCCGGGAATTGGGCGCCCCGCACACCCATGGATGCGCGGGCGAGCACAGGGAAGGGAAAACCGTATTTAACGCTGGGCCGGCCGCTCAGGTCCACCAGGAACTTGATGATGAACCCCGAGAGAATGATGGCGGCGAAGACAAACCAGCCGTTGATCCCGGCGGTAATGAACAGGCTTGCCGCCAACGTGTATCCCGCCAGGCTCTGGATGTCGTTGGACCACACGTTGAAGATGGCAAACCAGCCCCAGGTGCGGCGTGAGGCAGGCAATGGCGCCAGGTCCTCGTTGTAAAGGGAGGGATCGGCCGAGTGGACGGTCAGGTCGGCGTCTTCAAGGTCGTTTTTGCGAATAGACATGCTGGCCCCGGTTCTCCTAAGGCTGCCTAAAGCTGTTGGGAGCGGAACGTCTTGTTCCGGAATGAGGGGGCCCGGGGCGCTTTTTCCCCCTGCTGGGCGCTGCGCCCGGGCCCCGTTGCCCCGCCCCGGTCATTGAGGGGGCGGGGCAACGGTGCGGATGAACTTCAGCCGGCTCCATTTCCGGCGGCGGCCATGACTGCCCCGCCCAGCGGCCAGCCTATGACGGTCTTGGGCCGCGGCGCGGCATACGTCCTGACTTTCGAGGTGGACAGGCGCATCCGGACCAGGGATTCGGCAATGGCCACCGCCGACGCAACTCCGTCCACCACGGGCACTCCAGCCCGCTGCCTGATCTGCTCGTCCAGGCCAGCCATTCCTCCGCAACCCAGGACGATCACTTCGGCCTTGTCCTGGCTGACAGCCTGCATGGCCTGGTTGATGATGGCTTCCACGGCCCGGTCGGGCTCCTCCTCGAGCTCCAGGACGGCCATGCCGCTGGCGCGGACGGATGCACAGCGGGCGTCCAGGCCGGCCAGCTTGAGCCGGTCCTCGATCAGCGGCACGGTGCGGTCCAGAGTGGTGACCACGGAATACTTGTGTCCCAGGAACATGGCGGTACTGGCGGCGGCCTCGGTAATGTCCACCACCGGAACATCCAGCAGTTCCTGCAGCCCTTCCCGTCCGTGCTCGCCGTAGCCGGCCTGAACGACGGCGTCGAAAGGCTCGGGATAGGAGGTCACGGCGTCCATCACGGCGATGGCCGCCAGGTAGCTCTCGAAATTGCCTTCGCAGGAGTCGGCGCCGAAGCGTGGCGTGATGCCCACAATGTCCGTTCCCGGCGCCGCAATGCTGCGTGCCTGCGCGGCGATGGAGTCCGTCATGGAGGCGGTGGTGTTGACGTTCGCAACGAGTATGCGCATTGGGCTTTCCTTAGTGGGTGCTGGCGACGGCGATGGTCTCGCCGTCGCGGTCTTCGAGCCGCTGCGAGCGGTCAGCTATGAAGAAGTAGACGACGGCGGCGATACCGGCGGCGAAGAACCAGGCGAAGGGTGCCGCAGCGGCCAGTGCGGGGACGAACGCGATGAGGAGCGCCAGGACGGCGGCCGGCACCATGGCAATGATTGCCTTGGGGTTGACGCCGTTTTTGTAGTAGTAGGCCCCTGCCGGGGAGGCCGTGTACAGCTCGGGGACATTCACCTTGCCGCGGCGGATCAGCCAGTAGTCGGCCATCACGACGCCGAACAAGGGGCCAAGCAGGGCACCGAGGCCGCCGAGGAAGTACACGATGACCAAGGGGTTGTTGTAGAGGTTCCACGGCAGGATGACCAGTCCGATGACGGCGCTGACGATGGCCGCCCGGCGGAAGTTCAGGTGCTTGGGGAACAGATTCGTCAGGGCGTAGACAGGGGCAACGAAGTTCGCCATCAGGTTCACCGCGATGGTGAGGATCAGCAGGGCCAGGCACGCGAGGACCAGGAACAGGGTGTTGGGGATGGTCTGGACGATGTCCGAGGGACTTTCGATGATGGTGCCGTTGATCTTGAACTGTCCGCCTGCCATGACCACGACAATGGCGCCGAAGACGAGCATGTTGATGGGGATGCCCCAGAAGTTGCCGCGGACCACTGCCTTCTTGGAGACGGCGGAGCGGGTGAAATCGCAGAAGTTCAGGACGAAGGTTCCGTAGATCGAGACCCAGAGTGCGCCACCGGCGAAGATGGTGAGCCACATTTCGGGCCCTTCAAGGGCATTGTTCGAGGACCAGGCGATTGAGCCGCCGGCCTCCATGAAGATCCAGACGGCGATGGCCGCCATGGTGGCCAGGATGACCGGCCCGGCGAAGGCCTCGTACTTGCGGATCATCTCCATGCCGAAACTGACGATCACCAGCTGTACAACCCAGAGGATGACGAAGGCGGTCCAGCCGAGGGTGGAGAGGCCGAGGATGGAGTCTTTGTCCAGCGCATCGAGGGCGGGGAACATCGCCACGAGCATGACGCGGAAGACAACAGAGGCCAGGTAGGTCTGGATGCCGAACCAGGCAATGGCGACGGCGCCGCGGAGGAGGCTGGCAATTTGGGCGCCGCGGATGCCGAAGCTGATCCGGCTCATGACTGGGAAGGGAACCCCGGTCTTCACACCCATGAAACCGGACAGGTTCAGCAGGCCGAAGAGCAGCGCAGCCCCGATGCCCAGTGCCAGCAGGATCTGCCAGCCCCCGAGTCCAAGGGCGAACAGTCCGATGGCGAAGGCGTAGTTGCCGAGGCTGTGGACGTCATTGGCCCAGAGCGTGAAGATGCTGTAACCGGACCAGCTGCGGCCGGCACGTTTGGTGGGTGCAAGGTCTGCGTTGTAAAGCGTCGGACTGATGGCTTGGCCTGATGCTGCGCTGGCTGATGCGCAAATATCTTCACCATTGACGGACTGGTGGCCAGGGACAACCGACGTCGCTGTCGGGTCCTGCATCGCGTCAACGCCGACCTGGGGAGGGGTCTGCATAATGCGTCTCAATTCTGGAGGGGATTCCGCGGTGGTGAGACCGGCCTGACACCGTTTCTGTTATTCCACATCGCGAAATCAAGATATTGAATGGTGGAACAACTGTATGACCTGGATCACGTGCGGTCAAGAGCAGGGGGAATGGCCCGCAGTCACAAAAGGCATTCTTCGGAGCAAGGCAGGCCCTCCGTGGATCCGAAGACCAGGACTCGTTTGACCGGCAATCCCGGCAGTAGCTAATCTCGACTAGCAATAATGTTTTTTCACATTATGAAAAACGCCTAGGATTCAAAGACGAAATGAGGCTGCCGTGGCTGCAGGAGAAGATACCTCCCATATCCTCAGCGGGTTGACTAACCAGCTGCCTGATCGTGATCCGGAAGAGACCGCCGAGTGGGTTGAGTCCCTGGATTCGTTGATCAGGGAACAGGGCACCGAGCGTGCCCAATTCATCATGCGGAGCCTGCTGCAGCGCGCGGGCGCGCAGAGCGTGGGGGTGCCGATGGTGACCACCACCGATTACGTGAACACGATCCCTGTGGACCAGGAAGCCGAGTTCCCGGGCAACGAGGAATACGAGCGCCGCTACCGGGCCTACATGCGGTGGAACGCGGCGGTGATGGTCCACCGGGCCCAGCGGGCCAACATCGGGGTGGGCGGGCACATCTCCACCTACGCCGGGGCGGCGACCCTGTACGAGGTCGGGTTCAACCACTTCTTCCGCGGCAAGGACCACCCCGGCGGCGGGGACCAGGTGTTCTTCCAGGGCCACGCCTCCCCCGGCATGTACGCCCGGGCGTTCATGGAGGGCCGGCTCTCCGAGGAGGACCTGGACGGGTTCCGGCAGGAAAAGTCCCGGCAGGGCCACGCCCTGTCCTCCTACCCGCACCCGCGGCTGATGCCGCACTTCTGGGAATTCCCCACCGTGTCCATGGGCATCGGGCCGATGAACGCGATCTACCAGGCCCAGTCCAACCGGTACCTGCACAACCGCGGCCTGAAAGACACCTCCGACCAGCAGGTCTGGGCGTTCCTGGGCGACGGGGAAATGGACGAGCCCGAATCCCGCGGCCTGCTCCAGCTCGCCGCGAACGAGAACCTGGACAACCTGAACTTCGTGATCAACTGCAACCTCCAGCGCCTGGACGGGCCGGTGCGCGGCAACGGCAAAGATCATGCAGGAACTCGAAGCGTTCTTCCGCGGCGCGGGATGGAACGTCATCAAGGTCGTCTGGGGCCGGGAATGGGATGACCTGCTCGCCCGCGACACCGACGGGTCGCTGGTGAAGATCATGAACGAAACCCCCGACGGGGACTACCAGACCTACAAGGCCGAGTCCGGCGGGTTCGTCCGCGAACACTTCTTCGGCAAGACCCCGCAGACCAAGGACATGGTCGCGGACCTCACCGATGACCAGATCTGGAACCTCAAACGCGGCGGCCACGACTACCGCAAGGTCTACGCCGCGTACAAGGCAGCCACCGAATTCAAGGGCAAACCCACCGTCATCCTCGCCAAAACCGTCAAAGGCTACGGCCTCGGACCCCACTTCGAGGGCCGCAACGCCACCCACCAGATGAAAAAACTCACCCTGGATGACCTCAAGGAATTCAGGGACTACCTGCGTATTCCAATTTCAGATGCCCAGCTGGAAGCAGATCCCTACCGGCCGCCCTACTACCACCCGGGTGCAGAGGCTCCGGAGATCACCTATCTCCTTGACCGGCGGCGCGAGCTTGGCGGATTCACACCGGAGCGGCGTTCGCAGCACCAGCCTGTTGCGCTCCCCGAGGCCAAGTCCTACGAGGTGGCCAAGCGCGGTTCGGGCAAGCAGCAGGCTGCCACCACCATGGCCTTCGTCCGCCTCCTGAAGGATCTCCTCCGGGACAAAAACTTCGGCGACCGGATTGTCCCCATTGTGCCTGACGAATCCAGGACCTTCGGCATGGACGCGTTCTTCCCCACGGCGAAGATCTACAACCCCACGGGCCAGAACTACCTCTCCGTGGACCGCGACCTGGTCCTGGCCTACAAGGAATCCCCCGCCGGCCAGCTCATCCACCCCGGCATCAACGAAGCCGGCGCCGTCGCAGCGTTCACCGCCGCCGGCACCGCCTACGCCACCCACGGCGTGCCCCTGGTCCCGGTCTACGTGTTCTACTCCATGTTCGGCTTCCAGCGCACCGGCGACGCGTTCTGGGCAGCAGCAGACCAAATGACCCGCGGCTTCATCATCGGCGCCACCGCAGGACGGACCACCCTCACCGGCGAAGGCCTCCAGCACGCCGACGGCCACTCCCCCCTGCTCGCCTCGACCAACCCCGCCGTGGTCACCTACGACCCCGCCTACGGCTACGAAATGGGCCACATTATCCGCGACGGCCTCGAACGCATGTACGGGCCCGACAGCACGGACAAAAACCTCATGTACTACCTCACCGTGTACAACGAGCCCATCGTCCAGCCCGCCGAACCCAAGGAACTGGACGTCGAAGGCGTGATCAAGGGCATCTACCTGCTCGCCCCGGCGAAGATCGACGGTCCCCGGACCCAGATCCTCGCCTCCGGCGTGTCCGTGCCCTGGGCCATCGAAGCGCAACGCATCCTGGCGGAAGACTGGTCGGTCTCGGCTGATGTCTGGTCCGTGACGTCCTGGAACGAGCTGCGCCGCGACGGCCTCGCCGCGGAAGAGGAAGCCTTCCTCAACCCCGGCGAACCCGCCCGCGTCCCCTTCATCACCCAACAACTCGAAGGCGCCACCGGCCCCGTCGTCGCCGTGTCCGACTACATGAAAGCCGTCCCCGACCAGATCCGCCAATTCGTCCCCAACGAATTCGCCACCCTCGGCGCCGACGGCTTCGGCTTCTCCGACACCCGCGCCGCAGCCCGCCGCTACTTCAAAAACGACACCCACTCCATCGTCGTCAAAGCCCTGCAGATGCTCGCGGCGAGGGGAGAGGTGGAGGAGGGCGCGCCGTCGTACGCCCTGGACCGGTACAAACTCCTGGACGTGAATGCGGGAACAACGGGTGGCGCCGGCGGTGATGCCTGACTGCTTCCATGGAGTTAGGGTGCAGCTATGGGGAACACAGATGATGCCAGGACCACCGGCGTGGTACTCGCGGCCGGCGCCGGCACCCGGCTTGGCAAAGGCCCCAAGGCGCTGCTTCCGTACCGCGGCCGGCCGCTGGTCGAGTCGGTGGCGGCAGCGTTGCTCAACGGCGGGTGCCGCGAGGTGGTGGTGGTGCTCGGCGCCGGCGCCCCGGACGTTCAGGCGGCCGCAGAGCTGGACCGCTGGCGCGCGGTGGTGAACCAGGACTGGCAGTCGGGAATGGGCAGCTCGCTCCTGCTGGCCAATGCCACAGCTGATCC
Source organism: Pseudarthrobacter phenanthrenivorans Sphe3 (assembly GCF_000189535.1). Taxonomy (NCBI): domain Bacteria; kingdom Bacillati; phylum Actinomycetota; class Actinomycetes; order Micrococcales; family Micrococcaceae; genus Pseudarthrobacter; species Pseudarthrobacter phenanthrenivorans. Next base: position 3,547,714 of record NC_015145.1, read on the forward strand.
CGCTGACCACCTGATGGTGGCGCTGGTGGACCAGCCCGGCCTGGCACCCGGGACAGTGGAGAGGCTGCTGGCGGCCCACCGCCCGGGGCGGATCACCGCTGCCGCATACGACGACGGTGCTGCCGCCCATGGGGAGGACGGCGGCAGGCTGAGGCGCGGGCACCCTCTCGTCATCGACGCCACCCTCCGCCAGGCCGTGGCCGGAACTGTGACAGGTGACGCCGGAGCGCGCGCCTTCCTGCGGGACCATCCGGAACTGGTAGACGAGGTGGACTGCAGCGACCTGTCCAGCGGACTGGACGTTGACACCCCGGACCAGCTCTACCTTCTCGGCTAGCGGCTGATCACCCCGGCCTCGAGCAACTCGGCCAGGCCATTCTTGAAACCGGACCGTCCGCCGTGGGCCGGATGCCGGACCTTGGGCACGTCCAAGCCGCTGTGCATCAGGCTCCGGTGTGCCACGTTGCCCACTGCCACCACGGTGTCGATGTGGAACAGTTCCGCCAGCGACTGCCAAAAGGAAGTACCCAGCCGGGCGTCGGCTGCTGTGGGCGTGCGGTTGGACTGCGGCTTTCCCGGAATATGGGTATGCCAGGGGCACGCGCTCCACAGCAGCGGCAGGAACTGCAGCTCCGCCAGGACGTCCCACATGACCGTCGCGGTGGGCTCGGCAGCAACCCCCGCTGCGTCCGCCGGGAGGGAGTACCCCTTCCCGGGACCAAACAGTCCGAAGCCGTTGGCCGGCCCCTGGAACATGGTGCGATTGGTGAACGGCACGCCGGTGATCCGCATCCCCCGAAAGCCCGGAGCCTCGCCCAGCAGGAGCACCTTCGGCGCCCGGTCCAGCATCTCCTGAAGGTACAGCTCCAGGTTCCGGCGGCGCAGTGCATTGTCCGGGACGGTGTGGTCAAGGAAGTTGTTGCGCCCCGGAACCGTGGGCACGGCAGCAAGCCGCTCTACAAAACCACTGACGGCATCAGTCACCACGGTGCTCCAAGGCGGCGAACGTTACCAGCGGGGGTGGATTGCCTCACGGAAGTAGTGGTCGTAGATCCAGCGGACGCCGGCCTCGAACTCTTCGGTGACCTTGACGGAGGCCGCAGCTGCGTTCGCCGCCGCCTGGTCCACGTTGCGTGCCCCTGGAATCACGGTGGTGACGCCGTCCTGCGCCGCGATCCAGGCGATGGCGGCCTGGGCCGTGGTGGCGCCGGAGGGAACCAACTGCTCGAACTCCGCCACAGCCTTCAACCCCTGCTCATAGTCCACGCCGGAGAAGGTCTCGCCGACGTCAAAGGCATCACCGTTGCGGTTGTAGTTCCGGTGGTCGTTGTCCGCGAAGGTGGTCTCCTTCGTGTACTTGCCGGAGAGCAGGCCGGAAGCCAGCGGGACCCGGGCAATGATTCCCACGTTGGCTGCCTTTGCGGCCGGCAGGACCTCGTCCAGGGGCTTGAGCCGGAAGGCGTTGAGGATGATTTGGACGGATGCCGTACTTCCACGGCGGATCGCTTCCAGCGCCTCATCGGTGCGTTCAACGCTGACCCCGTAGTTGCGGATGGCGCCCTCGGACACCAGGGTGTCCAGGGCGTCATAAACTTCGTTGTTGCTGTATACGGGGGTGGGCGGGCAGTGCAGCTGGACCAGGTCCAGGGTGTCCGTACCCAGGTTCTTTCGGGACCGGTCCACCCACTGGCGGAAGTTGGCCAGGGTGTAGTTCTCCGGCTTCTGGTCCACGCGGCGGCCCATCTTAGTGGCCACAGTGATGTCCAGCCCGGGGTTGTCCGCGAGGAACTTCCCGATAGCCTGCTCGCTCCTGCCGTCGCCGTACACGTCGGCGGTGTCGAAGAAGTTCACGCCGGCCTCCGCGGACGCCGCCAGGATGGCCTGGGCCTGCGCCGGGTCAACGTTGCCCCAGTCCGCACCAAGCTGCCAGGTGCCGAGCCCCACGACGGAGACATTTCGTCCGGTCTTACCTAAAATCCGCTGTTCCATCCCTCGACTATATGGGGTGCCCGCGGGAGGCCGGAATTTTGCGGGTCGCTGCTGCCACCACGCCGCGCCGGATCCTCAGGTGGCCGAATGCTGCAGGTTGGGCACCAGCCCCGCTTCCTTGAGCCCCAGGTAGATCTTGTCCCGGGCGATGGGCAGCGACGCGAACCGCACCCCGGTGGCATTCCGGATGGCGTTCGCCAGGGCTGGCGCCACCGGATTGAACGGGCTCTCGCTCATGGACTTGGCACCCATGGGCCCCAGTTTGTCGTTGGTGTCCGCGAAGTACACCTCGCTGCGGGGGACGTCGGCAAAAGTAGGAATGTGGTACTGCCGCAGGATGTCCGTGGTGACCCGGCCGGCGTCGTCAATCACCACTTCCTCGTACAGCGCGGCGCCGATGGCCTGGGCGATGCCGCCCTCGACCTGGCCCCGGCACTGGCGGGGGTTCACCACCACGCCGGCGTCCGCTGCCTGCACGCTTTGCAGGATCTTCAGCTCCCCGGTGCCGCGGTTCACTGCCACCCGGAAGCCGTGCACGTTGAAGGCGACGGAGCGCGGCGTCCCGCCCCAGCGTCCCTCTGCAGCGAGTTCGACGCCGGCGTCCGCGGCCTGCTGCGCCAGTTCAGCCAGTGCCACGGGAGTACCGTCAATGAGCACGGTGTCTCCGTCCAGGACGCAGGCCGAGGCCTGCGTCTGGCGGATGCCGGCGGCGAAGGCCCGGATCCGGACGGCGAGTTCCTCCGCGGCGGCAAGCGTTGCCTTGCCGGCCACCACCGTTCCTGCTGAACCGAAGGCGCCGGTGTCGTGCTCCACCAGGTCCGTATCCGACTGCCGGACCACTACCTTTGAGGCTTCGGTGGAAAGGGCAGTGGCGGCCAGCTGGGCGTGGACGGTGGTGGTGCCGTTGCCGAATTCGGCGGTCCCGACGTCGGCCTGGTACGTGCCGTCCGGAAGGAGCCGGAGCCGGGAGTGGGCAAAGTGGCCGCGCGGGGGCACGGTGTCGATCATGGACAACGCAGTGCCTTCACCGGTCAGCCATTCCGGTCCCAGTTCGTCCAGGCCCGCGGCCCGGTAACGCTCCCGGCCGCGGGCCAGGGCGTCGCGGACCAAGCCCAGGCACTGGTCCAGGCCGTAGCTGCCGTAGTGGACGTCCTCCTCGGGCTCCGGCTGGGTGGAGAGCATCAGGTCTCCCTCGCGCACCATGTTCCGGCGGCGGAACTCGAACGGATCCATCCCGATGCCGGCGGCGAGTTCGTCCATGGCAGACTCGATGGCGAAGATCATCTGGCTCAGCCCGTACCCGCGGAAGGCTCCCGCCGGAACGGTGTTGGTGTACATGGCGTGGGCGTCCACCTTTTTGTTGGCGCAGTTGTAGACGCTCAGGGATTCGCCGCAGCCGTGGAACATGACGCCGGGGCCGTGGTTGCCGTAGGCGCCGGTGTTCGTCAGTACGTCCAGTTCCAGGGCGGTCAGCCGGCCGTCATTGCTGGCCCCGGCACGGAGCTTGATGGTGAACGGGTGGCGGGTGGTGGTGGCCGTGAATTGTTCGGTCCTGGTGAACTCCAGCTGGACCGGCCGGCCCAGTTTCAGGGCCGCGAGCGCCACGATGTCCTCGGTGAGGACTTCCTGCTTCCCGCCGAATCCGCCGCCAACGCGGCCGGCCACCACATGCACCTTGTCCTCTTCCAGGCCAAACACCCGGCACAGCGTGCGGCGGACCAGGAACGGAACCTGGCTTGAGGTGCGGACCTGCAGCCGCCCTTCACCATCCAGCGAGGCAATGGCCGCGTGGGTTTCCAGGGCCACGTGCTGGACCCGCTGGGTGCGGTAGGTCTGTTCGTGGATGAAGTCTGCCGCTGCGAAGCCCTCCGCCACGCTGCCCAGTTCGGAATGCAGTTCGGCCACCACGTTACGGTCAGGCCGGGAAATGCGCGACGCCGTTCCGTCCTTGTCCCCATGCACCAGCGGCGCACCGGGCGTGAATGCATCCTGCGGTGAGAAGACCGCCGGGAGTTCTTCGTACTCCACCTCCAGCGCCCGGACACCGGCTTCCGCGGCTGCCACGGTTTCTGCCACTACTGCGGCGACCCGCTGGCCGCGGAACCGCACCACGTCATCCAGCACGCGGGTGTCATCCGGGTCATCGGTGAACAGTTCGTGCTGGGCGGTGGAAAACAGCTGCTCCGGGGCGTCGTGGTGGCTGAAGACGGCCACCACCCCGGGGACCTTCAGGGCAGCGTCCGTATTGATCGACAGCACCCGGGCGTGCGCATGCGGCGAGCGCAGGAGCTTGAGGTGCAGCAGGCCCTGGAGCTGGTCTGCCGGAACGTCCAGGGTGTAGCGGGCCGCGCCGGTCACCACGGCCCGGCTGGCTGGTGCCGGCACGTCGTCGCCCAACTGTCCTGGCTCGGGGTCCGGCTGGCCCTCCCCCGCGATGCCGGAGCCCTGGCCGTGCGGGTTCGGGTGGCCGGCTTCCCCGCAGACGGCGTCGGAAATGGCCCGGTAGCCGGTGCAGCGGCAGAGGTTGCCCTTCAGGTTCCGGGGCAGGTTCTCCTTCTGTTCGTCGTCGAATGTGGCAGCCGTCATCACCATACCCGCGGTGCAGAAGCCGCACTGGAAGCCCTGGCGCTCCATGAACTGCTGCTGGACGGGGTGGAGGTCCGCGCCGCCGGCGGTCGCAGCCAGGCCTTCAATGGTGGTGACTGAATGTCCCTCTGCCCTGACAGCCGGGTAGATGCAGCTGTGCACCGGGGTGCCGTCCACGTGCACCGTGCAGGCGCCGCAGTCACCGCCGTCGCAGCCCTTCTTGACGCCCAGCGTGCCCTGCTCCCGCAGGAAGGTGCGCAGGCACTGCCCCGGGCGCGGCTGAGTTGCCGCCGGAACGCCGTTAATCCGGATGGCTCCGTTGATCTCGATGGCCATGCTCAGGCCCCTTCCTGCTGTGCGTCAAGCCTGCGGTGGGTCGGCGGCCAAAAGTCTCCCGATGCCCGGATTCCGGGCGCGCCTTCGGGTGCAGCCAGTTCGGTGCGGATTTCCTCGGCCAGGCGGTAGGTCATGTCCCGGCGCCAGTCCGGCAGCCCGTGGATGTCGTTGTGGTAAAGGTCTGCGGGGACCGCGTCGTCAAGGGCGTCGGCCAGCGCGTCGGTGTCCGGCAGCGAGTCGAAGCGCAGCTGCACGGGCCGTTTGGTGGCGGCGGTGACGGTCAGTACCAGTGAGGTGCCGCCGTCGAGCCGTCCGATCAGGAGCACCCCGGACCTGCCGAGGTTGCTCAGTGACAGGCGGCGGAAGGCCACACGGGCGGCAAGGGCCGACGCCGGGAGGTGGATGCTGCGCAGGAGCTCGCCGGGTGCCAGGCAGTTCTTCGTGTCGCCGGTGACGAATTCGGCCACCGGGACGGTGCGGGTAGTGCCGCCGGGGCCAAGGACCGTGGCGGTGCCCTCCAGTCCGGCGCAGAGCGAGATCATGGGGCCGGCCGGCAGGGACGTGCAAATGTTGCCGCCCACGGTGGACATGTTCCACACCTTGAAGGAGGCCACGAAGGAATCGCAGCAGGGGCGGACCACGTCAAGGGCGGGCCAGTTACGGCCGGCCGCTGCTGGAGATCCGGGCAGGCTGTACAGCTCGGCGACGGTGCAGGTGGCGGCGAGCTCGACCCCGTCATCGGTGATGGTAACCGGGGTCCAGCCTGCGCCGCTGAGGTCCAGGAGCCGGGTCAGCGGCCGGGGCCCGAAGGCGAGGCTGCCGTAGGAGAACAGCACGGTGCCGCCCGCCAGCCAGGCGTCGCCGTCGCGCCATTGTGCGGGGTCGGTGGTGGGGACCACCGCCTCGATGGTGTTCATGTCCATGCGATCTCCTGCTGCAAAAGTTTGGTGGGAGCCAGGGCCTTGCCTGTTTTTGAGACTGTGGCCGGCTGGTGGATAGGGCCGGAGGTATCCCTCAACGGCTGATGCGATGCTGCCGGGTTGCGGGCGGCGATGACTTCGGCGAGGACTGACACCGCCACTTCGGCGGGGGTTACCGCCCCGAGGTCCAGGCCGAGCGGTGAGTGAAGCTGGGCGATCCGTTCGGGGCGCACTCCCCTGTCCAGCAGGGCATCCACGCGATGGGCATGGCTCCGCCGGGACCCCAGTGCACCGATGAAGGCGACGTCCAGGGCCAGCGCTGTTTCCAGCAGGGGGATATCGAACTTGGGGTCGTGGGTGAGGACGCAGATCACGGTGCGGGAATCCACCCGCCCGGCGGCCGCTTCGGCTGCCAGGTAGTGGTGGGGCCAGGCCGTGATGACCTCATCAGCGGCTGTGAAGCGTTCCTGGGAGGCGAAGGCCGGGCGGGCATCCACCAGGGTCACGCGGTAGCCGAGCGGTTTGGCGGCCGGGAGGAGCGGGGCGCTGAAGTCGTTGGCGCCGAAGACCAGCAGGCGCGGCGGTGCCAGCCGTGTCTCCACGATGACCGCTGCTTCTCCGGTGCACAGTCCGGCCCCGCCGAGCTCCAGCACCCCGGTGGTGCCGCTCCGCAGGAAGGACTCAAGCCTGGCGGCGAGTGCCCTTCCTGGCGTGTCGCTTGGACCTCCGCTGCCGGAAGCCGCCAGCAGCGCGGCCAGTCCCGGGTGCCCGGCGCCGCCGGAACCGGGGTCCCGGATGACGACGGCGCTGCTGCCGCCACCATCCGCACCCCCGTTGAGCCGGCGGATCAGCGCCACCGGCTCATCCGGTCCGCAGGCCGCCAACTGCACCACTGCCTCACCCAGCGTGGAAGCGCCGCCCAAGTTGGCGGGTTCGATATGCACGTCCAGCTCGCCCCCGCAGGTGAGCCCGGCAGCGAAGGCGTCAGCGGCACTGAACCCGAACGTCTCAAGGCGCGTGCCGCCGTCGTCCATTGCCTCCAGCGCGGCCGCCACTACAGCGCCCTCGACGCAGCCCCCGGAGAGGCTGCCCAGGACAGTTCCGTCTGCCGCCACCAGCATGGAGGTGCCCACCGGCCGTGGCACCGAGCCGCTGGCGCGCACGATGGTGGCCACCGCGAAAGGCTGGCGGGCAAGGACCGGGGCCCACCCGCCGAGTGTTGGGATGAGGTCAAGCATGGCGGCACTCCTTCTTCCGCACTGCGGTGGTGTCCATATTGTCGTTCCTATTTGGGGGCCGGGCCAAGCATCGGCCCGGCCCCCAAGCGGATGGCAGCGGTCAGGCGCCCAGCAGCAGGTTGATGGGTCCGCGGGCGAAGTACACCAGGAACCCGGCACTGACCACCCACATGAGCGGATGGACCTTCTTCGCCTTTCCGGACGCCGCGCCGATGATGGCCCAGCTGATGAAGCCCACGCCGATGCCGTTGGCGATTGAATAGCTCAGCGGCATGGTGACGATGGTGAGGAAGGCCGGCAGTGCAACGGTGAACTTGCTGAACTTGATCTCGCGGATCTGCGCCATCATCATCGCGCCCACCACCACCAGCGCGGCGGCAGCCACCTCCAACGGAACCACGCTGGTGAGCGGGGTCAGGAACATCGAGCCCAGGAACAGCACCCCTGTCACCACAGAGGCCAGTCCGGTGCGGGCACCCTCGCCGATGCCGGCGGCGGAGTCGATGTACACGGTGTTGGAGGAGCCGGACGTTGCCCCGCCTGCCACCGCGCCGACGCCTTCAACGATGAAGGCCGACTTGAGCCTCGGGAACGTGCCGTCCTTGTGGGCCAGCCCGGCGCTCTTGGCCAGGCCTGTCATGGTGCCCATGGCGTCGAAGAAGTTGGTGAACACCAGGGTGAACACCAGCATGGTTGCTGCCAGGGCGCCGATGCGGCCAAAGGCGCCGAACAGGTCGAACTGGCCCACCAGGCCCAGGTTCGGGGCGGATACCAGTTGGCCGGAGAGCACCGGGGTGTTCAGGTGCCAGCCGCCGGGGTTGGTTTCGCTGGCGGGGCCGATCTTCATCACTGCTTCCACAATTGCCGCGAGGACCGTGGTGGCCACGATGCCGATCAGCAGGCCGCCCTGGACCTTGCGTGCCACCAGGATGCCCATGGCCAGCAGACCAACGATGAACACCAGGGTGGGAACGGATGTGATGGAACCGCCGTTGCCCAGCTGGACGGGAGGACCGCCCTCTGTTGCCTTGACGAAGCCGGAGTCAACGAACCCGATGAAGGCGATGAACAGGCCGATGCCCACCGTGATGGCCGCCTTCAGTTCCTTCGGGACTGCCCGGAAGATGGCGGTGCGCGCGCCGGTGATGCCGAACAGCACAATCAGGATGCCGTTGATCACCACCAGCCCCATGGCCTCGGCCCAGGTGACCTCCTGGATGACCGAGACGGCCAGGAAGGAGTTGATGCCCAGGCCTGCGGCGAGGCCAAAGGGCAGGTTGGCGATGAGTCCGAAGAGGATGGTCATCACGCCGGCCGTAAGTCCGGTGACGGCGCCTACCTGCGCGGCGGAGAGCCAGCCCCCGGCGACGTCGGTGGGGGCGTTGTCCGCGCTGAATCCGCCGAGGATCAGGGGGTTGAGGATGACGATGTACGCCATGGTGAAGAAGGTGACCAGACCGCCGCGGAATTCCCGGGCAAGGGTGGAGCCGCGCTGGGTGATCTGGAAGAACCGGTCAAGGAAGGAGTCCGACGCCGGCGGCTTGGGAGTGCCGTTCGCCGGCCGTTGCGTGCGGGTGCTTGGAGCCGAATGCTCCTCGTGGGAGTTGTCCAGGATGGTCATCTGAGCCGCCGGGCCTAGTAGTCGATCCTGGTTTCGAGGGTGTTCCAGGTGTTGAACGGCTCCAGCGGGGCAGGAGCCCCGGGATCGTCCAGCGCCAGTTTCGAGACCGGCATCAGGGAGTCCCGGTCCTTGTTGTCGAAGTATTCGTAGAAGACGGCGTCGTCGAAGCCCACGGAGGCGGCATCATGCCGGTCGGCGGCGAAGACCACGCGTTCCACGCGGGCCCAGAGTGCGGAGGCCAGGCACATGGGGCATGGCTCGCAGCTGGTGTAGAGGGTGGCGCCGCTGAGATCGAAGGTTCCGAGTTCGCGGCAGGCTGTGCGGATGGCGGTGACTTCGGCGTGCGCAGTGGGATCGTTGTCCGCCGTGACGCGGTTGACGCCGTCGAACGCCCGGCCGTCAGCCGTGACGATCATTGCTCCGAAGGGGCCCCCGCTGTTCAGGACGTTGGCCGTGGCCAAACGGATGGATCTGGCCAGAAACTGTTCGGCCGTGACGGTGGTACTCATGATGCGACTTCCTTTTGCCGGGAAGCCTGATGCCGCTTGCAGGACCAGTAGAACCAGGTGCGACGGTTACCAGGCTTCAGCATGTGCTGTGAAGGTTAAGTTGCGCCTGGTAGATAGCTTCCCGGTGACCGGGTGCCCGCCTTTGGCAAGTACGAGATTAGCACCGGGATGTGGGCTGCGCCATAGCTTTCTGGAAAATTAATTTCGCTTTGTGAAATCCATGTTTCGGCATCTTCACCCCCGGCGCGGTCACATTTCGCAGCGTTGACCTGGGGGGCCGCTCCCCCTAGCCTAGGTGCCAGCCGCGCTGCCTCCGGGCAATGATTGCTTCCGAAAGCCGCGGCCGCCTGGATCAGCAGACAGGGCCTCACTGAGCTGGAAAGACATCAACAGCGCTCGGAGAAGGACCGCCATGACGCCACCCATCACAGCCAACCGCCTCTTGATCAAGAACCCGCAGGCTGCGTTCACCGCCAACCACCTCGATGCCTCTGGCGGACTGGTGGTCGCCGGCGGTGTTATCGCCGAGGTCCTCGCCGCAGGGCAGCAGCCCGCCAAACCCTGCGACAAAACCTTTGACGCGAGGAACCACGTGCTGCTTCCGGGCCTGATCAACACGCACCACCACTTCTACCAGACCCTCACGCGCGCCTGGGGTCCTGTGGCGAACGCTCCTCTGTTCCCCTGGCTGCAGAACCTGTATCCGGTGTGGGCGCGGCTCACTCCGCGGGATCTTGAGCTTGCCGCCACCGTGGCGCTCGCCGAACTGCTGCTGTCCGGATGCACCACGGCCGCCGACCACCATTACCTGTTCCCGGCAGGCCTGGAGGACGCCATCGACATCGAGGTGGACGCGGTCCGCCGGCTGGGAATGCGCGCCACCCTCACGCGCGGGTCCATGACATTGGGAACGGACGACGGCGGCCTGCCCCCTCAGTCAACAGTGCAGGCAGCCGAAGTGGTGCTGGCCGACAGCGAACGGCTGGTCCGTCAGTACCACGAGCGCGGCGACGATGCAGTCATCCAAATAGCCCTGGCTCCATGCTCGCCGTTTTCGGTCACCAAGGAGATCATGGCCGAGAGCGCCGCCCTGGCCGAAAGGATGGACGTGCGGCTCCACACGCACCTGGCGGAAACCCTCGCGGAGGAGGACTTCTGCCGTGGGATGTTCGGGCTGCGGACTGTTGACTACCTGGACAGCGTGGGCTGGCTGACGGACCGCACCTGGCTGGGCCACGGCATCCACTTCAGCGATGCCGAGATCGCCAGGCTGGGAACCGCGGGCACCACCGTCGTCCACTGCCCCACCTCAAACATGCGCCTCGCATCGGGGACCGCGCGGGTCCTGGAACTGGAGGACGCGGGAGTGCCCGTGGGCCTGGGAGTGGACGGCTCGGCGTCGAACGATGCCTCGAACATGATCCTGGAAGCGCGGCAGGCACTCTATCTGCAGCGGTTGCGGTACGGTGCCGACGTCCCGGTGGAACGCGCGCTCGGCTGGGCCACGCGTGGTTCGGCCGCTGCACTGGGCCGGACCGGACTGGGGCAGCTCGCCCCGGGAATGCAGGCGGACCTGACACTTTTCCGGCTGGATGACCTGCGGTTCTCCGGCAGCCATGATCCGGTGGCGGCCCTGCTGCTCTGCGCCGCGGACCGGGCGGACCGGGTGATGGTGGGCGGCCAGTGGCGGGTGGTGGACGGGCAGATCCCTGGCCTTGATATTGCCGGCCTGATTGCCGAGCACTCCGCCGCCGCCCGCCGGCTGGTGAACGGGTAGCGCAGGCCTTTCCTAGGAGCGACGGCTGAATCCCGGAAGCGCGTGGACCCAGCGGGAGAAACGCCCGGGAACGTGCTCGCGGTCTGCAGGGAGGTAGAAGTCGGGATCCGTGCCGCCGCCGAGGGGGAGGTAGAACTCGGGGGCTGAGGGTGCCGCCGTTGGCGCCGGTGCTGCCGGCGTGCTGTCCTGCTGGTACATCTGATCCTCCTTCGAGGCTTGGCCGTAGTTCCGCTTAGCGGAAAATAACTTTTGTTATGTGGAATAAGGCTACGGCCATTCCGCCGCCTCGTCAACGGTCGTCCAGCGCCGGAGCGGCGCCGCGGTCATAAACCGAATTTTCGGCTTGTGATGTACACCACCGGCTTCCGGAGGTACGCTGGATGTCAATTCGTGGCACACGTCACGTAACCTGGGAGCAGCAGGCAGGGTCGTTAATGAGCTGGCATCAATGGATGCCGGCTCTTTTTTGTTGGGTCGGCTCCACCGGAAACGCGCTTGAAACGCGCGCTTAATTTCAGCGATGGAACCTAGGTTCCACTTACCGGAAGTTGGGAAATGACCATGAGCAGCAAGATCATCCTCGGCGACAACCAGTACGGCAAGGCCGAGGTCCGGGTCGTCAAGATCACCCGAGACACCGACCGCCACGAAATCGAAGACCTCAACGTCACCTCGCAGCTGCGCGGCGATTTCGCGGCCGCCCACCTTGAGGGCGACAACGCCCACGTGGTGGCCACTGACACCCAGAAGAACACGATCTACGCCTTCGCCCGCGGCGGCGTCGGCTCCCCCGAGGCGTTCCTGCTTCGCCTCGGCGAGCACTTCACCTCCAGCTTCGACTGGGTCACCGGCGGCCGCTGGGAAGCCGAGTCCTACAGCTGGAACAGGATCCAGGCCCACGGCGCAGAGCACGACCACTCCTTCGTGCGCAACGGCCAGGAAGTCCGCACCGCGGTGCTGGTCCGCGACGGCGCCACGACCCACCTGATCTCCGGGCTCAAGGACCTGACCGTCCTGAAGTCCACGCAGTCAGGCTTCGTCGGCTACCCGAAGGACAAGTACACCACCCTGCCCGAAACCACGGACCGGATCCTGGCCACCGACGTCTCGGCCCGCTGGCGCTTCAAGACCGGAACTGACTTCAGCACGGTGGACTTCAACAAGAGCTACGACGATGTCAAGGCCCTCCTGCTCGAAGGGTTCACGGAGAAGTACTCCCACGCCCTGCAGCAGACGCTGTTCGACATGGGCACCAAGGTGCTGGAAGCGCACAGCGAGATTGACGAGATCAAGTTCTCGATGCCCAACAAGCACCACTTCCTCGTCGATCTCTCCCCCTTCGGCCTCGACAACCCCAACGAGGTCTTCTACGCCGCCGACCGCCCCTACGGCCTGATCGAGGCTACGGTCCAGCGCGAGGACGCCGCCCCGGCGGACATCGCATGGTCCGGCATCGCCGGCTTCTGCTAGAACCTGCACCACCGCTAACCACCCGGCCCGGAGTTTTTGCCCAGACAAAGACTCCGGGCCTGCACCCAACGTCTTTCAACACCTGTTAGCCAGACAACGTTAGCCAGACGATGACGTCTGCCATGAACCAGAAAGTCTGCCATGAACATCAAGAACCCCCTCAAAGCCACCACCAAGCAACGCGGCAGGCGTCCCGCCACAGACCGGCCCGAGGACGAACGGCTTTCCATCGGTAGCAGCTTTGCCTACGGATTCCAGCATGTCCTGACCATGTACGGCGGTATCATCGCCGTCCCGCTGATCGTGGGCCAGGCGGCGGGGCTTTCCCCCGCCGATATTGGAGTCCTGATTGCCGCAGCACTTTTCATGGGCGGTCTGGCTACCCTGCTGCAGACCATCGGGATTCCGTTCTTCGGATCCCAGCTTCCCCTCGTCCAGGGCGTGTCATTCGCCAGCGTCGCCACCATGGTGGCCATCGTCAGCGGCGGCGGCGGACTGCCCGCTGTCTTCGGTGCCGTCATCGTCTCGGCAGCCATCGGCCTCCTGATCGCACCGGTCTTTTCCAAGATCGTCAGGTTCTTCCCGCCGGTCGTGACCGGCACGGTCATCACCACCATCGGCCTGACGCTGATGCCGGTCGCGGCAAACTGGGCGATGGGTGGCAACCGAAAAGCCGAGAACTACGGCAGCATGGCCAACATTGGCCTGGCAGCTGCCACCCTGGCACTGGTCCTGCTCTTCAGCAAGGTCGGCAGCGCCACCATTTCACGGCTCTCCATCCTCCTCGCCATGGTTGGAGGCACCATCATCGCCGTAGCCACCGGCATGGCGGACTTTTCCAAGGTGGGCGAGGGGCCGATCGCAGCCTTTCCCACGCCGTTCCACCTCGGTGCCCCAACGTTTGAAATCGCCGCCATTATCTCCATGCTGATCGTCGTCCTGGTCATCCTGACAGAGACCATGGCTGACATTCTGGCCGTGGGTGAGATCGTCGGAACCAAGGTGGACTCAAAGCGGATCGCGGCAGGCCTGCGCGCCGACATGGGCTCCAGCCTCATCGCCCCCGTTTTCGGCTCCTTCACCCAAAGTGCCTTCGCCCAGAACGTCGGCCTGGTAGCGGTGACCAAGATTAAGAGCCGCTACGTGGTGGCGGCAGGCGGCGTCATCCTCGTCATCCTGGGCCTGCTTCCTGTTCTTGGCCGCGTCGTGGCAGCTGTACCCACCGCGGTGCTGGGCGGTGCGGGCATCGTCCTGTTCGGGACGGTGGCCGCCAGCGGCATCCGCACCCTGGCCAAGGTGGAGTACAAGAACAACATGAACCTGATCATTGTGGCGGCGTCCATCGGGTTCGGCATGATTCCCATCGCCGCCCCCAGCTTCTATGACCAGTTCCCGTCCTGGTTCAGCACCATTTTCCACTCCGGCATCAGCTCCGCCGCCGTGATGGCCATCCTGCTGAACCTGCTGTTCAACCACCTCAAGGCTGGCAACTCGGAGAACCAGTCCGTCTTTGTTGCCGGCACCGGCCGGGTGATACGGGAAGAAGACCTGAAATGCCTTGAGCATGGCGACCGCTTTGAAAACGGCAAGCTCATCGACTGCGACGGCAAGGAAGTCCCCGTCCAGGCATCCGAGAAGGCGTCAGAGCACTAGCAGCAGCGCATGCGGCACCAACTGCGACGGCGGCCCGCACCTTTCGCAAAAGGTGCGGGCCGCCGTCGTCCGTGGTTCGCCGAGGGCTCAGGTGCGGTTCATCTCCAGCGAGATGGCCTCGGCGGCCTCGCGCAGGACGGGCACCGCCTTGTCCGCGAAGTGTTCGTCCACCCGGGACACGGGTCCGGACACCGAAATGGCGGTGGGGGTGGGAGCGTTGGGAACAGCCATGGCGAAGCAGCGCACGCCGAGCTCCTGCTCCTCCTCGTCGATTGAGTAGCCGCGTTCGCGGATGAGCTTGAGGTCGGCCAGCAGGTCCTCCACGTCGCCAATGCTCTTGGGCGTGGGGGTGGGCATTCCGGCGCGGGCCACGATGCCGCGCACTGTATCGTCGTCCAGCTGGGCCAGGATGGCCTTGCCGACGCCGGTGGCGTGGGTGTGGGCGCGCCGGCCCACCTCGGTGAACATGCGCATGGAGTGCAGCGACGGCACCTGGGCCACATAGATGACCATGTCCGAGTCAAGGACGGCCATGTTGGAGGTCTCCCCCAGCCTGTCCACCAGCGTCTTCAGCTGGGGCCGCGCCACGGCGCCGAGCTGCTTGTTGGCACCCTCACCCAGGCGGATCAGCCGGGGGCCCAGGGCGTAGCGCCGGTTGGGCAGCTGCCGGATGTAACCCAGCGATACCAGGGTCCGCAACAGGCGGTGGATGGTGGGCAGGGGGAGGTCCGTGGACGAGGAGAGCTCGCTGAGCGTAACGTCGCCACCGGCGTCCGTGATGAGCTCCAGCAGTTCGAAGACGCGCTCCACCGACTGCACGCCGCCCGACGCTTTTTCTGCCATTCCGTTGTCTCCTGTGGCTCGGAATCCGACAACTCTTATCCGCATCGTGAAAAGAATTGCTTAGAACACCCAACATACAGCACAGGCACGGAGTCCGCGATGCACGTGAAACAGTCGCATTGCGGGGGCTTGTGTTTCCATCTTGCAGATAATAATATCCATAATACGAAAAGTTTTGATTGAGCAGACGCCCGGTCCCGGGCCCAACAGGAGGACATTCAATGGCGAACCCCAGCCCCGGAAATTCGATCACCCTGCGCGTGGAAGCGCCCTCGAGCTTCAGCGCCACCAGTGAGCTCGCCGCCGCCGTTGGCGCTGCGGGCGCGGCCATCACCGCACTGGATGTCAGCGAGTCCCACCACGAAACCCTCGTCGTGGACGTCACCTGCAACACCACGGACGACGAGCACGCCGCCCGCGTCAAGGACGCCCTCAACGCGCTCGATGGCGTCACGGTCCAGCACGTTTCCGACCGCACCTTCCTCATGCACTTGGGCGGCAAGCTGGAAGTCGTCCCCAAGGTAGCCCTGCGCAACCGCGACGACCTCTCCCGCGCCTACACCCCCGGCGTCGCCCGCGTCTGCCTGGCCATCGCCGAGGACCCCGCGGCAGCCCGCAACCTCACCGTCAAGCGCAACACCATCGCCGTCCTCACCGACGGTTCCGCCGTCCTGGGCCTGGGCAACATCGGCCCGGCCGCGGCCCTTCCCGTCATGGAAGGCAAGGCCGCCCTCTTCAAGCAGTTCGCCAACGTGGACGCCTGGCCCGTCTGCCTGGACACCCAGGACACCGAGGAAATCATCATGATCGCCAAGGCCATGGCCCCGGTCTACGGCGGCATCAACCTGGAGGACATCGCCGCCCCGCGCTGCTTCGAGATCGAGAACCGGCTCCGCGAGGAACTGGACATCCCGGTGTTCCACGATGACCAGCACGGCACCGCGATCGTCACCCTTGCAGCCCTGGTCAACGCACTGCGCGTGGTGGACAAGAAGCTCAGCGAGGTGAAGATTGTCGTCTCGGGCGTCGGCGCCGCCGGTTCGGCCATCATCCAGCTCCTCAAGGCCCAGGGTGCACGGCACATCATCGCCGCCGGCCGCTCCGGCGCCATCCACTCGGGCGAAACCTACGGGGACGAGCACCGGAGCTGGATCGCGGCAAACACCAACGAGGAAGGCTTCGCCGGCACCCTGCACGAGGCCCTCGTCGGCGCCGACGTCTTCATCGGCGTCAGCGCACCGCACGTCATCGGTGAAGAGCAGGTGGCAGCCATGGCACCGAACGCCATCGTGTTCGCCATGGCCAACCCGACGCCGGAAATTGATCCCGTCATTGCGGCAAAGCACGCCGCCGTGGTGGCCACGGGCCGCAGCGACTTCCCCAACCAGATCAACAACGTGCTGGCGTTCCCGGGCTTCTTCCGCGGCCTGCTCGACGCCGGAGCCTCGGACATCACTCCGGAGATGCTGGTGGCCGCCGCGGAGGCGATCGCCAACCGCGTGGCTGACGACGAGCTCAATGCCAGCTACATTATCCCCAGCGTCTTCGATCCGCATGTGGCCGCCGATGTTGCCTCCGCAGTTGCCGCTGCCGCCCACGCCGCCAACGCGGCAACTTCAGCGGAACCGGACACTGCGGCTCCCGTTGCCGCCCTGGCCAGCGCCTGATTCACCGCCTGACTCCAGCACAAGGAAAGGACCAGAAATGGCCATCACTGTCACAGACCCCCGGCCCATCGACCGCGCGGAGGAAATCCTCACCCCCAAGGCACTGGCCTTCGTGGAGGAACTGCACAACCGCTTCGCCGGCACGCGCAACGAACTCCTGCAGGCCCGTGCCGCCAAGCGGCAGCGCGTCGCGGAGACCGGCAAGCTGGACTTCCTGCCGGAGACCAAGGACGTGCGCGACGGCGATTGGAAGGTTGCGCCCGCCCCGGCCGCCTTGCAGGACCGCAGGGTCGAGATGACCGGGCCGGCCTCGCCGGCGAAGATGGCCATCAATGCACTGAACTCCGGCGCCAAGGTGTGGCTCGCGGACCTCGAGGACGCCAGCACCCCCACCTGGGGCAACGTCATCGACGCTATCCTGAACCTCCGCGATGCCGCCCAGGGCACCCTCAGCTACACCTCGGACGAGGGCAAGGAGTACCGGCTCCGCACGGACGCGCCGCTCGCCGTCGTGGTGGCCCGCCCCCGTGGCTGGCACATGCAGGAAAAGCACCTGCTGGTCAACGGCGAACCGGCCGTCGGTGCGCTGGTGGACTTCGGCCTGCACTTCTTCCATGTTGCCAAGCAGCTGGTGCTCAATGGGCAGGGACCGTACTACTACCTGCCCAAGATGGAAAGCCACCTCGAAGCCCGGCTCTGGAACGATGTGTTCGTTTTCGCGCAGGACTACCTGGGACTGGGCCAGGGCACCGTCAGGGCCACTGTGCTGATCGAGACCATCCCGGCAGCCTTCGAGATGGACGAGATCCTCTACGAACTGCGCGACCACGCCTCGGGCCTGAACGCCGGCCGCTGGGACTACCTGTTCAGCATCATCAAGTACTTCCGCGACGCCGGCGAGGAGTTTGTGCTCCCGGACCGCGCTTCCGTTGCCATGACTGCCCCGTTCATGCGTGCCTACACCGAACTGCTGGTGAAAACCTGCCACAAGCGCGGTGCCTTCGCCATGGGCGGCATGGCGGCAGTCATTCCCAACCGGCGGCACCCTGAGGTTACCGAGGCAGCCTTCGCCAAGGTCCGCGCGGACAAGACCCGCGAGGCGAACGACGGCTTTGACGGTTCTTGGGTGGCGCACCCGGACCTGGTACCGACCTGCCGCGAGGTCTTTGACTCGGTGCTGGGAGACAAACCGAACCAGGTGGACAAGCAGCGCCCGGAGGTCAACGTCACGGCAGAACAGTTGCTGGATGTCTCCTCCGCCGACGGCCAGGTGACCGAGGCCGGGCTGCGGCTGAACCTCTACGTCGCCGTGGCCTACACGGCGGTCTGGCTGTCCGGGAACGGCGCCGTGGCCATCCACAACCTGATGGAGGATGCCGCGACGGCGGAGATCTCCCGGTCCCAGGTGTGGCAGCAGATCCGGAACAAGTCAGTGCTCGCGGACACCGGCAACACGGTCACCCGCGAGCTCGTGGAGCGGATCCTCGGCGAAGAAACCGAACGGCTCCGCACCGAGTTCGGTGACGAGGCGTTCCGGCGCTACTACCAGCCGGCCAGCGAACTGATTGCCGACATCTGCCTCTCGGAGGACTACACCGACTTCCTCACCACCCCCGCCTACGAACTGGTGGGCTGAGGCATGGCAGCATCACCCAAGCCCTCGCTCTCTGCCGGGGACCTGGCACACATCGACGGGCAGCTGGCCGCAACCGACCGCCTGCTGGAGCAGAACTACCCGGGCGACGACGGCTCCCGCCAGCCCGTCCACACGGTATACGTGCCCGCGGACCGCTTTACGCCGTCGTTCGCTGCTGACTGGGGTGCCCAGGCGCTGGCGACGGCGGAGGCCCACGGCGGGTTCGAAAGGCTTGGCTCGCTCCTGGGCCAGGACGCCGGCCTCGCCGAGGCCGTAGCCCCGCGCGTCGAGGCCAAGCTTTCCAGCGAGCCCATCGAGGACCTGCGGCTCGATTTTGAGGATGGCTTCGGGGACAGGGGCGACGACGCCGAGGACGCCGCCGCGGTGACTGCGGCTTCCGCGGTGGCCAAGGCAGTCGCTGCCGGGTCCGCTCCCCCGTTCATCGGCATCCGGTTCAAGTGCTTCGAAGCGCCCACCAGGGCCCGCGGACTGCGCACGCTGGACCTGTTTGTCTCCGGCCTCGCGGCGGCCGGAGAACTCCCCGAAGGGCTGGTCCTGACCCTGCCCAAGGTCACCACGGTGGCCCAGGTGCAAGCAATGGACTACGCCGTGTCCCGGTTGGAGGAAGTGCACTCGCTCCCCTCCGGACGGCTCCGTTTCGAGGTGCAGGTGGAAACCCCGCAGCTGATCCTGGGACCGGAGGGAACGTCGCCGGTGGCGCAGCTGCCGCACGCCGTGCCGGGCCGGATCAGCGGGCTGCACTACGGCACGTACGACTACTCTGCGTCGCTGCAGATCTCGGCGGAGTACCAGTCCATGGAACACCCGGTGGCCGACTTCGCCAAGGAGGTCATGCAGCTGGCCGTGGCCGGCACCGGCATCCGACTCTCCGACGGGTCCACCAACATCATCCCTGTGGGTGACAACGTGGAGAATGCCTGGCAGCTGCACGGCCGGCTGGTCCGGCGGTCGCTGGAGCGCGGCTACTACCAGGGCTGGGACCTGCACCCGGCACAGCTGCCCAGCCGCTTCGCCGCCACCTACGCCTTTTACCGCGAGGGCCTTCCGGCCGCGGCCGCCCGCCTTCGCAACTATGTGGAGCGGACCGAAGGTGGCGTCATGGACGAGCCCGCCACCGCCCGTGCCCTCGCCGCCTTCGTCCTGCGTGGCGTCCAATGCGGTGCTGTCGGTGCCGAAGAGGTCCAGGCGCTTGCCGGCGTCGGACTTCCGCAGCTCACCGCACTCGCGCACCCGCGGCTCGCCACCACTTCCAACTCGTAAGCAAAGGAAATTTGATGGGCAAGTACTACTCCCCCACCGGCGGGCTGCCGCCGCAGACGCACCTGACAACTGAACGTGCCATCGTCACCGAGGCGTACACGGTGATCCCGAAGGGCGTGATGACGGACATCGTCACGTCCAACCTGCCGGGCTTTTCGAACACCCGCTCCTGGATCATCGCCCGGCCCATCTCGGGCTTCGCCACCACCTTCTCGCAGCTGATAGTGGAGATCGCCCCGGGCGGCGGCGCCCCCAAGGCGGAGTTCGAAGCCGGCGTCGAAGGCGTCGTTTTCGTGACCCGCGGCAAACTCAACCTCACCTTGGACGGCGAACTGCACCAGATGGAGGAAGGCGGCTACGCCTACCTGGCCGCCGGTTCGGAGTGGGGCCTGGAGAACGTTTCGGACGACGTCGTGTCCTTCCACTGGATCCGCAAGGCCTACGAGCGCCTTGAGGGCTACGAGGCCAAGTCCTTCGTCACCAACGAAAAGGACGTGGAGCCCACGTCGATGCCGGACACCAACGACGTCTGGAAGACCACCCGCTTCACGGACTCCAATGACCTGGCCCACGACATGCAGGTCAACATCGTGACGTTCCAGCCCGGCGGCGTCATCCCGTTCCCGGAAACCCACGTCATGGAGCACGGCCTGTACGTCCTGGAGGGCAAGGCCATGTACCTGCTGAACAACGACTGGGTTGAGGTGGAGGCCGGCGACTTCATGTGGCTGCGCGCCTTCTGCCCGCAGGCCTGCTACGCCGGCGGCCCGGGCGAGTTCCGGTACCTGCTGTACAAGGACATGAACCGCCAGGTGCGCCTCACCTAAGCACCCCTCCCCTCCCAACTGAGTAGCGCTAAGTGTCGTTTTGGGGCTCCAAAACGACACTTAGCGCTACCTGGTTGGGAGGGGGAAAATGGGTGGCATGGGCACACGCCGGGGTGGCACGTGGAGGCGGATTGCCGCCGCCGTGTGTGCCGTCCTGCTGGCCGCCACTTCCGCGGGCTGCACCGGCGAGCCCGAACCTCCGGAGCCGGACCAGTCCGCCGCCTTTGCCCTGCTGGAGGCTTTCAGCGCGCGGATGCTGGAGGAAGGTGCGCCCGCAGTACTGATCTCGGTCAAGGACAAAGGCGAGTCCTGGAACCACGCTGCCGGCGTTCGCAGCTTGGAAACGGGCGGCCAGGTCTCGGTTTCCGATCCCGTCCGGATAGGCGGCATCACCGAGACCTTCATCGCTGTTTCGGTGATGAAGCTGGCCGGGGAAGGGAAACTGGACCTGGACAGCCAGGTCAGTACCTACCTGCCCGAGTTCGGCAGCGTCCTGCATCCGCCCGGCCCCGTCACAGTACGCCAGCTTCTGACGCACGAATCCGGCCTGCCCGACTTCTCCGTCCCCCTTCTGGCCAGCGGGCATTGGGAAGAAACGGCCAACCGCGCACTCAGCCTTGAGCAGCAGCTTGCCCTCGCTGCCACCGTGCGGTGGGACGGCCGGCTGGCACGGATTTTCGACTATTCCCGTTCCAACTACGCGGCTCTTGCCCTGATGGTTGAGCGGCTCCGCGGCCGGAGCATCGCCCAGGTCCTCGCGGAGGACATCGCCCGTCCCCTCGGCCTCCGAACAACCCGGCTGGGGGGCTTTCCGCCCGCAGGCATGGTTCACGGCTACGTCATCATCGAGGGCACCCGAAGGGACGCCAGCATGCTGGCATCGCAGGCAGAATCACCCTCCAGCGGAGCCCTGTCAACCGTGGAGGAAGTGAACACCTTCTACGCCGCGCTGCTGCAGGGAAGACTGCTCCCGCCGGACAGTGTGACGGCCATGAAGGGCGGCTACTCGCAGTACTACGGCTTTGCCCTGCGGCGCTGGAACAACACCTGCAACAACCGCTTCTACTACGGCCTTCCCGGTGACACCGACGGTTACGGCACGATCGCGATGACCAGCGAGGACGGCAGCAGGCAACTGGCGATGTCAGTTGCCTACCCGCCCGCGCCGCCCACCCTTGAGCTCAATCCGCTGATCCTCGAAATGCAGGACGTGGCGCAGGAAGCCCTGAACAGTCTGTGCCCGGCAGGCTAGGGGTTCAGGACCACCTTGATGCAGCCGTCCTCCTTCTTCTGGAACTTCTCGTACAGGGCGGGTGCCCCTTCCAGCCCCGAACGGTGGGTGACCAGGTCCATCACGCCCAACGGATCGGCGTCGTCCTCCACCATGGGAAGCAGCTGGTCAGTCCAGCGGCGCACATTGCACTGCCCCATCCGGACCTGGAGCTGCTTGTCGAACATGGTGAGCATGGGCATGGGGCTGGCCTGGCCACCGTATACGCCGCTCAGCGAGAGCGTTCCGCCGCGGCGGACCGCATCTATGGACGTGTGCAATGCGGCGAGGCGGTCCACCCCCGCGGTTTCCATGGCTTTCTGGGCCAGCTTGTCCGGCAGGAGCCCCAGCGCCTGGTGGGCAAAGCCGGCTGCCGGAGACCCGTGGGCTTCCATTCCGACGGCGTCCACCACCGCGTCCGGACCCCTTCCGGCCGTCATCTCCCGCAGTTCGTCCGCCACGCCTTTGCCGTAATCGAGCGTTTCCACACCGTGCCGCGCAGCCATGGCGCGGCGTTCCGGAACGGGGTCGATACCTATGACGCGAAGCCCGCGCTGGACGCCGATCCGTCCGGCGAACTGGCCCACCGGGCCAAGGCCGAACACAGCCAGGGTGCCGCCCGCGGGAGTGTCGGCGTATTCCACGGCCTGCCAGGCAGTGGGAAGAATGTCGGAGAGGAACAAGTACCGCTCATCCGGAAGTTCCGTTCCTACCTTCACCGGGCCGTAATCCGCGTGCGGCACGCGCAGGTACTCGGCCTGGCCGCCGGGGACGGAACCGTAGAGTTCCGAGTAGCCAAAGAGCGCCGCGCCGGATCCCTTGTCCTTGACCTGGGTGGTTTCGCACTGGGATTGCAGGCCCAGTGAACACATATAGCAGTGGCCGCAGGCGATGTTGAAGGGAACCACCACCCGGTCGCCTTTGCGCAGGTTGGTGACGGCGCTGCCCACTTCCTCCACGATGCCCATGGGTTCGTGGCCGATCACGTCGCCCTTGTGCATGTACGGGCCCAGCACCTCGTACAGGTGCAGGTCGGAGCCGCAGATAGCCGTGGAGGTGATCCGGATTATGGCGTCAGTGGGCTCCTGGATCATAGGGTCCGGTACTTCCTGGACGCTTACGGAGCGTTTTCCTTGCCATGTCAGTGCTTTCACAATTCGCCTTTCTGGAGGTTTCGCCTTCAGTCCGGGCTGGAGCCCATCCCTCGACGGTATCGACTTCAGCGGAAAAAAGTAAGCAGGCTGACTAAATACTTGCCGTCCCCGCTTCGGGCTTCTAGCGTGGGAAGGGCCAGCTCCGCCGCTATGTGTGAAAGAGGAACGCCATGTCGCTCTATCAGCCCGAACCCGTTGAAATTTCCACGCGCATGCGGCCGGGCGAGTGGACGGAGGCCAGCCTCGAGGAGCTGGTCAACTCATACCGCCACCGTATTGTGGAGATGGGTGCCAGCGTGTCCGATATCGTCACAGACATCGAGAGGAACGACGACGGCTCCGTCAAGGTAGCGGTGTCCTGGGCTAAGCCCGCGAACCAGGGGGACGAAGACGCGGTGGCCGGCGGGCAGGCAGTCTAGGGAAGGTCCTCAGGTCCTAGCGATGAGCCGGCCAATGGCGCTCGAGTTGAGGTTCCGGAGAAGGTCCGCCGGCCCATCGTAGACCTCCACGGCCCCCGCCTCCCGAAGTTCAGCTGCGTTGATTCCTCCGCACCTGACGGCAACAGCGGGGATCCCGAGGGCTGCCGCAGCCTTCATGTCCCAGACGGCGTCGCCCACAAAAACGGCGTCTGCCGCCCGGACGCCGATCGCCTCCAGAGCGGCCACCAGGATGTCCGGGGAGGGCTTGCTTTCCTTGGCGTCGTTGGCGCTCGTGGCGCCATCAATGAACGCATCGGCATCCAGGATGCCCTTCATGACCTCCAGGTCCTTCTTGCGCGCGGAAGAAGCCAGGGCAACGGCCAGTCCCCCGGCATGGCACTGCGCCAGGAGGTCTTTCACACCATCAAAAGGCCGGAGTGCCGGCCAGTGGGAGGCGTACAGTGCGCCGTGGCTGGCCATGATGTCCGGGTCGGCGGAACGGTCGCGCTCCCCGGGCAGGAGGCTGTCCACCAGCCGGTCGCCGCCCATTCCCACGAAATGGTGGATGGACGCCATCGGGATGTCGTAGCCCTGCTGCCGAAAGGCGCCCCACCAGGAGATGGTGTGGATGTAGGACGAGTCGATCAAGGTCCCGTCAACGTCAAAAAGAACCCCCCGGCGTCGGCCGCCAGGGGGTGCAGTATGCAGCGGACCCATCAGCCCACCGCTGCCCGGCGGGCTGAAGGAACCTTCTTTTGGAGGGCGGCTTCCTCCTTGGCGGAGTTCACGGGACGGACGCGCTCCCTGATGACGGTCCCGGCGCCGTCGCGGCTCTTGTCCCGGATCAGTCCCGTACCGGCAATTTCACGGGCCATCGCCACGCCTGCCACTGCAGCCCTTTTGGTGGGAAAGGTGACCGAGATGGCCATCAGGCTCCCGGCTCCATCCAGCATCCGGACCCTGTAGCCGCCGTCAGGCGCGTCCACGAGCTCAAAATACCCGGCCATTAATATCACTCCTCCGTCGGTCACGGCGTTGTGCTTCGTTGGAGCACTCTCCATGAGGTGTTAGTAAGTATACTTATCTATTCCGCGAAGGAGAAGCCGCCCCCTGACCGCACCGCCTCAGCACGGCTCCGCCAGCTCCGGCGGAATGGGGGTGTCACTTCGCCGAACCGTATCCTGATGAAGCTCCAGGGCGCTAGTCACAAGCGCAAAGTGGCTGAACGCCTGAGGCGTGTTGCCCAGCTGCCGGCCGGCTTTCACGGCCCATTCCTCACTCAGCAGCCCCACGTCGTTCCGCAGTTCCAGCAGGCGCTCAAACAGTTTCCGCGATTCCTCGTGCCTGCCGGCCCCCAGCAGCGCCTCCACCAGCCAGAAGGAGCACGCCACGAAGATGCCCTCGTCCCCCGGCAGGCCGTCGTCGCTCTCTTCCGGACGGTAACGCAGCACGAAGCCGTCCTCCGTGAGTTCGCGCTGGATGGCCTCGATGGTCCCGATCACCCGGGGATCGTCCGGGGGCAGGAAGCCCACGCGCGGAATCAGGAGGAGGCTGGCATCCAGCTCCGGCCGGCCATAGGACTGGACGAAAGTATTGCGGACCGGGTCGAAGCCGTTGGCCATAACGTCCTTGTGAATGGTCTCCCGCAGCCGTTCCCAGCGTTCCACGGGCCCCGGAAGGCCCGACTCCCGGACACCTTTCACCATCCGGTCAGCCGCCACCCAGGCCATCACCTTGGAATGCGTGAAATGGCGGCGCGGGCCGCGCATTTCCCAGAGACCGTTGTCCGGCTGGTCCCAGATGGTTTCCAGGTGTTCCATCAGGGCAAGCTGCACATCCCATGCCTCGTCCGGGTGCTTCAGCAGCGAATTCCGGGTCAGGGCAAGGCAGTCGAGCACCTCTCCCCAGACGTCGAGCTGCAGCTGCTCGGCCGCACCGTTGCCGATCCGCACGGGGGATGAATTCTCATAACCCTTCAACCAGGGAAGTTCCATTTCCGGCAGGCGCCGCTCGCCGTGGATGCCGTACATGATCTGCAGGTCGGCCGGGTCACCCGCCACGGCACGGAGCAGCCAATCCCGCCAGGCCGCAGCTTCCGCCGTATATCCGGCGGCCATGAGGGCCTGCAGCGTCATGGTGGCGTCCCGCAACCAGCAGTAGCGGTAGTCCCAGTTGCGCGGGCCGCCAATGTGTTCCGGCAACGAGGTGGTCACCGCCGCCACGATCCCGCCGGTGGGCGCATAGGTCAGGGCCTTCAGGGTCACCAGGGAACGCACCACCGCCTCCCGGTACTCCCCCTTGACGGTGCACTGGGAAGCCCAGCCGCGCCAGAAGGCATGCGTGGTGCGAAGGACTTCCTCGGCGTCGACGGTATGCGGCCTGCCAACGTGGCTTGGCGCCCAGGTGAGCACAAACGGGACCCGGTCTCCGGCCTCGACGGTGAAATCGCTGACCGTGTGCATGTTCTCCCCGTGAAGGGGCGCCGGCGTCACCAGGTAGACGGCGTCCGGCCCGGCAATGGCGTGGAGTCCCAGCTGGTCCCGGCGGACCCAGGGAATGATGTGCCCGTAATCAAAGCGGAGGACCAGTTCACTGTGCATCCTGACGCTGCCGCTCACGCCTTCCACGATGCGGACGATGTCCGCCACGGAGTCGCGCGGCGGCATGAAATCGATGACCCGGACCGTCCCGTCGGGCGTTTCCCACTCCGTCTCCAGCACCAGCGTGCCCTCGCGGTACCCTCTTCGGGTACACGCTCCCCCGGCCGCAGGAGCCAACAGCCAGCGCCCGGCCTCCGGAGTGTCCAGCAGCGCGTTGAAGCAGGCAGGGGAATCGAACCGGGGAAGGCAAAGCCAGTCGATCGAGCCTTCCTTGCTGATCAGGCCACCCGTCTGGAGGTCGCCGACAACCGCATAATCCTCAATTAGCGCCATGTCCTTACCCTGCCACAGCCGTCCGGAAAGGGAAGGGCATGGCCGGTGTAGCCTGAAGCTACGGCCGGGCAGCAGACTTCCGGGGAGGAATGATGGCAATCCATATCGGCACCTCGGGATGGAGTTACGATCACTGGGAAAACGTCCTCTACCCTCCCGGCCTCCCTCCGAAGGACCGGCTCAAGCACTACGTTTCCCGGTTCAGCACCGTTGAGCTGAACGCCAGCTTCTACCGCTGGCCGCGGGACACAACGTTTGCGGGCTGGAACCAGCGGCTGCCGCACGGCTTCACCATGTCCGTGAAGGCACCGCGCGGCCTGACCCACGCCCGGAAGCTGTTCGAACCGGAGGTGTGGCTGGAGCGCATTACGCGGTGCTGGCACGAACTCGGGGACAAACGGGCGGTCCTGCTGGTCCAACTGCCGCCGCAGATGGAACGGGATGACGCACGGCTGGAGTACTTCCTGGCGGCAGTACCTGGCTGGATCCGGGTGGCTGTGGAGTTCCGGCACCCCAGCTGGGAGAACCCGGAGGTGTATTCGTTACTGGAACGCCATCAGGCCGCCTACTGCGTGATGAGCGGCGCCAACCTGCCGTGCATCCTGCGGACCACGGCCCCGTTCGCCTACGTCCGGCTGCACGGGCCCGACCATCAGCACCTGTACGCCGGCTCGTATTCGGACGACGACCTGCATTGGTGGGCGGCGAGGATCCGGGAGTGGGCGGGCAACGGGCTGGACGTGTACGCCTATTTCAATAACGACGGCGGAGGCAACGCAGTGCGCAACGCCGAGACCCTGCGCGGGTTCCTGGGAGAGGGCTGACGTCACGGAAGGACGGCAACGCCGCCGGAGGAGGCCCATGCGGGACAGCCTGTGGCAGAGTGGTGCCATGGACACGGCTCCCCACAACCCGCCCCGGAACCCTGCAACCGCGCATGGGCAGCGATTGACGGACCACGCCCTGCTCTCCGGAAACAGCGTCTTTAAGCTGGCGCACCGGATCTCGGACGCCCTCAACAGCGTGCGCATCCAGCTGGCCAAGCGCTGGCATTTCGTCCCGCAGACCATCGCTTACCAGGGTTACGGTTCCACCACCTTGGTGCGGGTACTGGGCCGGGTCCTGTTGACGCAGAAGCCGCTGCCGGGCAGCAAAGCAGAGCATGCGGCCCGGAACGGCAACCAGAACGTCCGCGGCTGGCGCGCCTTCACCAGCGTCCCCCTGCAGTTCACCGACGTCGAGATCACCATCGGCGATGTCACCACCCATGTCCGTGCAGACCGCGGCGGAATCATCGACACCGAAGTGAGCGTCCAGCTCTCGCCGGGCTGGCATACGGCTGTCCTGCGGGCCGAAGGAACCGAACCGGTGGAGGCCCTGATCCAGGTGATCGCCCCCGACGTGAAGTTCGGCATCGTCTCCGATATTGACGACACGGTTATGGTCACGGCCCTGCCCAGGCCCTTCCTGGCCCTCTGGAATACCTTCGTGCTGAGCGAACGGGCCCGCATGGCCACGCCAGGCATGGCCGTCCTGCTGGACAGGCTCACCATCGAACACCCGGACGCGCCGGTCATCTACCTCTCCACCGGCCCCTGGAATGCGGCTCCCACCCTGGCCCGGTTCCTGAACCGGAACATGTATCCCTCCGGGGCCCTGCTCCTGACGGACTGGGGCCTGACCCAGGACCGGTGGTTCCGCAGCGGCCAAGAGCACAAGCACCGCAACCTGGAGCGGCTCGCCAAGGAATTCCCGGACATGCGGTGGCTGCTGATCGGCGACAACGGCCAGCACGACGAGGCCATCTACTCGGGTTTCGCGCAGGAGAATCCGGACAAGGTGGCGGCGATCGCCATCCGCCAGCTGTCCATCAGCGAGTCGGTGTTCGCCGGCGGCCACTCCGAGGACGGGGACCACACTACGTCCAAGGTGCCGTGGATCTATTCACCCGACGGCGCCGGCATCGCCAAGCAGCTCGCCCTGCTGGACCTGCTCTGAACCTGCCCCAAGAGGCCGGCCCGCCGGCACTTTCCTAGGCGCTGGCACCCAGGGCGGGAACATCGCCGTCGGACGCGCCGTCCACAACGCCACTGCCCACGGCGTCGGTGCCCAGCACGTCGGTGCCCAGGACGTCCACCTCCACGTCCCCGCCTGCTACGGCCTCCGCGATCGCCGCAGTGGCTGCCGCTGCCAGGTCGCGTTCCTCAATAAGTTCCTGGAACCAGAAGTAGGAGGCCTTGGGCGTCCTTTCCAGCGTCTCGAAATCTACGTGCAGGAGCCCGAAGGGCTGATTGTAGCCGGCGGACCACTCGAAGTTGTCCAGGAGCGACCACACGTAGTACCCGCGCAGGTCCACGGATTCAGCTTCTCCGCCCGGCGCCGTGGCCCGCAGCGCCGCTTCGAGGTGGTCGGAGAGGTACTTGAGCCGGCGCTCGTCCGGGATGAACTTGGTGTTGGTGGACTTGTCCCTGACGATGATGTCCTCGAAGCTGGCCCCGCCCTCGGTGAGGATGACCGGCGGAAGGTTGGGGTAGCGCTCGCCCATCTCCTTCAAAGCCACAGCCATGTACTCCGGCTTGACCGGCCAGCCGTAGGCGGTGATGTCGGCCTCGGGCCAGGTTTCCACGTGGAACGGTGTTCCGCCGTTGCCCGCCGCGCTCAGGTCGCTGCCCATGGCTTCAGCCATGCTGGCAGGAACGGCACCGCCGCCCGGCCCCACTGCCACCTTTGTGGGCATGTAGTAGTTGAGCCCGTAGAAGTCGAGCGGCTGGGAAATGATGTCCATGTCCTCTTCCGGGCTCTCGAACGAGCTGAAGAACTTCGCGGCCCGGATCAGGTCAGGGTATTTGCCGGTCAGCACGGGGTCCGCGTAGAGCCGGTTCTGCGCCAGGTCCATAAGCCCGGCGCTGATCCGGTCCAGCGGGTTGATGGAGTTCGGCACCATGGGCGAGTAGACATTGGTCATGCCGATCTCGCCGGGGACCTTCGCCGCGCGCAGCGCCTGCACGGCGAGCCCGTGTCCAAGGAGCTGGTGGTGCACCGTGGGAAACGCGCCCAGCAGCAGTTCCTTGCCAGGTGAGTGCAGGCCCAGCGAGTAGCCGTTGGTGCTGACCGTTGCGGGCTCGTTGATGGTGCACCAGCGGGCCACCCGGTCGCCAAAGGCCTCGGCCAGGATGGCCGCATACTCACCCAGCCGGTAGGCAGTGTCACGGTTCATCCAGCCGCCGGCCTCGTCAAGGGCCAGCGGGGTGTCCCAGTGGTAGATCGTGGCCATGGGGGAAATGCCGTTGGCCAGCAGTTCGTCCAGGAGCCGGTCGTAGAAGTCCAGTCCGGCACGGTTTGCGGGACCGCTCCCCGTGGGCTGGATCCGGGGCCAGGCAAAGGAGAACCGGTAGGAATCCACCCCCAGCTGCTTCATCAGCGCCACGTCCTGCGGCATCCGGTGGTAGTGGTCGCAGGCTGTGACCGGGCTGTGGTTCTCGACGATGGCCCCGTCCTTGGCCGAAAACACATCCCAGCCGGCCGGCCCGCGGCCGTCCTCCTCGAGGGCGCCTTCGATCTGGAAAGCCGCTGTGGCAACGCCCAGCGTGAAACCCGGCGGGATAAGGGCGGCGAGGTCTTTGGCGGTGATGTGCATCGGCGGGCCTTTTGTAGCGGAGCGTGGATCAGTACGTGTAAGGATGGCACAGCAATGAACGCCTGACGAGCTGGAACGGTTCCAACGCCTGCCCGCCGGTCCCGGAGCCGGACAACGCGTCCGGCGGTGCTGACAGGCGGTACTGCTAGGGTCTGGGCATGGATGAAAAACTGGGGAAGTTCATCGAAAGTTTCGCGGCGCTGGTGGAGCTGGCGCAGGCGGACCGCCACAGGGCCAACGCCGGGACGCAGCTTCTGGACGCACTGACGGAGCACCTGGAACTGCCGGCCGAACAGCTGGCCATGGTGGAGGAGCAGGTTCCGTCCCACAGGTTCGTCGATGCCGACATTGTCCTTGCCGCGCTGGCCGCCCTGGACCCGGAAAGCAGGCTCGTTGGGATCGGCGGGGGCGGGCAGCGGCACCATGCATCGCTCAGTGACATGGTTCAGCAGTCGCAACTTTTTCCCCAGTTTCCGCTGGCCCAGCCGGACTACGTAAACCTCGCCGTGGGCCCGGACTCCCAGCGGCAGGCGGTGGGCTTCGGGCTGCGGCTTTTTACGTACGACGGCGGCAGGGTTGCCGTTTTGCAGCGGGCGGCGGATCCGCGTGCCGGCCGGCAGTCCGCTTCGCTGGAAATCGTGGCCGGAAGCGCAGAGACCAGCGCCGCTTTCCTGGCGGGGTACCGGCGGCGGATGGACAGCCAGAGCGTGATAAGGGGGCAGGTTGTTTCGTTGACCGTTGGCGAATTCGGGCCCAGCAGCGGCGGGGTGACCTTCCATCACCGGCCCCGGCTGGCCGCCCCGGAAGTGATCCTGCCGCCGGGGCTGCTGCAGAAGCTGGCCGCCCACACGGTAGGGATAGCCACGCACCGGGAGTCCCTCAGGAACTACGGGCAACACCTCAAGCGGGGCGTCCTGCTGTACGGGCCGCCAGGAACCGGAAAGACGCACACCGTCCGCTACCTCCTCGGCCAAAGCGCGGGCGTCACGGTGATCCTGCTTGCGGGCGGTTCACTCGCCCGGATTTCAGAGGCCGCGCGCATGGCACGGGCCCTCCAGCCGTCGATCGTGGTGTTGGAGGACTGCGACCTTATTGCTGAGGACAGAAGCTTTGGCCATGGGCCGCAGCCGCTTCTGTTCGAGGTGCTGGACGCGATGGACGGGTTGGACCAGGACGCGGATGTGGCCTTCATCCTCACCACCAACCGGCCGGACCTGCTGGAGCGGGCACTGGCACAACGCCCCGGCAGGGTGGACCTCGCAGTGGAGATTCCCCTGCCGGCGCTGCCTGAACGCGTTGAACTTCTCCGGCTGTACAGCCGCCGGGCCGGATTCAGTGCGGCAGCCCTCCAGGATGCCGCAGAACGGACCGAGGGAACCACCGCCTCCTTCGCCCGGGAACTGGTCCGTCGTGCCGTGGTGGCCGCGGCGGGGGCAGGGGTTCCCGTGACGGACGCCCACCTGGCGGCAGCCGTACAGGAACTGATGGCTGACGCCGAATCCCTGACCCGCAGCCTGCTGGGAAGCGGAGCCGGCACCTTCCCGGGCTGACGCTACTGGGTCCCGAAGAGGAACTCCTTGGCGTGCGCCACCGCCTTCCGGAACGCGTCGTTGCGGAGGGTGATCAGGTGCTCCGTTTCCCCGTCCGCCGGTTCCAGGTATCCGGTGTAGCCGGGGCGGAGGACCCAGATGTCACCCCCGGGCGGCAGGTAGAACACTCCGAAGGACCGCTGCTGCTTTTCTTCCTCGGTCCAGACGGGCACCACGGCCAGCGCGGCACCCGTTGACGGGTTGATCCATTGGGCCCGGGGCAGCGGCTGCTCGTGGGCTTCAGGATCCAGGAAGGGAGCAGTGCCTGCACCCCAGCGCTGTTCAAAACGTTCGTGGAATGCCGGGATCAGGTGTGAGTCGTAGCGGCGCCAGTCGCTCATTCAGTTTTCCGCCTCCTCGCGGTTTGGTTGTGTCCCCGTCCCTCCTGCGTCAGGCCCACGGCCCGCTCTCCCACCGCACGGGGGTGATCCTGATGGCGGGGCCGGACGGGCCGTCGGGACTCCGCACCTTTCGGACGGGTATGGCGCGGGCAGCGGAGGCTGCCCGTTGTTTGTCGTAGGCGGCCCGCCGTTCCGGATCCCGCAGGACATTGAAGGCCTGCATGATTTCCAGGAGCTCCCCTTCCGGGGCTGTCCCGCCGTCGATATCCGGGTGGTGGCTGCGCATCAGCGCCCGGTAGGCACGCGAGATCTCCTGCCGGGTGGCATGTGGCTGCACCCGAAGGATGGCGTAGTAGTCGGGGGTGTCGGTCATGGCGGCCCACTTCGTTCCGCAGGTGCACATCCGCCGTCCGCGTGCTTTCCGGGAAAGAATGCCGGGCACGGGCAGCGCTGAAATGACTGCCCGTGCCCGTCGGCGGTGGCTAGGTTCCGATCTGGTGCATCTCGCCCTGCTGGGTTTGGATCTCGATCTTGCGAGGCTTGGCCTGTTCGGCCACCGGGATCCGCAGGGTCAGGACGCCCTGGTCGTAACTTGCCTTGATGTTGTCAGTGTCCAGGGTGTCGCCGAGGATCAGCTGCCGGCTGAAGACGCCGCGGGGCCGCTCGGAGGCCACCAGCTCCACATTGGGCTGGGTGGGATCCTTGCGTTCCGCCCGGACCGTGAGGACGTTGCGTTCAACGTTCAGGTCCAGGGTCTCCGTCTTCACGCCGGGAAGATCAAAGGCCACCACAAACTCACCGTTTTCCTGCCAGGCGTCCATGGGCATGGCAGCCGGGCGGGCAGCGGTACCAAAGACCTGCTGCGTGAGCCGGTCCAGCTCACGGAACGGGTCCGTGCGCATCAACATCATTTCCCACTCCTTCAGCTTTTCGATGTTGAACCTATGCCATACCCACCACCCGTAATCTATGGTGGTGGATATAGATTTTTTATAGCACCCGTGGGAAACTTAGGCAAGAGCACCGGACGGATTTTGGAGAACCCATGGCAGACCAGCCCGCAAAGCGGCCAGATGGCTCCGGCAGCAGCCGTGCACTCTATGCCATCTCCGTCGCAGCCAAGCTGGCAGGAACCGGCCAGCAGAACATCCGGCTCTACGAGACAAAGGGCTTGTTGACGCCGTCGCGTACCTCGGGCGGCACCCGCCAGTACAGTGACGACGACATCGCCGTCCTGCTGCGGATCGGCGAACTCCTGGAGCAGGGCCTGAACCTTGCCGGGGTGGCCAAGGTGCTCGAACTGGAGGCCGCCAACGTAAAGCTGCACCGCGCCCTGAAGCGGGCGAGGTCCCGCCCGCCTACGTGAGGGCAGCCACCAGCGCGGCGTTGCCCGCCTGCGTCAAGGCGCCGGGCTGCACGCGGGCGCCCGCTTGCAAACAGGCCGGCAGCTCACTTCTCCGGTGAATCGGCTTTGGACAGTTCGCCGGTGATGCGCTCCCCCGGCACCCGGGCAGTGCGCCAGGTATCCAGGGCAATGACCCCGCCGAGGATCATCAGCGAGAGGGAAACCGAGGCAAGCGCATCGCTGAGCCAGTGGTAGCCCAAATACAGCCTGCTCAGGGCAGCCAGCACGATGCCGAATCCCGCTCCGACAAATCCCAGCACGGCTGCACGGGTGTTGGTGTGCCGGGAGAAGACCAGGAAGGCACCTACCAGCAGGAAGTCGCACGCGCCAAGGACGTGCCCGGAGGGGAAGGAAAACGTGTGGTCGATCCCGAACAGCATCTGGTCCACCGGTGGCCTTGAGCGCCGCACAATCTGCAGGATGACCTGCGAAATGATCACTCCGGCCAGCATGGCGGAGGCCAGCAGGATGGGACGCCAGGCGTGCTTGGCCGCCAGGCCCCACCAGACAACCACCACCAGGACGATGATAGGCAGGGCCACGGGACCGAAGACCACGGCCAGGAAGATCATGAACGCCGTCAGGGCCTGGGACCTCAGGCCCAAAAGCCAGTCACGGACCGGCACATCGGCAGCGGACAGGCCATCAGCCTGCAGCACACTGATGAGGGTGGCAATGAACAGGGCAGCTCCCGCCGCCACGAGGATGACCGCGGCCCGGTACAGGCTGCGCCGGTCGGCCGGGTCCAGGTAGCGTTCCTCCACCACGAACTTGTCATGGAAGGTCCGCCATTTTCCAGGCTTCTGTTCGGCGGTTCCGGAGCCCGCTGATCCCTGCTGTGCCACTCTGATGCCCGTCCCTGCGCCGTGAAGATTGCTTAGGGTGAAGATTACCCCGGCTAGAAGGAACCCGTGGTGAACTGCCAAGTACGGCTGGCGAGCTGGTTCCCGGCAAGGTCCCGGACAGCGGTGCCGCCGCCGGTGACCGTCACCGTGTACTTGGTCTTGGCGGCCAAGGCCTGCTGCGGGTCAAGGATCCACTGGTTGGTGGTCCCGTTCCGATAGACGGCGGCTGCCACGATGGCCCCGGTAGCGGCATTCCGTACGGTGAAGGTGGTTCCGTTGACGCCCTGGACGGACTCGCTGAACGTGACGCTGATGTTGTTGCCGCGGCGCACCAGCAGCGCATTGCTTCCCGGGGTGTAGCCGGTGACGGCGGGGGCGGGGCCGGTCAGGAAGGTCCAACTGGTGGAGGCCAGGGGGGTGCCCGCGCTGTCACGGATGGCTGAGGGGCCGCCAACCAGCGTGGCTGTAAATACCGTGTCCGTGGCCAGGCCGGCAGCGGGGTCCAGCGTGGCGGTCCGGGTGGTGGCATTGTAGGAAACGGCTGCAGGGATGGTGGCGCCGGCCGAATTCCTGAGCACGAAGGTCGAGCTGGTCACGCCCTGGACTGCGGTGCTGAAAGTGGCGGTGACGTTGGTTCCGGCAGCCACGGCGGTGGCGTTGGCGCCCGGACTCACCGCGGTCACGGCAGGGGCCGGTGCGGCCGGAGCAGGCGCCGGGGCGGGAGCAGCGGTGGCGGCAGCTGAGTACAGCAGCCGGTTGGGTGTCCCGCTGGAAGCTCCCGCGATCACGCCGGCGGTGGCGTTGGACGACAGGGCACCCGCTACCTGCGCGGGAGTGAGTGATGGAGTCTGGGACAGGAGCACTGCCGCTGCCCCTGCGACGTGCGGCGCCGCCATGGAGGTCCCGGACATGGACGCCGTGGCACTGGAGGAGGTGTGGTGTGCCGAACTGATTGCCACGCCGGGGGCATAGAGGTCAACGCAGGAGCCGAAGTTGGAGAAGGCGGCCTGCCTGTCGGACGAATCACTGGCCGCGACTGTCACCGCTGCCGGTACCCGTGCGGGCGAACTGCCGCAGGCATCCACGGCGGAGTTGCCGGCGGCAACCACCGCAGTGACGCCGTCGTTCATGACACCCTGGATGGCGGTGTCCACTGCTGAGCTGGCGGCGCCGCCCAGGCTGAGGTTCACAACCGCCGGAACGCCTGCAGCGTGATGCGCTGCCACCCAGTCCAGGCCCGCCACCACATCGGAGTTGTAGCCGGATCCGTTGCAGTCCAGCACCCTGACGGGAACCACAGCGGCCTTCTTGGCCACCCCGTACGTGGATCCTGCCACCGTCCCGGCAACATGGGTGCCGTGGCCGTTGCAGTCGCTGGATCCGAGGCCGTCGGCAACAGCACTCCACCCGGCGGTAATCCGGCCGGAGAACTCGGTGTGCGAGGAAAGGACCCCGGTGTCCACCACATATGCCGTCACGCCTGCCCCGGCGGACGTCCAGGAGTAGGAACCCGAAAGCGGAAGCGGGCGCTGGTCCACGCGGTCCAGGCCCCAGGGAGCCGGCTGCTGGGTCTCGGAAACGCTGACCGGTGCATCCGCTTCCACGGACACCACCCGGCCGGACCGGGCCAGCGCCGCCGCCTGGGCAGGGCTGGTGCTGACAACCGCACCGCGGAAGGCATGCTGGAAGGTCCGGCCGACGGCGATCCCCTGGGCCCGGAGCCCCGCCGCCTCTTCGGCCATGTTGGCATCAGCTGCGTACTGGACGATGTAGCG
Organism: Pseudarthrobacter phenanthrenivorans Sphe3; assembly: GCF_000189535.1. NCBI lineage: Bacteria > Bacillati > Actinomycetota > Actinomycetes > Micrococcales > Micrococcaceae > Pseudarthrobacter > Pseudarthrobacter phenanthrenivorans. The sequence goes on from NC_015145.1 coordinate 3,583,435, forward strand.
GCCCGTTTCGGCAGGTCCCGACGGCGGTGCGGCTGACGCGGGCAACGGGGCGGCGGACAGGACGGCGGTGGAAACCAGCACTGCGGCGGCAGGCAGCACAAAGAATGAAGCGCGAATTTTGGGGTCCTCGTTGTGGTGTTGCAGGCTGCGAAAGCGGCGGATACGCCCGCTCCACCACAAGAATATGGGCCCCCAACACGCCTCCGGCGGCTCTTTGCAGGATCCTGTGGCAACCCTTGCGGATTCCTGCGCTGCCCCCTTTCCCTAGCTCGAAGGGCTGTCCGCGGGGTCCTGCCAGTGGTCCCGCCAGGTGTGCTCGGGCTCGAAGCCCAGGAGCCGGCGTGCCTTGTCGATGGAGAGCATGGTTTCGTGTTCGCCGAGTTCCTTGACCACCTTCACGTCAGGGAACACTTCGGCAGCCAGGCCGGCACTTGGCCGGCTCATGACCGTATCCGCGTTGGCGATGATGAACGCTTCGAATCCCGGCTTGGCGTTTTCAAGGGCACGGACCACTGCCTGGGCGCCGTCACGGCCGTCGATGTAGCCCCACAGGTTCCACTTCCGGAGGGTGGCATCCGCGTCGAAGGAAGGGAAGTTCTGGTAGTCCTCAACGTCCATGACGTTGGAAAACCGCAGGGCGGTGACGCTCAGCTCCGGGTCCCAGCGCGTCAGTTCCTTAGCCATCTGCTCCTCGAGGTGCTTCACCAGGGAGTATGTGCTTTCGGGCCGGGCCGGGTATTCCTCGTCCACGGGGATGTAGGGCGGGTCGACGTCGAACGGAAGTCCCAGAACGGTCTCACTCGAGGCGTACACCACCTTCTTGATCCCCGCGCGGCGGGCCGCCTGGAACACGTTGTAGGTGGACAGCATGTTGTTTTCGAACGTTGCCGCGTCAGGAATGATGCCGGGGGCCGGGATGGCGCCCAGGTGCACAACGGCGTCGAAACCGTCGTGCCTGTCATCCACGCCCAGCAGCACGTCCAGCACCTCGCCGTAGTTGCGCAGGTCCACCACCACCAGTCCGGGGCTCCGGGCACCTGCGCGGTCCAGGTTCAGGACCTGGTGGCCATCGTCGCTGAGCCTGCGGACCACGTGCCGTCCCAGTTTTCCGCTTCCGCCGGTAACCGCAATTCTCATCGGGATTTCCTTTACGTTGGTTGCTTGCGTCGAGTCAGTGGCCGGACAGCCGGCCGCGAAGGAACTTTTCGACGGCGGTGATCGCCGCCCCGGTGATGTCACCGGGTTCCCCGCTGCCATCCACGGACACGAGTATTCCGCGCCCGGCATAGACAGAGACTACTTCATGCGTCTCGCGGTGGTAGAGATCCAGCCGCCGCCGGAACACGTCCACCGTGTCGTCGCTACGGCCTTGGTCGGCTGCGCGCCGGCGCATCCGCTGCTCCAGGACAGCGTCCGGGGCGTGCAGCTCAATGACGGCATCCAGGGCGAACCCCTGGTTGGCCAGCATGGTGTCCAGCTCCTGCACCTGGGGCGCCGTGCGCGGGTAACCGTCCAGGAGGAAACCCTCCTGCAGGTCGCTGTCCACGAGCCGGTCCCTGACAAGCGCATTGGTGAGATGGTCCGGGACGAAATCACCGCCGTCGAGGTAGCTGGCAGCCTGGTTCCCCAGCTCCGTCTCCTCGCTGACGTTGCTCCGGAAGATTTCCCCGGTAGAGACAGCGGGGATGCCGAAGTGCCGCGCCAGCTGTTCCGCCTGGGTGCCTTTGCCGGAGCCCGGCGGGCCGATGATGAGCAGCCTGATCATGATCCTGTCCCACTTCCTGCCCCTCCCGGGCATGGCGGCCGCTGGTTTTGCGCCCTGCCGCCGGGGCACCGGCGCCTGCTTCATTCTGCCGGTTACTTCCCGCCGGGCGCCAGAGAACCCCGCGTTCACATGGGTCAAAGTGACGCTACCCTGCGCCGAAGGATGTATATACTTCTGGATATCGGTTTAGCAGCAGGCCGTTGGAAAGTTCTTCGATCCAGCGACCTTCACAGCCTGCCGGCACTGCGGTGGCTGCTGGAAGCCGCCGGGTTGTCCTGAGCGAATGGCACCAAAAAACCGTGGCCAGCGAGTCAACAGCAAAACCCGATACATCCATTACCGAGCACCTGCATGAGCTGGTCCTCAGCAGCCCGGACGTTGAGGACTTCCTCAACGAACTGGCACAGGTGTCCGCACGCAACCTTTCCGAGCCCGGCGACGAAATCATGTGCGCCATCACCCTGCTGCGGCAGCGCAAGGCAGCCACGGTGGCCAGCAGCAGCCCTGAGGCGAAGGCCATCGCGCAGCTTGAGTACGAGTTCAGCGAGACGCCCAGCCTGACGGCTTCCACCAGGCAGGAGACCATCAGCGTCCCGGACGCGCAGCATGACGGCCGCTGGCCCGAGTACTCCACTGCCGTCCTGGCCCAGGGCGTCCGTTCCGTCCTTGCCCTGCCCTTCCAGTTGGAGGGCGGAACAAAGGCGGCACTGCTGCTGTACTCCCCCCGGCCCCACCGTTTTGAATCCCGCATCGTTGAATTCGCCGAGGACTTCGTGGGCCAGACTTCCCTTGCCCTGCGGCTTGCGGTCCGCTTTGCCCACTACAGCGAGACGGCGGCCAACCTCCGCGCCACACTGGAATCCCGCACTGTCATCGACATGGCCGTGGGGATCATCATGGCGCAGAACCGGTGCAGCCAGCAGGACGCCTTCGAGATCCTGAAAACGGCGTCCAGCACCCGCAACTCCAAGCTGCATGATGTCGCCGCCGTGGTGGTCAACTCGCTGGGCCAGGGGCCAGCCAGGACACACTACGACGGATAGCACGGCCGAACGCACCACCACTTCCGGCGACGGCGGCCTCCCGCCGTCGCCGGAAGTTTTTTGCGTTTTGCCTACTTGGCCAGGAAGCGCAGCAGGGCTTCGTTGACCTCTGCGGCGTGGGTCCACAGCAGGCCGTGCGGGGCACCTTCGATCTCCACGTACTCGGCGCTGGGCAGGGCCTTGGCGAACAGCCGGCCGGTGGAATCGATGGGCAGGATGTTGTCCGCAGTGCCATGGAGGATGAGGGCGGGAACGTCGATTTTTGGGATGTCGTTCCGGAAGTCGGTGAGCCAGGTGGGCTGCGCCGCGACGGATGCTGTGGCGCCTGCGCCGGCCGCCAGGTTCCAGCTGGCGTTGACTGCTTCCTGGCTGAGGCGGGGCGTGCCAAGGAATGTGTCGGAGTTGTAGAAGTTCTTGAAGAACTCCGTGAAGAACGCGTACCGGTCTGCCGTGACGGCCTTCATGAGGCCATCGAACACTTCCTGGGGAACGCCATCCGGGTTGTCGCCAGTCTTGAGCAGGAATGGCTCAAGGGAACCGAGGAACGCAGCCCGCGCCACCCGTGCAGACCCATACGTGCCCAGGTAGCGGCCCACCTCGCCGGTGCCCATCGAGAACCCCACCAGGACAACATCGTTCAGGTCCAGGGTTGTCAGGACGGTGTTGAGATCCGCGGCGAAAGTGTCGTAGTCGTAGCCTTCGGTAGTCTTGCTCGACTTTCCAAAGCCGCGCCGGTCGTAGGTGATGACCCGGTAGCCGGCTTCCAGGAGGGCGGCAGTCTGCTTTTCCCAGGAGGAACCATCCAGGGGGTAGCCGTGGATCAGCACGACGGGCTGGCCGGAGCCGTGGTCTTCGTAGTAAAGCTCGATGTCAGTGCTGTTTTCGGTTCCAACGGTGATGAAAGCCATCGCGGCGGGTCCTTTCGAGACTGTGGGATCGACTGCGTGCGGCGGGTGCCACCGCGCGCAGTTCCTACTCTAGGACGGGCAGCCGCACAGTCCAGTCCGCAGCCGGGTATCCCGGCTGGTGCCTAATCCCCGCTACTGGGAGGGTTGCGGAAGCTCACAGTTGATCTGGGGATTGGCTCCCATGTAGTTGAGCGGGCCTGCGGCAATAGTGATGGCGATGGTTCCGGCCTGCGCGCAGTTCCCCGGGGCGGCCCCGAAATACCCGCGCTGCCAGGCGGCCACACCCCCGATGATCAGCCAAATGACAATCAGTGCTCCGAGAATCCGCATGAGTCCTCCATTGGCCACGGCGGCGGGTGTGGATCAATTATGCGCCGTTGACCTCGGAAAATGCGAGGGCGGAGGGAAAGACAAATGCGCCCCCGGTGCCAGGATAATCCGGAACCGGAGGCGCATTTCAGTGCCTTGGAAAGGCAGGCTCAGGCCTTCGCAGCCTTGCCCGGAAGTGCCAGCTTGAAGATCTTGCCCCAGGTGGAACCAACCTGCTTCAGCAAGGGCCCGGTGGTGTACTTCAAACCGTAGCGCTCACAGATTTCACGGACCTTGGGCGCCACCTCGGCGTACCGGTTGGAGGGCAGATCCGGGAAGAGATGGTGCTCGATCTGGTGGGAAAGGTTACCGGTCATGATGTGCATGAACTTTGACCCGGAGATGTTGGCGGAGCCGATCATCTGGCGGATGTACCAGTCGCCGCGGGTTTCGCCTTCGGCCATTTCTTCCGTGAAGGTGTCAGTGCCTTCGGGGAAGTGGCCGCAGAAGATGACCGCGTGGGCCCAGACGTTGCGGACAGCGTTGGCGGTCAGGGTGCCATAGAGGGCCTGCTTGCCGGAGCCGGTCAGCGTGGCGACGGCGGGCGTGGCCGCGTAGTCCTTGGTGAACTGTGTGACAACCTTCTTGCCGAGGGCCTTGAGGTCCTTGAGCAGCGCTTCCTTGGACTTCTTGCCTTCCTTGAACTCCGTGAGCTCAAGGTCGTAGATGGCGATGCCCCACTCGAAAAGGGGCGCCAGGATGGCGTTGTACAGCGGGTTGCCAAGGTTCATCGGCTTCCATGGCTGCTGTTCGTCCATCCGCAGGAGGTTGTATCCGACGTCGTTGTCCTTGCCCACCACGTTGGTCCAGCGGTGGTGGAGGTCATTGTGCGTGTGCTGCCAGGAGCGGGACGGAGTGACGAAGTCCCATTCCCAGGTGGTGGAGTGGATGTCCGGGTCCCGCATCCAGTCCCACTGGCCGTGCAGGACGTTGTGCCCGATTTCCATGTTTTCGAGGATCTTGGCGAGGCTCAGCAGCGTGGTCCCGGTGACCCAGGCGGCCTTGTTCTTGCCGACCAGCAATGCGGCGCGGCCGGAGATTTCCAGGCCACGCTGGATCTTGATCACACGGCGGATGTAGGCGGCGTCCGCTGCCCCGCGCTTGGCCAGGACCTCGTCGCGGATGGCGTCCAGCTCGCGGCCGAGCTCGGCCACCTGCTCATCGGTCAGGTGGGCGGCGGCGGGCGGCCGCACGGTGGGGCTGCCGGACTCGGCAAGCTTTCCGGGGCGCGTCCTCGACCCTCCGGCGGAAGTGCCCTTGGGTGCGGGAGTGGCCTTGCTGGGTGAAATTACAGACATACCGTGGTGCTCCTCAGATTTCGAGGTTGACGGGTCCGGCGGCTGCCGAGACACACGTTTGGATCAGTTGGCCGGGTTCGCCGTGGACTTCCCCGGTGCGGAGGTCACGGACCTGCCCGGACAGGAGTGGTGTGAGGCAGCTGTGGCAGATGCCCATGCGGCAGCCGCTGGGCATCAGCACCCCGGCGTCCTCGCCGACGTCCAGGATGGGGGTGTCGCCGTCGGCTTCCACTTCCCGGTCGGAGGCCTCGAAGGTGACCAGGCCGCCGTCGTGCCCCACGCCGCCTTCGAAGGTGGTGTTGAAGCGTTCGATCATGAGGTTGCCGGCACTGCCCGCAACCGCCACGTCCGTGCCCGGAGCCGCCGTCGTCAGTGCGGCACGCTTCCACAGCGCTTCGGCGTCGTCCAGGAAGCTGTCCGGACCGCAGGCGTAGGCGGCGCGTTCCTTCCAGTCCGGGCAGATCTCGTCCAGCTGCGAGGTGTTGGTGAGGTCCATGCGGCCCTGCTCGCCGGTGAACCAGTGGGCGAGCCGGAAGTTCGGGAACTGGTCAGCGAGCTCGGCAAGTTCTTCACGGAAGAGGCTGTCGCCGGGGGTGCGGGCAGAGTGGACAAGCACGACGTCGGCATCCGGACGCCGCGGGACAAGTGTGCGGATCATGGACATCACCGGGGTAATGCCGCTGCCCGCCGTGACCATCAGCAAGGGCCTGGGGTGCTCCGGGAGCACGAAGTCGCCCTGCGGAGGAGCGAGGAACAAGACGTCGCCGGGCTTGGTGGTCCGCACCAGGGTGCCGGAAACCGCGCCGACGTCGGTGACCGTGATGGCCGGATCTTTGCCGGCAGGGGCGCTGAGGGAGTAGGAGCGCCAGTGACGGACGCCGTCGAGCTCGACGCCGATGCGCGCCCACTGTCCTGCGAGGTGGGAGTGCCAGCCCCGGCCGGGCCGGAAAAAGATTGTTGCAGACTGCGCCGTCTCCTGGACCACGCGTGTCACAACACCGCGAAGCTGCCGGGCAGAGTAGACAGGGTTGAACAGCGCCAGGATGTCCTCCGGCGACAGGGGCGTGGTGAGCACAGTGGCCGCTTGGGCCAGCTGACGTAACCGGATCATGCGATTAAGCCTAGAGCGGCGCGAGCCATAGTTCTCTCTCTCCGTCATATGACCGTTCCGCAGTCACTTTAGTAGTGGCGCTAAGCCCCCAAGCCGCACTTAAAGAGTAACGGTTCGGGAACGGTCTTAGTTCCCCCATGCTTTCAGTAAGCCTGCTTATTATATCCCGAAAGGCGGCCCGCGGGGAGGGATTTCTTTGCCGGGAAGGCACGATGGCTGCTCAGGTGCTCGGACTCCAGCCCAGGGCGGGCGCGATATAGCGCGCGATATTGCCCAGCAATTTGGCGTTGAACTCGACCCCCAACTGGTTGGGAACGGTGAGCATCAGGGTGTCGGCCGCCTGGACCGCCGAGTCTCCTGCAAGTTGCTCCGCAATGATATCCGGAGCGCCCGCGTAGCTTTTTCCGAACCTGGCAGTCAGGCCGTCGATGATTCCAACCTGGTCCCGGCCGTCCCGCAGGGCACTCCCCGCAAAGTACCTGCTGTCCTCTTCGTCCACGATGGGAAGGACACTGCGGCTGACTGAAATACGCGGCGTGTGCGCATGGCCGGCGGACGACCATGCATCCCTGAACAGCTGGATCTGCTCAGCCTGCAGCTCATGGAACGGAACGCCCGTGTCCTCGGTGAGCAAGGTGGAACTCATCAGGTTCATGCCCAGTTCTGCCGCCCACACGGCCGTCTTCCGCGTACCTGCACCCCACCAGATGCGTTCCGACAGGCCAGGCGACTGGGGCTGGACGGGCAGCAACCCCGTGGCTCCCCCTGCGTACCGGGGGTCTGCTTGGGCCACGCCGGCGCCAGTGATGGCCTTGCGGAAGAGGGCTGTGTGCCTGCGTGCCATGTCGGCGTCGGTTTCACCGGGCTGGGGGACATATCCGAAGGCAGCCGCACCCTGGCGGGCAGGTTCAGGTGAGCCCCTGCTGATCCCCAGCTGCAGCCTGCCCCCGCTGATCAGGTCCGTGGCCGCGGCTTCCTCGGCGAGGTAAAGGGGATTTTCATATCGCATGTCAATGACGCCGGTGCCGATTTCGATGCGGCTTGTCCGGGCAGCAATGGCGGACAGGAGCGGGAAGGGTGACGCTTGCTGCCGCGCGAAGTGATGGACGCGGAAGAACGCCCCGTCCACCCCTATCTCTTCGGCGGCGACGGACAGGTCAATGGCCTGCAGGAGTGCGTCCCCCGCAGTCCTGGTGCGGGAGCCCTGGCCGGGGCCCCAGTGTCCGAAGGAAAGAAATCCGATGCGCTCCATACCTGCCCCAACCCGGGAGGATCTGCCGGCATTCCCGGGCTGGGGCACGCTGTTGCCCCGGCTGGCATGATGACTGCGTGGACATTCCTGATGAAGCTGCCGGCATCGCCAAGACCATCCTGCTGTTCGCCCTTGCCGCCGCAGCGGAAATCGGCGGCGCCTGGCTGGTGTGGCAGTCCGTCCGCGAAGGCAAGGACTGGTGGTGGGCAGGGCTGGGCGTTATTGCACTTGGTGCCTACGGATTTGTGGCCACACTCCAGCCTGATGCCCATTTCGGCCGGATCCTGGCCGCATACGGCGGGGTGTTTGTTGCCGGTTCACTGGTCTGCCTGCTGGGCGTGGCCGTGATCATGTTTGCCCCGCGTAACGGAGGATAGTGCCATGGCGGACTACTGCATTGTTGGCGGCGGCATCGTTGGCCTGGCTACGGCCTACCAGTTGCTGAGCAAGCAGCCGGGAGCTTCCCTGGTCCTGCTGGAGGCCGCAGAGACCCTGGCCTCCCACCAGACCGGCCACAACAGCGGCGTGATCCATTCCGGCATCTACTACCCGCCGGGCAGCCTCAAGGCACGGTTCAGCAAACTCGGCGCCGGGCAAACCAAGGAATTCTGCCAGCGCCACGGCATCCCCTACCAGGAACCGGGAAAGCTGCTGGTTGCCACCTCAGCCCTGGAGTTGGCGCGGCTCGGCCAACTGGAAGAAAGGGCAGCGATCCACGGCCTGGAGCATGAGCGGATCGACCAGGCTGAGCTGCGCCGGCGGGAACCCAACGTTTCGGGGCTGGGCGCACTGTTCATCCCCAGTACAGGCATTGTTGACTACACCGAAGTGGCGCGGAAGCTGGCTGCACTTGTCACGGCGGCGGGCGGCCAGGTGGTCACCGGGGCAAAGGTCACCTCCATTGTTGAGCATGGGGACCGGGTGGATGTGGGCACCAGCGGTGGCCGGTACAGCTGCCGGCAGCTGGTGGCGTGCGCCGGCCTCCAGTCGGACCGGCTGGCGGGGATGGCAGGGGTGGACATCGATGTGCAGATCATTCCGTTCCGGGGTGAGTACTTCGAGCTGCCGCCGGAGAAGTCGGACTATGTCAAGCATCTGATCTACCCCGTCCCTGATCCTGCCCTGCCGTTCCTGGGCGTGCACCTCAGCCCCACGGTGGCCGGCACCATCACGGTGGGACCCAACGCCGTGCTGGGTCTGGCCCGCGAGGGCTACCCCAAATTCTCGGTGGATCTCCGGGATGTGGGCCGGTACCTGCGCTTTCCGGGGCTTTGGCACGTGGCGCGGGCCAACTCAGCTGCGGCCGTGCGGGAGGTACGCAATTCCCTCTTTAAGGGCAGCTATCTCAAGGAATGCCGGAAGTACGCGCCCGGCCTCAACAAAGGTGACCTCCTCCCGCACGAGGCCGGCATCCGCGCCCAGGCGGTCCGGCGCGACGGCACGCTCATCCACGATTTCCTGCTGGCCGAGACACCGCGGATGATCCACGTCATGAACGCCCCTTCGCCAGCGGCCACAGCAGCACTGCCCATCGGCGAGCACCTGGCGTCCAAGGCGCTGCGGCCCCGTGCCTGACGGTCAATCCACCAGGCTGGCGGGTGGTTGGTGGGGTGGTAGCTAAACTGGCACCGTGACCAACAGCGACCGACCCGCCAGCGCTTCCGTTCCGCCGTCGCGCGGGAAAATCGCCGAACGCCTGCTGCCCGGTGGCGAGGAACCGGACCCGCGGTTCACCTTGGCTAACGAGCGCACGTTCCTCGCCTGGATCCGCACATCCCTCGCACTGCTGGCCGGCGGCATCGCGATCGAAGCCTTCACCTCCGACTTGTTCCTGGAACCTGTCCGCAAGGGCCTGGCGGTGGTCCTGCTCCTGCTCGGAATGCTGCTGAGCGGCGGCTCGGCGGTGCGCTGGCTACGGGTGGAAAGGAGCATGCGCAACAAGGCTCCGCTTCCGCTGCCGCTGATCGTGCCGCTCCTTGCCGCCACCGGGGCACTGGCGGCCGCCGTCGTACTGATCTTCATTCTCTGGCGCTGACCGTTGGCGCCCTCCCGCGGAACAGCCCCGATGCACGGCGACCCCGGCCTCCAGCCTGAACGCACCACCCTGGCCTGGGGCCGCACCATGATGGCCCTGGTGACCGTCAGCGCCATCTTCCTGCGGTGGCTCCCGCAGCACGGGTTCCCCATCCTGCTGCTGTTTGCGGTGTCGGCGGGCGCGGCGGCAACCATCTACTTCACGCAGCGCCGGCGCTACAGCGCCAGTTCCCGCGGCATCCACCGGGAGAATGTCGACGCCGACATCACCGCCGTGCTGTGGACGGCTTTCGCGGGGGTCGTGTTGGGCGGCCTCGGCATCGGAGTGGTTCTTGCCGGCTGAACCGGGGCATTGGGCTGGCACGCCGTGCACGTGCGGGGCAGGCTAGAACATCGGCAGGATGAAGCCGGCAAGAAACGCCAGGGCCCCGATGCCAGTCAGGCAGCGGCCCAGGACGGATGCCGTCCTGCCCTCCACTTCCGGTGCGGCCGTCCGCCATTGCGTGGGGCGCCTGGGGTGGTAGTAGATGGGGAGCGTGTCTCCCACGGCAAGATCCTTGATGTCGTGCGGCGACATGGGCGCGTGGTGCACCTGGTATTTCCGGTCGAACCACCGGAAACCCACTCCGGTGCTGTCCGAATACACCACTGCTTCGGCCACAGCCCAGGGGTGGACGAAGCGGCGGAGGTACTCCGTGTAGAAGAGCAGGACGAGCCCTGCGGGCAGGCACAACCAGGTCAGCATTTCCAGGATTGGACCTGCCAGATCAAGCGCAGTGGGCATGATTCTGATGGTACAGGCGTACGCTGAGGGGAACGGCCTGCGGAGTAAGGGGAAGCCATGAACGATCAGGACATTTTGACGCGCATCCAGTCCCTCGTAGAGGAGGAGCATGCACTCCGGGAAGCTTCCGGGGACGGCCAGGTGCCGGACAGGGCGCGGCTGAGGCAGGTGGAAGAAAGCCTTGACCAGTGCTGGGACCTCCTGCGCCAGCGCCGGGCAAAGTCCGGGACCGGAGCGGACCCGGACGAGGCCGAGGCCCGGCCTGTCAGCGAGGTAGAGGGCTACAAGCAGTAACTGCCCCCGTGGTTCCGATGCCTGGCACGGACGCCGGTATGGTTGCGCTTGAACCGCATCGCGCCGAACAGATTGGAGCCGTCCATGCGACTGGCAGTTGCCCAGATCATCAGCACTGCAGACCCCGCAGCCAACCTGGAGCTGATCCGGGATTACGCCACCCGGGCCAAGGCTGCCGGCGCGGAACTCGTTGTCTTTCCGGAGGCCACCATGCGCGCTTTCGGAAACCCGCTCCGCGATATTGCCGAGCCGGTGGACGGGCCTTGGGCTGAAGCTGTCCGGGCTCTTGCGGGGGAACTGGGCATTGCAATCGTGGCCGGCATGTTCACGCCCGGGAAGGACGGCCGGGTGCGGAACACGCTGCTGGTCACCGGCCCGGGGCTGGACACCTCCTATGACAAGGTCCACCTGTTCGACGCCTTCGGCTTCGCCGAGTCCAAAACCGTGGATCCCGGCGAAAAGCCCGTGACCTTCGAACTCAACGGCACAGTCTTTGGGCTGGCCACGTGCTACGACGTCCGCTTCCCTGCCCTGTTTACCGCCAATGCCCGGGCGGGCGCCCAGGTCAATATCGTCTGCGCGTCGTGGGGAGCCGGCGAGGGAAAGGCCGAACAGTGGGACCTCCTGGTGCGGGCGCGCGCGCTGGACAGCACCACCTTCGTGGTGGCTTGCGGGCAAGGTGACCCCCAGGCCATCGGGGACGGCCCGGCAGGGACTGCTCCCACAGGCGTTGGCCACAGCGCCGTCATCTCGCCCCTTGGCACCGCGGTGGCAACACTGGGCGGGAAGCCGGAACTCGCCGTCGTCGACATCGATCCCTCAGTGGTGGACGGCGTCCGCGCCCAGCTTCCGGTACTGGCAAACGCCCGCGAGTTCTAGCGGCGAGGGCGTGAACTACGCTTTACGCGGCCGAAACCTGCCACGTCCAGCGCCCGACGGCGGCTCCTCACCTTCCGCCCTTCGGCCTGCCGCTGCATTGTTGGCCAGGCGGCCAAAAAGCGAGACCAGGACGCAACGCCGGGGGCGGCGCTGTTAACATCCCCGAAACATGCCCGACACGGGCACTTCACACAGCAGCCGTTTCTGTAACGCCAGCGCAACTTGGCGGCGTGTTTCCGGAAACACAGCACCTCGAAGATGGACGGCGGGGGAAGTGCGAGGGCCGGCATCGAGCGCCCCGCCGGAGGCGCGACGCGAAGGGACCCGCAGGTGGAAATTTCTGCCCAACATGTCTGGCTGATGATCTCGGCCGCAATGGTACTGCTGATGACACCCGGGCTTGGCCTGTTCTATGGCGGCATGACCCGGGCCAAGGCGGCCCTGAACATGATCATGATGAGCTTCATCTCGGCCGGGATCGTGGGCGTGGTCTGGGTCCTGTGGGGCTACTCCATGACCACGGGGGAGGGCGTGTTGGGTCTCTTCGGCAACCCGTTCGCACATTTCGGCCTGCAAAGCCTCATGGGCTCACCCGACCTGATCAAGGCGGGCTACAGCGCCACCTTTGCGATCATCACAGTGGCCCTGATCAGCGGAGCGATTGCGGACCGTGCAAAGTTCGGCGCCTGGGCACTGTTCGTCCCGCTCTGGATCACCGTGGTGTACTGCCCGCTCGCCTACATGGTCTGGGGCGGCGGGCTGATGAGCGCCGATGGTGCCGTCACCGCAGTGTTCGGCCAGGTCATCGACTTCGCCGGCGGCGCAGTGGTGGAGATCAGCTCCGGCACCGCAGCCCTGGTCCTTGCACTAATCGTTGGCCAGCGCCACGGCTTTGCCAAGGACCCCAACCACCGTCCGCACAACGTGCCCTTCATCATGCTGGGTGCGGCCATCCTGTGGTTCGGGTGGTTCGGGTTCAACGGCGGGGCAGCGACCACCGCCGAGCAGGCCAGCCTCATCTGGGTGAACACGCTGGTGACTCCTGCCGCCGCAATGCTCAGCTGGCTGGTGACCGAGAAAATCCGCCACGGCCACCCCACATCCCTGGGGGCTGCGTCCGGCGTCGTGGCCGGCCTGGTGGCCATCACCCCCTCCTGCGCCAACATCAGCCCGGTTGCTGCCATCGGGCTGGGCCTGATGGCCGGAGCCGCCTGTGCCGTGTTCGTTGACCTCAAGTACCGCTTTGGCCTGGACGACTCCCTTGACGTGGTGGGCGTGCACCTGGGCGCAGGCCTCATCGGCACCCTCGCGCTGGGCTTCATTGCCCTGCCCGTTGATGGCCAGGGCGGCGGGCTCTTCTACGGCGGCGGCGTCCAGCAACTGATCGCCCAGGTTGCGGCCGTGGTGATCACCCTGCTGCTCTCCGGCCTCGGAACGCTGGTCATTGGCCGTGCCATCAACAGGACCATCGGTTTCCGGGTCAGCACCGAAGCCGAGGCAGCCGGCGTGGACCTGTCCGAGCACGCCGAGAGTGCCTATGCCTTCGGGGAGATCGGAGCGGGCTTCAACCCGCTGCCCGCCGCCGCCTCCCAGTCCCCTGCTGCTTTCCCCACAACACCGGGGGCAGCACAAACTTTGGACACGCCCATGCAGCGCAGCCAGGCAGACGTGGGCAGCAAGGAAGACTCCTTCGCCTGACCTGCCTGGAGTGGACCGTCAGTCAGCCAGGATCTTGTAGAGGGCCCGCCGGGTTTCATCCATCTTCTCCATGGCGGCTGCGCGCTGTTCCTCGCTGACACCGCTGCGGAACTGGTGGATCGCGCCCATCAGCTTCCCGATGCTCTGGTGGAAATCGCGGTCGGAACTGTCCGGCCCGGCATTCCAGGCGTTGTCCATTTCTTCGCCGTGTTCCGCCACGTAGGCCCGGCCCGCTTCAGTGAGCGTGAACTCCGTGCCGCGGCCTTCGCTCAGCGCCGAAATCAACCCCTCGTCCACAAGCTGCTGAAGGGTGGGGTAGATCGACCCCGGGCTGGGCCGCCACGCTCCCTCGGTTCTTTCGGCGATCGTCTTGATCAATCCGTAACCGTTTGACGGAGCCTCGGCCAAAAGCGAGAGGACCGCAGCCCGAACGTCGCCCCGGCCGGCCCTGCGCGAGCCCCGACCGAAGCCCGGCCCGAAACCGGGACCGAAGCCGGGACCAAACCCTGGGCCGAATCCGGGCCCGAACCCCGGGCCAAAGCCGCCGCCCCGGTGTCCGTGAGGGCCCCTGCGGCTCCTTGGGCGCCCGAACTGTCCCTTGGCGAACTCAGGGCCAGGGAACTTATCGTCAGGAATGCCTTTCATTCTTCATCAATCCTTGAGTCTCGAAAAGGTCACTGAACTCTTCAGCGATATTTAACGATATGTCGGTAAATATCGCTGAGTCAAGGAAAGAAGTGACCAAATCATGACCTCCCATCCTCTGGCGAGGCCTGAAGTGCCAGCGTAGTCTTTTGGCACTCTTCAAGCTCGAGGGCTGAGAAATGGCGAAGAAAAAGAAGCGCTCACGCAGCCGCAACTCTTTCCTGGCACGGTTCGTGGCGTTCTTGGCAGCGAGTGTAATGTGCGGCCTCCTGGCTGCCAGCCTTGTGGTCCCGGCCGTGGCCGCCGCCGGATTCGGTGTCAGCACCTCCATCGATTTCTTCGAGAGCCTGCCGGAAGAACTCACCGTGCAGCCGCCGTCGCAATCCACCAAGGTGCTCACCGCCGACGGGCAAACCATCGCCACCTTCTACGCCGAAAACCGCGTCCGCATCCCCCTTGACCAGATGTCCCCTTACATCAAGGACGCAGTCATAGCTATCGAGGACAGCCGTTTCTATGAACATGCCGGACTGGACCCCCAAGGCATCCTGAGGGCAATGGTGGCGAATCTGACCAAGGGCGACCAGCAGGGGGCGTCCACGATTACCCAGCAGTACGTCACCAACGTGATCAACGAGGCCAGGCTGTCACAGGACCGGCCCGAGGACGTGATCCTCAGCGGCCAGAAGGACATCGGGGACAAGCTGCGGGAGATGAAACTCGCTGTGACGCTCGAAAAGAAGTTCAGCAAGGAGCAGATCCTCGAGGGTTACCTGAACATCGTGTTCTTCAACAGCGATGCCTACGGCGTGGAAGCTGCGGCCCGCTATTTCTTCAGCACCACGGCAAAGGACCTGAACCTGCCCCAATCCGCACTGCTGGCCGGACTGGTGAACAGCCCCACCTTCTACAACCCCGCGATCAACCCGGAGAATTCACTCGCGCGGCGCAACCAGGTGCTGGGCGAGATGCTCCGGCAGAAAAAAATAACCCAGGCACAGCATGACGAAGCCGTGGCCACCCCCATTGAACTGAAGATCAACCCGGAGCGGCAGGGCTGCGCCAATGCGTCGATGGCCCCCTACTTCTGCGACTACATTTCGCACCTCATCCTGAACAACCCCGCTTACGGGCCCAACCAGACCGAACGCGAACGGAAGCTGTACCGGGGAGGCCTTACCATCACCACCACGCTGGACAGCAGGCTGCAGGCGGCAGCCCAGGCGCAGGTGGACGGTACGGCGGGCCCCAACCCGGACCGTTGGGGCGCGGCCCTGGTCACTGTCCAGCCGGGGACCGGCAAGATCCTGGCCATGGCGCAGAACACTGTGTTCCTTCCGGAACCGGGAAAGTTCGATACCCACCTGAACTTCAATGTGGACGCCAAGGACCCCCACGGCAACACCCTCAACGGTGCGGGCGGTTTCCAGACCGGATCCACCATGAAGCCGTTCACGTTTGCCGAGTGGCTCAATGAAGGCAAGCCCCTGACCGCCGAAGTGGACGCCTCCCGCCGCGTCTACCCGCTGGGATTCCCGTGGCGCTCCAGCTGCGGCAAGGTACTGGGTGCCTACAGCACCGCCCAGAACAACCCGGAATTGGGTGCCGCCGACGACCTGCAGAATGCGGAAGAGGGCTTCTACCGGAAGATGCCCATTAACTACGGGCTGTACAACTCCATCAACACCGCCACTTTTGCATCCGCCACCCAGCTGGACTTCTGCGGCATCCAAAAGATGGTGGACGCAGTCGGCCTGCACAACGGCCTGGATGGTTCTCCAATCAACATGCACCAGCTGGGCAACCTGCTCGGCGCCACCAACGTTGCTCCGCTCCATATGGCCAACGCCTTCGCAACTTTCGCCAACGATGGCCGCTATTGCACCCCGATCGCCCTGGTGGACGTCACTGATGCCAACGGCGGCAAGCTTCCGGCGCAGCCCGTGGAGTGCCGGGACGCAGTGAAGCCCGATGTTGCCCGGGGCGTCAACTCGGTCCTCCAGGATGTGCTGGTCAAGGGCTCCGGCGTCTGGATCAACCCGAAGACCCACGACAAGTTTCCAGTGGCAGCCAAGACTGGCACCTCGAACAATAACGGGGCCACCTGGATCGTGGGTTACACAACAGGCCTGGCCACCGCGTCCTTCTTCGGCGACGCCCTCGAAGGACAGAAACGCGCAGGGCAGAACGTCACCATCAACGGAACCTTCTATCCCCGTCTCGACGGTTACATGATCGCCGGGCCGCAATGGGCCAACTACATGATCAAGGTGGTGCCCTTGTACCCGGCCGGGCCCTTCCCGCCGCCACCACCTTCAATGATCGGGCCGAACCCTAAGCCCTGAACCCGAGGGTCCTGCCCCGTCCAAGGCTTCGCAGAAAAACGAAGTGGCAGGATTGGCCGGGTGAGAACCCTTGAAACAGAGCGCCTGATTCTGCGTGAGTGGGAGCCGGAGGACGCAGACTTCGTGCTGGACCTCTACTCCCGCTGGGAGGTCCAGCGCTTCATTGGCAACCACCCTCAGGTCATGCGGCAACGGACCGAAGCCGAGGAGCGGATCCAGGTTTGGAGGGCCATGGACCACCACATCCATGGCGCTTGGGCCGTCCAGCGCAAACACCCTCCACAAACATCCACTGGCTTTCCGCCAACCGGAACGGTTCCGCCTTTGGCCGGAACCCTGCTCCTGAAATCCATCCCGGCCTCGGGCAGCACCCTTCCGTTGCAGCCCTCGGGCGACACGGAAATAGGCTGGCATTTCCACCCCGCACATTGGGGACACGGTTACGCAACAGAAGCTGCAGCCGCGGTCCTCGCCTACGGGCTGGACAGCGGCCTGGAGAAGATCGTGGCCGTCACAGCCCCTGCCAACACGGCATCACAGAGGGTCTGCCGGCGGATCGGGATGTTGCACTGCGGACAGACCAGCAAGTACTACAACGCCCTGTGCGAACTCTTCGAGGTGCAGGTTCCGGGCTAACCGGTCCCCTTCCACAGCCGCTGCCACCAGCTGCGGGGCGGCTCCGGTTCCGGCGGGGCTTCGACATGGCGGGAGGCGCGGCGCTCCCGCCAGCGCCCTACCTCCTCCTCCACGTCCCGGGTCTTGGTGACGACCGGCGGTCCGCCCTGGAGCTGGCGCCGCGCGTCGATGACCCGGCGGTTGAAGTCCGCCAATATGTCCCGCACCTGCTGTTCCGTGTATTGGGAATCGAGCTTGTCATCGAGCCCGGCGTCCTCAGTCCGCAAAAGAATGGCTGCCGGGCCCAGGCCGCTGATGTTTTCCCGTTGGATCAGTCCTTTGACCCACCAATCGGGATCGTACGACTCACCAAGTCCCGGAATCGGCTTCCCTGCATATTTGAGGTTGTCGAACTTGCCCTGCGCCATGGCGTCGCGGACCAGGTACTCAGCCCGGGCGGCGTCGCTGACCTTCTTGCGCTTCTCGCGTTCCTGCTGGTCGAGGGCCTCCAGGGCGGCCTCTTCCTCTGCACTTATCCCCGCTCCGCGGTAGGACCGGAGTTCCGCAGCACGCTCCAAGCGCTTCCGGAAATCCCCCGCGCCGCTGCCCATTTCCGCCACCGCCTCACCTCAACAGGTCTTCTTCCAGTATTCAGAACCGGCCGGCCACCTTCAACGCCTGCCACGGCAGTTCAACGTCCGGGGCCCCGCCCCGATTCCCTCGTTTTGCTGGTCCTGCAAGACCTGGGAGGAGAAGATGGAATCCATGAGTGCCAGGGAGCCAACAAAGCGTTCGGAGACCTTCAGCTGGACAGACCCTCGGGTCGCTTTGGAACACCTGCCGCGCATGTCCGGGCTGGAGTATCTCTCCGGCCTGCGGGATGGCAGTATTCCGCGGCCGCCCATGGCGTCACTGATGAATTTTGTACTTCTGGCCGTTGAACCCGGGCGGGTTGAGTTCCAATGCAGTCCGTCCGAGGCGCACTACAACCCGCTGGGGATGGTTCATGGCGGCCTCGCGTGCACGCTGCTGGACACCGTGGTGGGATGCGCCGCACACAGCACACTGGCCGTGGGATACGGCTACACGTCCATCGATCTTTCGGTCAACTACCTGCGCCCCATCACGCTTCGGCACGGCGTCCTTCGAGCAGAGGGAAACGTGGTGAAATCCGGGTCGCGGGTGGTGTTCGCGGAGGGCCGGATCCTTGGGCCGGCCGGAGAGCTGCTGGCCACTGCCACCAGCTCGCTGCTGGTCTTCGCCGCGCCCGCTCCGTCCGGGCAGGGGACCACGGGGGACGGCGGACAACCGTAGGCAGGAAGTACGACGGCGGGACGTCCCGCCGTCGTACTCCTTGCTCTGGGTGCCTGCAGGCTGGGCCGCTTAGGCGTTTGCGTGCTCGGCAAGGATGGCGTCGATCTGGCCGACAGCCTCCTTCATCCCTTCCTCCATGCCCATCTGGATCATCTGCTCCATCTGTTCTTCGGATTCGAAGATGGTGGCGACTTTCATGCTGGTGCGGCCGCCGTTCTCCTCAAGTGTCACCGTGACGTGGGAGGCGCCGATCTCCGCGACAGGTTCCCCCTTTTTATCAGCAAACCCGTCGTCGAATTCCAACTTGTTGGGGCCCTGGATGGAGGTGAAGCGCCACCAGCCGCGAGGCTTTTCACCTTCGGGCCCGGTCATGTAATAGTCGGCCTTCCCACCGGGCTGGAACTCAAACCGCTCGAACGTGGCAGGGAACGTGGGCGGCCCCCACCAGCGTTCCAGCTGTCGAGGGTCTTCCCAGAGCTGCCAGACCCGTTCGACGGCGGCGTCAAACTCCGCAGTCAGGGTGAAGCTGAGCGCCTCAACATTCTTGGTGGTATCAATAACGGTCATTGCAGAACCCTTCCTTATCCTTCAGCCAGAATGTCGGCGATCCGGCCCACACGCTCCTGCCAGATCGCTTCATACTCGTCGAGCAGCCGCCGGGCCTTCTCCAGCCCTTCGTGGTTACCCCGCACGATCTGCTCCCTTCCGCGCTTTTCCTTGCTCACCAGGGTTGCGCGCTCCAACACCGCCACATGCTTCTGGACGGCGGCGAAGCTCATGGCGTAGAGGTCAGCGAGGCCGGAGACGGAGTACCCACTGACGGTCACACGCCGGACGATGTCGCGGCGGGTGGAGTCGGCGAGCGCCTGGAAGAGGCGGTCAAGTTCGGTTTCGCGGAGCTGATCTACAACCATTTGGTTGTACGATAGCCCTGCTGCCTGCCAGTGTCAATGGTGGGTGTTGACCGCAACTAAGTCCCCTCATCACCGGGCGGCAACGGTATCTTGAGGGGCATGAGCATCTTCCTGGCCGGCGCGGGACCGGATCCCTTCGCCTTTCCCGAACTGTTCGACACTTTCGTCCAGGCGGTGCGGGATCGCCAGGGCATGGGACGGAAGCCCCGGGTTGCCGTGGTGGTCCATAACCGCGCCGGAAATCCCGCGGACCTGCTGCCCGCGTACACAGGGCCCCTCCTTGAAAGGATGCCAACCGATGCCCTGCCGGTCCTGCTCGATGGGAGCCCGGCTGATCCCTCCGTGTTCGACGCCGTTGATGCGGTTGTGGTGGGAGGGGGACTGACGCCGGCCTACTGGAAAGGGCTGAGCGGTTCAGCGGCCGCCATTTCCCGTGCAGTGGCCGGCGGTGCGGCATACCTGGGCTTTTCCGCCGGAGCCATGATCGCTCCGCACAAGGCACTGATAGGCGGATACCGCAGCAACGGCATGGAAGTGTGCGGCGAAGAGTGCTCCGAGGGCCTGGATGAACTCGAGGTCCGGGACGGCCTGGGACTTGTCCCGTTCACCGTGGACGTCCATGCAGCCCAGGCCGGGACCCTCAGCAGGGCAGTGGCGTCCGTGGCAGCGGGCCTGGTGGGCAGGGCTGTTGCAGTGGATGAGGATACGGCACTGATACTTCAGTCGGCAGGAGATGAAAGCTTCCAGGTGATCGGGACCGGCAACTGCTGGGACATCCGCAGCTCAGCGGCTGGCTGCAGCGTCTCCATGCTGGCTGCCGGATGAGTCAAGGAGCAGCTGCTGCCCGTGCTACCCGTCGAAGTGGGTGCGGATGTTGCCGCCGGACAGCTGTTCGATCAGTTCCTTGGCAACATCGCGCAACTTACGGTTGCGGTTGCTGGAAACCTTGGTGAGGATATCCATCGCTTCCGCCTGCGAGCACCTGTTCTGCGCCATTATGACGCCACAGGCAAGATTGATGGCCGTACGGCTTTGCATCGCCGCTTCCAGGTCCTCTGCATGGTTCTGTGCAGTGTCAATCCTGACCGAGAGATGAAGGGTTGTGTGGGCGGCCGCAGCGAAGCCCACGGCTTTCTCGTAAACGTTGGCTGTGAACGCGTGCGGCTTTGAGGCAAAGAAGTTCAATGCGGCGCTGGCATCAGTGGTGATCTCCAGGGGGACACCCAGCGAGCTGCGTACATTGGCCTGTGCCAGCGCCCGGTTATAGTCCGGCCAGCGCGGGTCCGCGGAAACGTCGTCGATCATGGTTGACTGCATCTCCCGCAATGCCTTGATGCACGGCCCGTCCCCCAGCGCCTGCTCCAAATGGTCAAGCTCCACCGCACGTTCACTGCTGCCCGCCGCGGTGGCGGGCCTGCGCTTCATCCTGAGGGTAACTGCACATTCGACGTGATCGCCGGCAGCTTCGGACACCGCGGCCGCGGCAAGCCGGGAGAGTCCTGAGAGGAACTCAACGGCGTTTTCTGAGCCAGCCAGAATACTCTGAAGCTCTTCGATAGATGCGGCATCGGATGCACTTGACATGGGCCCAATCCTACTGGAGTCCGTGCTGCAGGCCGGGAGCGGTCCAACAGCGGGCATGAACTTACGGAAAGGTGGTGTGCCTACTCGTCAAAGTGGGTCCGCAGTCCGGCATTCGGCGATACCGAGGTGATAAGCCCGGCCGCCACGTCCCGCAGTTTGACGTTGCGGCTGTTGGAGGCCTTCCGCAGGATGGTCATTGCTTCGTCCTGGCTGCAACGGTTTTGGGCCATGATGATGCCGACGGCCACGTCGATGGCCGTTCGCGACTTCATGGCCGCTTTCCGCCTGAGGTTTGCAGGACAAGATCCTGGAGATGGGAAACGATCCCGTCCTGGAGGGCTGAAGTGTCGGGCACGGCATCCATGGCACATCCCTTGAAGTTGGGTGTCAGCCGCCGGCAGATTCCCAAAGCAGCCTGAACGCGCCCACTTCAAAACGCTTCCTTTCCAAGACTACGTCCATTCCCCTGACTAATCCCGCTGTTATGGCACCCAGTCACGTCCACCAAGCATTCTGCAGGCTATGCTTGGTGTGGAACGGAGTGGCTTTTCGGTCCCGGCCCAGCAGGGGGCATCCCCAAGGACAGCGACTGTCCGGATGCAGAAGGGTGGCTTCAATGCCACAGCAACTCCCCCTTGATGAACTCACTCTTGCGCTTGCCCGCATCAACGGCCTGCTCCTTACCCAGGAAAAGGTGGACCGGGCCGTACAACTGCTTGCCGAGGGTATCCGCGACGCCTTTCCCGGAACTTCCGGAGCGGGCGTTTCCCTCCTTGATGAGCAGGGCCGCAGAACCAGCACGGGTGCCACTGACCCCGTGGTCCTCGCAGCAGACGCTGCCCAGTACGAGCTGGCGCAGGGACCTTGCCTCACCGCTTGGTCCACCGAACGCACAGTAGTGGTTCCCGACGTAGCGACCGATGACCGCTGGCCCCTGTGGTCCCAGGCCGTGGCCGACCTCGCCATCCGGTCGGTCATCAGCACACCGCTTATGGCCGGGACGAAATGCCTGGGCGCGCTGAAACTGTACTCAACCCAGCCGGATGCCTACAGCGCCGCCACGGCCAGGCCACTGGAGAAACTTGCTGTCCCCGCGGCCACCCTGCTGGACAACATCCAGACCTCGGAAGCACCCAAACGCTTCAGCGAGGTCCTGGCCACCGCCCTGCAGAGCCGGGATACGGTGACCCGCGCCCAGGGTTACGTGATGCAACTGCACGGCGTCGGGGCGGAGCACGCCCTGCACCGGTTGGTGCAGCTTTCAAGGAGCCGCGGGCAGTCACTGCTCACCGTCAGCGCCCAGATCCTCGATGGGAGCGGGAGCAGCTCCCATGACAAGGGGTGATGGGGATGCCCCGGACTCTTCCGCCCTCGAAGCCGTACCTTGCGGACCTGATGGCCCAGGCGAGCGGACACCCCTAACGATTAAAGAAAATACCGGAGCGCGCCCGCCCCGCACGGGCCCCCGCTAAAGGGCTTGGCTTTATGCTGGGTCTATGGCGCAACTTCCCCTTGACGAGCTGAGTACTGTCATTGCTCGCATCCAGGGGTTGCTGCTGACTGAGGAAAAGGTCACTACCGCTGTCCGCCTCCTTGCGCGGGCTGCCAAAGAATCGGTTCCGGGCACCATCGGAGCCGGCGTCTCACTCCTGGATGCGCGCGGGCGCCGGACCAGCAGCGGCTACACGGATGCGATCGTCAGGCAGGCCGACGCCATCCAGTATGAGTACGGGGAAGGCCCGTGCCTAACCGCCTGGGCGGCGGAGGAGACGGTGCTGGTCCGGGACCTGAATGACGAAGCACGCTGGCCGGAGTGGCGAAACGGCGTGGCAGGACTGCCCATACTTTCCGTGGTAAGCGCACCACTGATGGCTGGTGGTGAATCCATCGGTTCACTGAAACTGTATGCCGCTGCCGCCGGCGTGTATGACGGATCCAGCGCCGACCTGCTCCAGCTTTTCGCGGCCCCGGCCGCCACCCTGTTGTCGCATATCCAGGCCAGCGAGGCTCCCCAGAAAATGACCGAGGGCCTGCAGGCATCCTTGTTCACGCGGGATCAGGTTAACCGTGCCTGCGGGGTGCTGATGGAGCGGCTGGGTATCAGCCACGAGGCGGCGCTGCAGCTGCTGATTAGGCAGGCCAGGCAGGAAAATGCAGCATTGCAGTACATCAGCGAACGCGTCATCGCCGGGACGCCGGCCCCCGGAACGTAGGAACCGCCCATGGGCTTTGACCCCAATGAACCGGAACAGCGGCGCCAGCTCCGGGCAGCGATGAAAGCTGCAGATATTTCGTTGTCCGAGCTGTGGCTGAAGTATTTTGGCCTCTCCGGTGACGCGGGAGAGTACGAGGTGGAAGCGTACCTGCAGGGCCTCTTATCCCTGCCTCCGATGCAACGGGACTTGTTGGCCCTGGCGGCCAATGAGCTGATTGATGACCTTCCGCGGCCCCGGGCGCCCTATTCTGACGACTTCGACGGCGGTACGGAGTCCGGCTCCGACGGATCGGCCGCGAGCGAGGACGGCAGCGGACGGCAGGCTGACGCGGACGAGTAGCCCGGGGACAGCCCTGCCGTTTCCATACTCCCCGTACAGGCGTAGTGTCGAATATAGGAGATTTCGGGATACCAGCAGATCCGGAGGTTGAATACACGGGCCAGCCGCGCAAAGAGCGGCGGCCGACAGCCAGGCCACGGCGCCAGGCGCTTTATGGATCGAGGCCCGATGGCCAACGAAAGCACCGTCACTACTTCCGACCAGATGCAGGACCTACTGCTTGATAGTCCGGGATTTCCTGAATTCCTTCTTGGCCTGGCCACCATTTCCGCGTCCCTGATCACCGCAGACGGTCCGATCATGTGCACCATAACGGTGGAGCGCGATGGTGGGCTGACCACCATGGCGAGCAGCACCCCGGGAGGCCGCCTTCTGGACGAGACGCAATACGGGTTCGACGACGGGCCCTGCCTTACTGCCGCGCGGCAGCAGCGCCTGGTCTGGGTTCCGGACCTCAGGGGCGATGGACGCTGGGACGACTACGTGGAGGCGGCACTCCAGCAGGGGGTTCTGTCCGTGCTTGCCGTACCCATCCCCACGGACGCAACGTCCCGGGCAGGGCTGAACTGCTACGCCCACTCCGTCAACGCCTTCACAGAGGAAACGGTGGCTCTGCTGGAACAGCACGCAGCATCCATGTCCAGGGTCCTGCGCGTCGCATTGCGGCTGCACGGGGCGGAAGTACATCCCGAACACCTCAGGGCAGCGCTGAAGTCACGCGCCGTGGTGGACGCGGCCGTGGCACTGATCATGCTCCAGCAAAGAGGCGGCCGCGACGCCGCCCTGGACATCCTCCGCATCGCCGCGGATTCCAGCAACCGCAGGATCCACGACATAGCCACTGACATCGTCCGGGGCGCAGCTCTCCCGGCAACCCAGCTCAACGGAGGGTAGGAATGTATTCCACTGGGGCCGATGGGCCCGAACAACCGGACCGGGCGATCGAACTGCGGCAGGGAACAGCCCAGCGGTTCCGCAACACGGACCTTCCCCTGGAAAAGCTGTGGATGTACTACTACGGCATCGGCGGAGACATCGACGAGATGTCGCTCGACGCCTATCTCCATGAGGCCTTGGACATCCCGGCTGCACAGGTAGGCCTGATCGCCGCCGCAATGACGGAGATGACGGAGATGACAGAAGGCGATTCCATATGACAACCCAGGAGCACGGCACGGAAGGCTTTGACGCCGCACCCCGTGCCGGCGGATTGGATACCAGGCTGCAGGAACTGGTCCTGGACAGCCGGGACGTCGCCGCTTTCCTCACCGATCTGGCGGTCATCGCTGCGGCCCGGCTGTCCACCCCGTCCCACCCTGTCCATGCCGGAGTGACCGTCATCCGCCACAAGCGGCCCCAGGCCGTGGCCAGCAGTGATGCCCAGGCGCGCGCATTGGACGAGACGCAGAACGGTTTTGGAGACGGCCCCTGCCTCACCGCACTCCACAGCAGGACAACATTGCTGGTTCCGGACCTGGCCATCGAACACCGCTGGGCCCGCTACATAAAGGCGACCATGGCGCAAGGCGTCTCCTCCATCCTTGCCGTGCCGTTGGACCTGGCTGGAGAAGCTGAGGCCGTCCTCAACCTGTACTCCGGCCGCAGCCACGGATTTTCAACGGAGGACATTGCCACAGCGGAGGCCTTCGCGGAGCAGGCAGCGGTATCCCTGCGCCTGGTCCTGCGGATCACACAGCTCGGCGAGGCACGCAACGACCTCTCGAATGCACTGCAGTCGCGCACGGTCATCGACATGGCCATCGGGGCAATCATGGCCGAGAACAGGTGCAGCCGGGACGCGGCCTTCAGCATCCTGACAAAAGCCTCCAGTACGCGGAACATCAAGCTCCGCGAGGTGGCCGCTTCCGTCATTGCCTCCATCTCCGGCGAGAAGCAGGTCGACACCTACTTCGACGAGTAAGTTCCTTCCGGCGCTGGGGTCAGAAGGCGTACACCACTCCGACGTGATGAGACTCACTCGCAACAATCTTGAGGCCGGGCGCGCGGCTGGGCAGTATTGAAGGCATAGGCAAACTGGCCGCGCATGATGGGCGACCAAGCCTCCGGGGCCGGTGTGCTTGGTCACATCTGCCTCGATCCGGTTGCCATCACCTCTTGGCAGCCTGCACTATTGAAAAATGGGGAATGCGCTTTCCCACCTGCAGTCCGTCCTCATCGACGAGGACACGGCCCGGGCAATGATGATTCCGGACCGCCAACCGCAAGAAATGGAAGTTGAATAATGACGTTCGATGCCAAAGACTCCGTGACCCTGAAAATCTGGGACCGGTCCACGCTCCACCACACCCTTGACTCCGCCGTGCAGGACCTTTCCGCCCGGCACAACACCACCACCTGCCGCGTTGCGGTCACCTGCAGTGGCCCCAACACCTTCACCCTGAGCTTGCGCGGCGAAGCCCAGGCGCTGGCCTCCGCCTAAGCCGCAACGCCACAAACGGAAGCGGACGACGCCGGGACCTCCCGTCGTCGTCCGCTTCCGTTAAGCGCCGCCCGGCGAGCTTGCGGCCCGGCATACTTGAGGCATGACGATGCGCACGTGGTGGGGGCTTGGGAAGCGGCGCGGCCCGGGCGAGGTCTGGCGGGACTGGACGGCCGCGGACGAGGCCGGTGACGCCGAGCGGGCGGCGGCGCTTGCCGCCGAACTGCTGGAGCTGACCCCGCGTTCCTATTTCAGCTGGTTCCATGCCGGGCTCCTGTCCAAAGCACTGGGGAACTGGGCCGAAAGCTCCGAACGCAACGCGCGCGCCCTTGAGCTCTTTACGCCGGAAGATGCCGAAGCGTTCGACGGCGTAAATCCCGCCGCGTGGAACCTGGGCATCGCAGCAACGGCGCTCGGCGACTGGGCCACCGCGCGAAGGGCCTGGACTGTTTACGGCTTGGACGGGCTCGGAAGCGGCACGGAGCCCATCGACCGTGATTTCGGGCTGGCACCGGTGAGGCTGAACCCTGACAAGCCCAGCCTTCCGCACCAGGTGATGCCCTCGGCCGGAGCCGCGGAGGTGGTCTGGTGCTGGCGCAGGAGCCCCGCCCATGCCGTGATCTCGAACGTCCCCCTCCCCGAGTCCGGCCACCGCTTCGGGGACGTTTAGCCATGACCACCCGCCCGCGCAATCAGAGGGGACGCTGCTGGGGCTTGCCGGACGGGAACCTGAGCTGACAGAAGTGGTGGAGGCCTGGGCGAACGCGAGGCCTGCCGTATCGGTCCACCTTGCCCTGCTCTGGTGAGCGGCACGTAAAATTTGTGGGGTCAGGCGGAAGCGCGCCCCCCAAGCAACAAAGGCAACCATGAGGCAGCAACCACAGGCGCGGGCCGAAACCGGTCCGGCAGGAACGGAAAGGCCGGCAACGACGCCACTTGCTGTGGTCCCCGCCGCTCTTGTGTCGGCGTCGGGCTTCCTGCTCTTTGCCCGGCAGGACCGGCTCTCCGGGTTCCTGCTCCTGGCCGCCGCCCTGGCCCTGGCGGGCTTCATCAGCCGCAGGCTCCTGATCGACCTGGCCCTGATCGGAGTGGGCCTGACAGCCATGAGCCTGGTCCCCATCACCACGGACATCAGCACGGAGCACATGCTGGTGATGGGAACCGCGATGATCCTTGCTGTGGGCATTCCATACTCGGTCTCCCGTTTCGTCACCAAGGACCACGCCATCCGCTTCCCCATTAGGACGGCAGAGCCGTGGACCCGCGCCGAGAAATGGTACCTGCCCGCCGTCCTGGTGATCGGCTACGCGCTGATGCCGGTGTACATGATCCGCACCGGGGTCTACAACAACTGGCCAGCGGTCAGCGACCCGGACGGCATCGCCCGGCTCTTCCTGGGCACCAACGTGCTGGGGATCTGGGACGAACTGTTTTTCATCTGCACGGCCTTCACCCTGCTGCGCCGGCACCTCCCGGACTGGCAGGCAAACCTGCTGCAGGCGGTCCTGTTCACATCCTTCCTCTGGGAACTCGGCTTCCACTCGTGGGCGCCCTTCTTCATCTTCCCGTTTGCCCTGCTGCAGGCCCGGCTGTTCACGGTGACCAAGTCGCTGTCCTACATCGTGAGCGTCCACCTGTTGTTCGACTTCGTGCTGTTCCTGGTCCTGATCCACGCGCACAACCGTGAGTGGATCGATATTTTCCTGTACTGAATTCCCCAGCCAGAAAGCGGCCCAACATCTTGGATGCTCCCACCAGCATGCCCCGTTTCACTATCGCCTCCCTGGCGGTGCCTGTCATCCAGGCGCCGATGGCAGGCGGACCCTCCACTCCCCGGCTGGCGGCGGCGGTGAGCTCGGCCGGCGGACTGGGGTTCCTTGCCGCAGGGTACAAGAGTGCCGGCGCCCTGCTGGCTGAGATCGAAGCAACCAGGGAGCTCACCGGAGCCCCCTTCGGGGTCAACGTGTTCGTTCCCCAGCAGTCAGTGGCCAACCCGTACGAGGTGGAGCGGTACGCCCGCTCCCTGGCCCCTGACGCCGCCCGCTTTGGGATTGCCCTCGGCGATCCGCGCCACGACGACGACGATTGGGAGGCCAAGGTGGACGTCCTGCTGAAGGAGGCGCCCGCCGTCGTCTCCTTCACTTTCGATCTCCCGGACCCGACAGTGGTGGCCGCCCTTCAGCAGCGGGGCGTTTACGTCCTGGCCACGGTGACGTCGATGCCGGAGGCGGTGCGGGCGCTGGACGCCGGCGTGGACGCGCTCTGTGTCCAAGGACCGGAAGCGGGCGGCCACCGGGGAACCTTCGATGCCGCCGGCCCCGCCCCGGACGTGCCGCTCCATCAGATCCTGGCGGAGCTGTCCGGCCTCGGCGCACCCCTGGTTGCAGCGGGCGGAATCGTCACCACGGAGGATTCGCGGGCCGCTCTTTCCCGGGGCGCGGCGGCAGTCCAGGCCGGGACGGCGTTCCTGCGGGCCGACGAAGCGGGCACGAAGGCAGCCCATCGAACAGCCCTTACCTCGGAGCAATTCACCACCACGGCCGTCACCCGTGCCTTTTCGGGAAGGAACGCCCGCGGCCTCCACAACGCGTTCATGCGCCGGCATGACAGCGAGGCTCCCTGCGGGTATCCGGAGATCCACCACCTGACCACTCCCCTGCGCGCCGCAGCCTCGGCCGCCGGCGAGCCTGACTGGCTTAACCTGTGGGCCGGGACCGGCTTCCGGCGCACCACGGCGGGGCCTGCTGCCGCCATCCTGGCCACCCTTAAGCCGTAGCATGCCCCGCCGAGTGAAAAAACGGCGGCCGGCCCCTTTCGGAACCGGCCGCCGTCGAACGCTCTTTGCCTGGCTTTGAAACGCTCCTGGCCTAGAGGGTGGCGGTGTCAATCACGAAGCGGTAGCGGACGTCCGACGCCAGGACGCGCTCGTAGGCCTGGTTGATCTTCTCCGCGGGGATGACCTCGATCTCCGCGCCCAGGCCGTGCTCGGCGCAGAAGTCCAGCATCTCCTGGGTCTCGCGGATGCCGCCGATCATGGAACCGGCGAAGGACCGGCGGCCGCCGATCAGGGCGAAGGCGTTGACCGGAAGGGGTTCGGCCGGGGCACCAACGTTGACCAGGGCGCCGTCGAGCTTCAGCAACTGCAGGTAGGAGCTGATGTCGATGGAGGCGCTGACCGTGTTGATGATCAGGTCGAAGCTGCCGGCGAGGTCCTGGAAGGTGTTCTCGTCGCTGGTGGCGTAGTAGTGGTCGGCGCCCAGCTTGAGGCCGTCTTCCTGCTTCTTCAGGGACTGCGACAGAACGGTCACCTCGGCGCCCATCGCGTGGGCGAGCTTCACGCCCATGTGGCCCAGTCCGCCGAGTCCGACGACGGCAACCTTCTTGCCGGGTGCCGCACCCCAGTGCCGCAGCGGCGAGTACGTGGTGATGCCGGCGCACAGCAGCGGCGCGGCGACGTCGAGGTCGATGCCCTCGGGAATCCGGACCACGAAGTCTTCGGTCACCACAACGTGGGTGGAGTAGCCGCCCTGGGTGATGGTGCCGTCCCGGTCAACGGCGCCATAGGTGCCCACGTTGCCTTTGAGGCAGTACTGCTCCTCGCCCTTTTGGCAGTTCGCGCACTCCTTGCAGGAGTTGACCATGCAGCCGATGCCGACGCGGTCGCCCACGGCGTGCCTGGTGACGGCGGAGCCCACCTCGGTGACGACGCCTGCGATTTCGTGGCCAGGAACCAGCGGGTACTGCTGCGGTCCCCAGTCGCCGCGGACGGTGTGGATGTCTGAGTGGCAGATGCCGGCGAACTTGATCTCGATCAGGACGTCGTTGGGGCCGACGTCGCGGCGTTCGATGGTGGTGGCAATGAGGTCCTCAGTCGAGGACGGGGATGCATAGGCCTTGACGGTAGTCATGGGTCTCCTGAGGTTCTATTGGGGGATGTATCGATGCTACAGGGAGTGTTTACCGGTGAAGCCGGAAATGGGCCGGCCAGCGTGGCCCTGTTGTACCTAGTCTTGGCAGTCCTACCTTCGGCAGTGATACTCCTGGCTTGGCACCCGGGTCGTCGTAACGTGTCCCGTATGGATAACCGAACCGAGGTGCCGCAGTTCCCCTGGGCCTCGAGGAGGACCCAGGACATTCACTTACGGTCTACCCTGCTACCCCGGGGAGCCCCTCGGAGGAAGCCCTGAAGCTCCTCGCCTCCTGGGCTGCGACGGAAAGAATCGCGAAGCTGCCAGGGCACCCGTTCCGGGTTAGGCGTCCTTTGCGTCCTGGCCGGGCTCTGCCGGCTGGAGGCCGGACTCGTAGCCGATGAGCCAGTGGAGCCCGTGACGGTCCACCACCTGGCCATCGGAAGCGCCCCAGGGCTTGGGGCCAAGGGGGTCCCGTACCTGGCCGCCGACACTCAGTTTGTCGAACCACTCATGCAGGACGTCCGGCTCGGCGGTTCCCAGCAGTGAGAGCATGACGCCTTCCAGCCGGACGCTCTTCTGGCCTTCCGCTGCGTCCGAACCCGCGATGGCGACAACCCCCTTGAGCACCCCGTGCGCGATGGCATTCGGGGGGCCGTCGTTTCGGGCGAAGTCCTCATACGTGTGCAGGAAGAGTTCTCCCCCGAAAACATCCGCATAGAAGCCAAGTGCTTCACGGGCCGTGCCGGGGAAACTGACATAGATCTGGGGAGCCGTCATCCGGCCAGCCTACACAGGCGGGGGTGCGCCTGACGTGGAAGGCTCGGCGGCGGCACCCGGACGGCTGCCGTCGTCGTTCGCTGTTTTCCCGGTATCCGGCGGCTGGGGCTTGTACACCCAGGCCACCAGCACCACGGAGATGATCATCAGCAGGAACCAAGCCACCAGCTTCTCCATGCCCACCGGCTGCCACCCGTCCACCTGCCCGGGGTAGAGCCAGGCGCCGGACCAGGTGGCGATGTTCTCCGCGATCCAGATAAACAGCGCCACCAGCAGGAAGGCGACCAGCAGCGGCATTCGGTGGTGTTTCCGGAACACCCGGAAATGCATCACGCACCGGCCAAAGATGACCACGACGGCGGCGAGCAGCACCCAGCGTGCATCCCAGATGTAGTGGTGGCTAAAGAAGTTGGCGTACACGGCCGCCGCAATGATCGCCGTGATCCAGCGGCGCGGATAGTTCGCGAAGCGCAGGTCGAACAGCCGATAGACGCGGACCATGTAGGAACCCACCGCGGCGTACATGAAACCGCTGAAGAGCGGGACCGCTCCGATCCGCAGGACGCCCTCGGCCTCATAGGACCAGGAACCGGCGTCCGTCTTGAACAGCTCCATCACGGTGCCCACCAGGTGGAAGAGGATGATCACCCTCAACTCCTTGAGGGTTTCCAGCCTGAACACCACCATGAGGATCTGGATGGCGACCGCGGCGAGGGTCAGGAAGTCGTTCCTGGCCAGCCCTGCATCCTCCGGGTACCAGAGCCGCGCCCCCATCAGCACGGCCAGCAGCACGGCACCGAAAATACAGGCCCAGCCCTGCTTCAGGCCGAAGACCAAGAACTCCGTAAGCCTGGGCCGGATTCGGCTGGCGGGTGCACTGGCCAGGAAGCGGCGCGCCCGCTCATCGAGCCGCTGCTCCAGCGGGGTGGAGCTATACATGGACTGCCTGGCGCGGAGAGGGTTTAACCTGTTCCAGGCAGTAGTTCTTGAACCAGTGGCGGATGCCCTGCGGGAATTTGGGATAGACAACCGCCAGGAATTTGAGGGTGGCCTGGAAGCCGCGCTCATGGCGTTCGCTCCACGGCAGGCCGAAGTCCCGCCGCAGCTGGTCGGGCAGGAACCCGGCAGTGAGGAAGCGGGCGGAAGGCATAAGGGCCCGGTGCCAGAGTGGCGCGCGCTCCGGGTAAAGGAGTCCCCGGCCGATCCGGACGGCATTCCCGTCGGCGCGCAACGTGCGCAGCCGCCGGTCCCAGTAGCGGGCAAAAGCTGTCCTGTCCGGCGGCCACATCCGTTCCGGAAGCTGCAGGGCTGTGCCGAGCTTGGCGTAGCTGCGGTACATGGCATCGGCTGTGTCGTCGTCGAGCGGGCCGTAGATCTTGTCAAGGATGGTGGCGGCGGTGTTGTAAAGGGTGGCTACCACCCAGAGCTGGGACTCCGGATCGTAGGCGTTATAGCCTCCGGAAGCCCCCTCAGTGGCGCGGACCGGCGCGTGCGCGCGGTTTACCCGCCGGCGCACCGCCCTTGCCTGCTCCTCGCTGCCGTACACGATCGCGTACACGTAGGTGAGGGTGCCGAAAAGGCGGTCCAGCGGACGCTCCGTGAAAGTGCTGTGCTCCGCGACGCCCTGGCCCACGGCAGGGTCTGCAATCTGCAGGAGGATGGCCCGTCCCGCCCCGGCAAGCAGGATGCCTTCCGCATTCAAATCGGCATGTCCACGCACCATTTCAACAGGGTACCGGAGGAGGTGCCACCTGGGAGCCGCTTTTTC
This sequence comes from Pseudarthrobacter phenanthrenivorans Sphe3, assembly GCF_000189535.1. Classification (NCBI taxonomy): domain Bacteria; kingdom Bacillati; phylum Actinomycetota; class Actinomycetes; order Micrococcales; family Micrococcaceae; genus Pseudarthrobacter; species Pseudarthrobacter phenanthrenivorans. The sequence continues at coordinate 3,615,738 of NC_015145.1, forward strand.
TGCCTATCCACGAGCAGTCCACGTGAGAATTCGAGTACTCACCACTCGTGCCCTCGCCGTCCCCTGCCCGTAGCGTCCTTCCCAAGCCATGCGGCGACGGCCGCAGGAATTCGGCTGTGAGGGGGCGGTCATGGGTGGCACGGAGGCAGCGTTATGACGCAGCCGGATGGCTATGCCCGGCCCCTCCTTGACCCTGCGGTGTTGGAACGGCTGCGCGACGAACTCGAGGACGACGAGAGCGTGTGGAAAGTCTTCGTGGAAGACTTCATCGCGCAACTGCCCCAGCGGCTGCAAAGAGTGCGCCTCACGCTGACCACCGGGGACGCGAAGGGCGCCATGGATGCGATACTCAGTCTCAAAACGTCCAGCCAGATGGTGGGGGCGGAGCGGCTGGCAGGACTGGCCTCTGACCTGGAGCAGTCGTTGCGCCAGGAAGCCGGGACCACGGATCCCGCCGTCGCACTCCCCCTGCTTGCCGCAAACCACCTCCGGCGGATCAAGCAGTGCGCCCAGCGGACCATCAACGTCCTGCAGAACCACCTCCAGCAAGGCCCGTAATTGTGCCGCTTAAAAGCGCAGGCGGACGACGGCGGGTGGGCGCCCGCCGTCGTCCGCTGTGGTTCGGTGCCTAGGAGCTGAAGGGGACCTTCTCCCAGCTCAGAACATCATCGCCCTCCGTGCCGCTGTTTCCGGCGACCGAGAAGCGGACGTAGTTGGTGGCGTTGGCGGAGCCGTCAACGGTGATGCGCTGCAGGTTGTCCGCTGCGGGCTGGCCGTAGATGTCCAGCCAGGGCGATCCCTCGGCCAGCGGCTGGTTCTCGGCGAAGACGTGGCTGTCGCCGTTGATGAGGTACACCGGCGCGTCGAAGCTGTTGGTTTCCTTGACGATTGCGTGGACGATGCTGCGGAAGCCGGAGACGATTTCCGGGTTCGCGGACGCCGCGGTGAGCAGCGACGGATCGAACATGTCCGCCTGCATCATCAACACCACCGCACGGTCGTTGCGGCGTTGGGCGCCAGCAAACGTCTCGCGGATCTGGGCCAGTGCGGCGTCCGTCCGCTGTTCCACCTCGGCCACTTGCTCCGGCGTTGCAGCCGTTGCACCCAGGCCGGTCCATGGCTGCAGCGAGTTGTTGCTGCCCTGGATGTTCAGCACGGAGAAGGCCACCCGGTTCTGCGTGAAGCGGACGTTCTCCGGCAGGCCGAGGTCCTCCTGGCTCTTGACCGGCATGGTGCTGCCCAGGGTTTTGCCGGGTTTGTTGAAGAAGACCTCCCGGAGCCTGTCCAGGCGTTCCAGCGGGTTGTAGGCGCCGTTGTTGGTGCGGTGGCAGTCCACCCATTCGTTGTCGCCTGGGGTGAAGACCAGCGGGTGGGTGAAGGTGTCGAACTGCGCGCGGATGTTGGTGAAGTACTCGTCGGAGCAGACCGAGGAGCCGTTCTTGATGTCGCCAACGTGGGTGACGAAGTTCAGGTCCTTGTCGGCGTTGATGTCCTGGATGCGGGCGGGGAACTTGGCGATCTCGGCCTCGCCGTAGGGAATGTCGCCGATGACGCCGAAGGTGAAGGCGTCCTCGGTGCTGTCATCAGCAGTGCTGCCTGCCGCGGCGGCGGGCTGGGCAGCAAGGACGCTGAGCGCCAGGGTGAGTGCCGCCGTCGTGGTTTTCATGGTCTTTGAAGGCATGGGAACGGTCCTGGTTCTAGAGGCGGGGTCAGGCAGTGCGGGCGGTGAGGAACTGCTGCAGTCCGGCGAGGTCGTCGGTGTTGATATGGTCCACGCCCGCGTCCGCGAGCTCAGTCCACATCGCGTCTCGGGCGGGACCGGGCTGGTCCGGGGTGGCCCAGAAGCGGACGCGGTAGCCGTTGGCGTGAGCCTCGGCCACGTAGGCATGCAGCTTGGCGCGCTCAGCCTGGGGCATGGGGCCGACGCCCTGCCAGGTGAAGAGCCGGTTCCAGTTGTCGCTGACCAGCGGCATCAGTTCGGCGGGCTTGCCGGTGCTGAGGTCGGCGGAGCGGCCATCGTAGAAGCTGAAGCGCTTCTCCTGTGCCTGCATGGTGGCGAGGGGCCGGTTGCCGCTGATCACCGCGGTGACCGGGCCGGTCTTGGTGGTGCCGTTGGTGTACCGGCTCATGATGTCGCGGTGCTCAGCCAGTTCCTGCTCGATCGCGGCGTAGGTGGCCTCGCCTTCGCTCTTGATGTCGATGAGGAGCTGCAGGCTGCCGTCCCAGTTCGGGTACACGCTGTGGCCCTGCTGGCTCCGCACCAGGTCCTGGAGCGGATCAAGGTAAAGGCTCTCGAGCGTGACGCCGGGCTGGACGTCCTCAAGGTCGTGGGCCACCAGCAGTTCACCGTCCACCAGCCACACGTCCGCCTCGACGCTGGTGAAGCCGTGCTCCAGCGCGTCGAACAGGGGGCGGTCATGTTCATAGTCGTTATGGGCATGCGCCTGGGCCAGCGGCTGGCCGACGACGACGGGCGACGGCTTGGTTGCTTCGGCTTGGGCGGGTGCTACCGCTGTTCCGGCCAGGGAGGCGAGGACAGCGACGGCGGCGAGGGTGCTTTTCACGAACACGGATACTCCTGGTACAGGCGGCGGGACAGCCTGGCTGTTGGGTGGTCATTGCCCCAAAAGACTGGCTGGCCAGCACTAACAGCCGCAGTCCCCGGGGTGGCCTAACGGTAAACAGCAGGAATCGGGCCTAAAGACACCAGCGGAAGGACTTCAGGAATGTGCATACTTACGCCATGAACGATGACGCCGCGAGAAAACCCGACCGCATCCTGCTCGTGCTGCTCGGCGTCATCGCGTTGCTGGTGGTGGTGGCGCTGGCGGTGGTGTTCTCCCGGGGCGACCCGGCACCCCTGGATGAGGGCAGTCCTGCGGGAGTTGTGCAGCGCTACAGCACGGCGGTGATCGACGGCGATACAGCCACCGCCGAGACCTACCTCACCGAATCCGCCCGGACCATCTGCCGTGGCTCCTTTTCCGGCGAGCCGCGGCCCAGCAGGGTTGTCCTGGTGTCGACGTCGGAGCGTGACCAGTCAGCTACCGTCAAGGTTTCCATTGTCAACTCGTCGCAGGACGGTCCCTTCGGCCCCACTGAGTACGAGATGGAGGACATTTTCTCCCTGGTCCGGGAGGACGGGAACTGGAAGATCAGCCAGGCCCCCTACACCCTGTTGGCCTGCACCGGAACGCCGGTGAAGCCATGACGTCCCCGGCACCGGTGACCACCCCGGCCGGAGGCCACGCCCAGGTGACCCTGCGCCGGCTGATCCAGTACGCCCTTCTGTTCGCCCTGGTAGTGATCGCCGCCAGCGGCCTCAGCGGATTGCTCGAAAGGCTTTTTACCTCCGGGGCGGTCCTGGCATCCACGGATGTTGCCGGGCTCGCGCTGTCCCTGGCCTTCACCCTGATCGGCGGACCACTGGCACTGCTGCTGTGGTGGTTCGTGTGGAGGAGGCTCGACGACGAGGCGGAACGCACCTCCGCCGGTTGGGGCCTCTACATCACCGCCATGTACGCCGTCTCACTCTTCATCTTCACCACCTCCTTCCTGGGACTGGCAACGTCCCTGATAGGCCAGTGGAGCAGCGATTGGGCACCCACGCTTGCCAACAGCATTGTCTGGGCAGCCATCTGGGGCTGGCACCGCTGGATGTGGAAGCACCCCAGGGAAGCCACCACCCATCTGGAGGACGTGCGGGCCGTCGTCGGATCGGTGTTCGGCCTGCTGCTCGGCGCCGGAGCCGGCATTGCCGCACTTGGTGGCCTGCTCGACGTCGCCATCCGCGGCTTCCCGCTCACTGTCACCGTTGAGCCCTGGTGGTATTCCGTGCTCCGCTCACTCATCTGGGCTGCCGGCGGAGTCATCGTATGGTGGTGGCACTGGTTCCGCGAGGGCGGGCGCCGCTTCCAGACGGGCCTTGTTGACGTCATCATGATTGCCGTCGGTATCTTCGCTGCAGGGATCACTGCCCTCGGCGGTGCGGGCGTGGTGCTGTTCGTGCTCCTGCGCCTTGCCTTCGACCGGGACGACCCGCTGAACGAGTTGCTGGAACCGTTGGCCCCGGCCATCGCCGCGGCACTCGTGGGGACGCTGGTGTGGCGGTATCACCGCACTGCCGCGATCCGCCGTTCCCTCAGCACGATGCGCGCCAGCCTCCTGGTCACCTCGGCGGTTGCCCTGGCCGCCGCCGCTTCCGGCGTGGGTGTTGTGGTGAACGCGCTGCTGGCTGCCGCAGTGTCCCCGCTGGCAGGCGGGGCTACGCGCACGTTGCTCCTGGGCGGCATCAGTTCACTCCTGGTGGGCGGACCGGTCTGGTGGCTGGCATGGGATCCCCGGCACCAGCCGCAAAAGGCGGAGTCCATCCCGCCGGGGCGCCGCATTTACCTCATCTCGTTCTTTGGCGTCAGCGCCGTGGTGGCGCTGATTACGCTGCTGGTGATCGGCTACCGGCTCTTCGAATTCCTCCTCGGGGATGTCACCGGCGGCAGCCTGCTGGACCGGGTCCGCGCCCCGCTGGGGCTTCTGGTGGCCGCCGGGCTCGTGGCGGGGTACCACTTCGCCCTCTGGCGGCATGACCGCACCCTGCTCGCCGCCGCCCAGCCAGTCCGCAAACGGACCATAGACCACATCACCCTGGTCACGGGGCGGCAGGCCGATTCTGAAACGTTGGCGAAAGGCATCGCTGATGCCACCGGCGGCGCGAGAGTCACCCTTTGGCTGCGGGCGGACGACGGCGGACCGGCGCTTCCCGCTCCAGGTGCTTCTTCCGCGGGGGCACCTTCCCAAGCGGCGGCTGAAACGGTGAGCCAGGTGGCGGCCGCCCTGGACGGAGTCACCGCGCGGCACGTCCTGGTACTTCTGGGCCAAGGCAACCAGCTGGAAGTCATACCCCTGCACACCCCGCCCAGATAACGGGAGCTTTTGGGCAGCTATGCGGGGTTGGAGGCCGTTTATCCCTTCGCAGTCTGTCCGGAACCCCCCCCAGGCGGAGGTTGGGCTTTAGAGCAAAGGAGGCCAATGATGGCTGCTCGGAGAGTTGGATCCGATGGTGTGTCTGGCGGAGGAAAGGGCGGCGTGCGCTGGCTCGGCTGGGCGGCCATTGGTGTCTTGGCCCTCGTTGGCTGTTCACCAGGAACTCCGGCACCGGGAGCAAGTCCGTCGGAGAGTCCTGCCACCGCGCCACCGGCCTCTCCTTCGACTGGTTCCGGATCTTCCGGGTTTCCTGAGAAAGCCTTCACGGACGCGGAGCTTGCGGCGGTCATCAACGGCGTAGGCCAGAGCCGGAACCTGCCATATCCCGCGGCGCAGGATACCGGGCGCCTGCGCAGCGGAGCATCCAGCGGCTCATTCCCGCAGGTCGGCAGCGAGGCGACTCCGCCCGAATGCGCGGTCTTTGCCCCGCAGAACCCTTTCGTCCGCTGGGCGGACAAGAGCGTCAGCTTCGCAGAGGGGGCGATGCCCATTGGCGGAGCTTCAGGACCTACCACCACCATCATGATTTCGCTGCGCAGCGCGGAAAAGGATGCCATTACAAAGGCGGACTTCAGTTACACGGAGGATCTGGCGGCCCGCTGCAAAGAGTTTGACTTCATGTACACGGAATCCGGGCGAACCTCGACTTACACCGTCGGATTGCTTGATGTTGCTCCGGTCGGCGAAAAATACTACGGCACCATGCAGACCACCAAGCCCAAAGGGCCCGGAGACTACGGTTTGGTGGGGCTGCGGGTACTGGCAGGGACGATGTCCATTTCGCTGAGTCTCTCCGTGGCCGCGCTTGATTCGGCGGCGGACGCCAAACCAGCCCTCGACTCCATGTCCGGGCTGGCAAAACAACTAATCGACCAGGCTGTGCAAAGGCCGCCAACAGTGGCCCCGGCGGCGGCGAACTCCATGACACCGGAGGATCTGGTTGCGCTGGCAAAAGGCGTCACTGGGCCCAACGGCAACACTGTGGAGCTTTTCGGGGCTTCCGTCATCGGCCCGGCACCAGGCTTCACGGGAGGCACACCATCGCAGGAACCCCTGGAACGCTGCACGCTGAGCGACGCGGCCTACTACGGTTCCCTCACGGGCGCAGTCATCGGCCAGGGACAGATCCCCGGTGCCACCAAGATGGAGTACATCGACGTCACCATGATCAATATGCCGGCGGCGGCCGTCCCGCCCTATCCCTTTGATTCCCGGGCGGCGGAATTCCGCGAGTGCGAAACCCTCCAGGAGGACATGGGCGGCAGTGTCCGGCCATTTCCCGCCCTCTCCCGCCTCACCGTGTCCCTCGCCGCCGACGCAAGCTACGCCGTCGCCCATCAGCTTTCGGATGGGACAGGCGAATGGCATGTCCGCGCCGGAGCCCGCAAGGGCATGCTCTCGGTAGAAGCGAGTACCCGGCTGAACGCCCAAACGGAAGCCCAGGCCACCGCGGACGGCCTGATGGAGTTCTTTGGCAAGGTGTTTTCCAGTGCCGGGCTCTAGGGCGGCCCGCTGGGCCGGCGGAGTAATGACGCTGCTGGCCCTCGCTGCCTGCTCCCCGACCCCGGATACCACATCGTCGCCTTCTCCCCAGGGCCAAACCACGAGCGCCCCACCGAACGCTGTGCCTGCTGAGACCTATGACGACCAGCAGCTCGTAGATATCGCAAAGACCGTGGTGCAGGCAAGAAGCCTTCAGGGCATGGTGATGGACACACGGAGCCTCCGCAGCACTTCGGACGCCTACCAGGGCCCTGCGATCACCAGCACGAGCATGCCGGAGGCGTGCTCGGCATTCCGGTTGCCCGCTGTTGCGGAGGGCGATGTTCGGCAGCCGGACAAGGATGTGGGGTATGCCCAAGGCACAGTTCCGCTCGACGCAAAGCAATCCCCCCTGTCCACCATCGCGTTTGTGCTGAGGAGTGCCTCGAATGACCGGCTGGCGGCGGCGGGCTTCAACGGCACCGATGACCTGATGACGGAGTGCGCCGAGTTTGAACGGGCCATCGCGGTACAGTTCGCCGGAGGAGCCCCGGGCGGGATGACCACAACCTATGCGGTCCGGCTCACGGGTACTGCGCCCGTTGGACAGAAGGCGTATGCGACCGTGCAAAAGGCAAAAGGCCTTGGCACCGCGGACATGGGGGCGGCAGGCATGCAGGTCCTGGCCGGTACTCTCACCATCGAGATGGCGCTGACTCTGTGGCCGGTGAGCCAGGAGTCCGCGGACCAGGCCAAGGAGTCCATGACTGCTCTTGCCCGTGAGCTGATCGACCAAGCTGTGAAGAACCCGCCAAGCTCCCCCAGACCGGTACCGGCAGGTGCCCGCAGCCCGGACGACCTGGCCCGCCTGCTCACGGGGGTCACGGGACCGGCTGGCACGAAGCTCTATGTGAGTCCTACTGAAGCCCGGACAATCACCTCCGCCCAAGGGTCCTCACCACTTCCCTCGCGAACCCCCTGCAGCTACGACGACGCCACCTACTTTGCCGCCCTGGCCGAAGGCGCCACCATGGCCAAGGCGATTGCCTCAACCGAGGACAAAATGATCGCGCTGGACGTTACCGCAATCAGCCTGGGCTCAGCGGTCCAGCAGCCGTTTCCCTTTGATGGGCGGGCCACGGCAATCAAAGACTGCACCACCATCCAAGCCAACATCACGGGCATAGGCGTGCTGGCTTTTGCTCCCGTCCGGCACCTCGAAGTAAAGTTCGACGGCGAATCCGGCTATGCCTTCAGCTATCAGGCTGCAGAGGAACCAGGCCGCTGGTATATCCGCCTGGGGGCCAGGAAGGGCACCACCTCGGTAGAGGTCAGCACCTCAGCATGGAGTTCCCTGGAGGAGGACAAAGTCCAGGCCGCCGTCGAAGCCGCAACCGCGGTTATCGAGCAGGCGCTGCGTCAGTAGGTTGGGCCCCGACTTGAGGGGGTCCGCCGCTCTCGGGCGGTGCTCTCTCCCCGCCGCACGCAGGAACCCGCAAGGTGACGTGGGGACTCCACCCCAAACTTCTCTAGACTGGCCGGGGGGATGCCACAGCTACGGACATGAGTGAAGGAGTACAGGATGAGTGGAGAAGTTGTTGTAGGGGTGGACGGCAGCGCATCGGCCAGGAAAGCGGCCGAAGTGGCACTGGGCCTGGCGGAGAAGTTGGGCGCCACACTCCACGTGGTCACCGCGTTCGAGACGGAAAAGCCAGAGACGTTCGGCGTCGGCTCGGACCAGGTGAAGGTCTTCAGCGCTGACAGTGCCGAGAATGTGGCGAAATCACTGGCTGCATCGCGGCCGGGAGTCCGGATCACCCACTTCGCTGCCCGCGGCAAGCCCGCCGACGCGCTGATCAAGGAAGCCATGCGCCTGGACGCCGGGCTGATCGTGGTGGGCAACCGCAGGATGCGCGGCATCGGCCGTCTCCTGGGCAGCGTCGCCAACAGCGTCGCGCACAACGCCCCCTGTGACGTCTACATCGCCAACACCTACGAGGACTAGCTCCTGACTGTTAACATGTGAAGCACTAAAGCCAAGACGGACGACGACGGGACCTCCCGCCGTCGTCCGTCTTGCATTCTGAGGGGCTGGCCCAGCGCTTCCATCAAGATTTGCTCAGTTTATCCCGTCGGTAGATAAACCCTCTTCCCTTGCCCGCGCAGCCTGCCTAGGGTTGCTACACACGCTTGCCAAGGGGGAAACATGAAAAGCACCGATGACGTTCCGCAGACTGCCCACGACGATGTTCAGCAGCCTGTTGTTTCCGATCCACTCGAGGGCCGCCAGCGCACAGTGGCCGAGTGGACCGGCGACCTCCTGCTCGGGATGCGGCAGCCTGTCCAGTTCAGGCTCGCCGACTGGCCCTAGGAAATTCCGGGGCCCGTGCCACTGCGAAGTGCGGGCCACCTGGATCACCGGTATGACTCCCGCGGCAAGGCTCCGGGAGCCATGCGCCCAACACGGCCAGCGCACTAATCCAGGTTGTTGCCTGCCGTTTCCGGCCCGCACGCCTCTGGCCGCGGAACCCTAGCTTGAGACGTCCTTTTCGATTTCCTCGGCGAGGTCGTCCACTGCTTCGGGCCGCAGCTCGATGCCCGCTTCATCGAAGCGTTCCTCGAGCACGTGGCTGACGTCGTCCTGGACGTGGCCCAGCCGGATCTCGTCGCGGACCTCCTCGGCGATGCTTTCCGCCGTCTCCACGCCGTCGACCTCCTCCATGGTGTCGTCGTCGAAAGGGGCATCGGTTTCAGCTGCGTCAGTCATACCTCATCGTTGCCGGTTGCGCGGGAGTGGTCAACAGCAGCTAGCCCTTGACTTCCACCTTGACGAAGTCCTCCCGGTGGAACATCCGGCGCTCCGGCCAGCCATCCATCATCACCCAAAGGACGGTACCGTCCGGCGTGCTGCCGTCCACCACGCCGCACCCGATGTGCTGCCCGTCGCGTGAAAGCCGCACAGGCTGGCCCAAGGGCAGGGCGTTCCACGAGACCTTCCGCCAGCTGTGTGCGTTGCCCGGATTATTCATGCCGCCTACCGCAGTACGACAGTGCGGTTGCCCAGCAGGGTGGGAACCGCACCGACGTTGTTGAAGCTGTACAGGTGGATGCCGGTGATACTCCCCGGCTGTGTCTCCAGCCCGGTGATCAGGCTGTCCGGGGAATAGCGGTCACCACCGAGGAGATTGCGGACCAAAGGGCCCTTGCGGCTAAGGAATTTCAGGGAACTTCCGACGCCGATCTGCGTGGCAAGTGCCACCAGCTTGGTCCGCGGGACGGACCCCGCCACGCCGGCCCAGACGGGCAGGTCCACACCTTCACGGCGCAAGAGTGCCGCGTAGTCATGGATTTTTCCGGCGTCGAAGCACATTTGGGTGACCACGTGGCTGGCCAGATGCTGCTTGGCCAGCAGGCCGTCCAGCAGGTCCAAAGGGCTGACGGCGGGGTGGCCTTCCGGGTAGCCCGCCACACCGGCCAGCATCAGCCCGCCAGTGTACTGGGCGATGTCTTCCAGTACCGGAAGGGCGGAGTCGTAGTTGCCAGCGGCCTGTTTCCGGTCGCCGCCGATGACGAAGACCTCGCGGATGCCCGCGGCATCGCAGGCGCGGACAATCCCGGTGAGTTCGGCGCGGCTGCGGATGCTCCGCGCGGCGAGGTGCGGGACCACCGTGTAGCCGTCGTCGCTCAACTCAATGGCGGTGCGCATGGTCCGCTCGATGCCGTGGTGCGGCAGGCACGTGACGCTGAGCGTGGTGGTCCGGGGCACCCTGGCCTGGACCTGCTCAACGATTCCCTCGGAAGGGATGATTTCAATTCTGACGGGGAACATCATTGGTCCTGTCTATTATCTGGTCCGGGCTATTCCGGATCAGGCAGAGGCGGCGAGCACGGTGCTGGCTTCCTGGCGGGTGGTGCCGGAGTCCTGGATGCCGTCGGCGATGTGGGCGAGTTCGGCGGGGATGTCCCGGCCCTTCTTGCGCATGGCGGTGGCCCAGAGCCGGCCGGCCCGGTAGGAGGAACGGACCAGGGGCCCGGACATGACGCCGAGGAAGCCGATCTCCTCGGCCTCGTGCTGCAGGTCCACGAATTCCTGGGGCTTAACCCACCGGTCCACCGGCAGGTGCCGCTCACTGGGGCGGAGGTACTGGGTGATGGTGATCAGGTCACACCCGGCCTCATGCAGGTCCTTCAGGGCCTCGCTGATTTCTTCCCGGGTTTCGCCCATGCCCAGGATCAGGTTGGACTTGGTCACCATGCCCAGGTCCCGGCCCTGCGTGATCACATCCAGTGACCGCTCGTAGCGGAACGCGGGCCGGATCCGCTTGAAGATCCGTGGCACGGTCTCCACGTTGTGCGCGAACACCTCCGGCCTGGAATCACAGATCGCCTTGATGTGTTCGGGTTTGCCGGAGAAGTCCGGGATCAGCAGCTCAACCCCGGTGCCCGGGTTCAGCTCGTGGATCTTCCGGACCGTCTCGGCATACAGCCACACGCCCTCATCGGCGAGGTCGTCGCGGGCCACGCCGGTGACCGTGGCATAGCGCAGCTGCATGGACTGCACCGAGCGGGCCACCTTGGTCGGTTCAAACATGTCCACCGGGGACGGCTTGCCGGTATCGATCTGGCAGAAATCACACCGCCGCGTGCACTCGGACCCGCCGATCAGGAACGTGGCCTCCTTGTCCTCCCAGCACTCGAAAATGTTGGGACAACCGGCCTCCTCGCACACCGTGTGCAGGCCCTCCTTCTTGACCAGGTTCTTCAAGCCCACGAACTCCGGACCCATCTGGACCTTGGCCTTGATCCACTCCGGCTTCCGCTCCACAGGAACAGCAGCATTACGCTGCTCAACGCGCAACAGCTTCCGGCCTTCAGGTGCCAATGTCATGTGGTTTTCTTCTTTCAGCATTCGACGACGTTGACGGCGAGGCCGCCCATGGCCGTTTCCTTGTATTTGGAGCTCATGTCCTTGCCGGTTTCACGCATTGTCACAATGACCTCGTCCAGGGAGACCCGGTGTGAGCCGTCGCCCCAGAGGGCCATCTTCGCCGCGTTGATCGCCTTCGCCGCGGCAATGGCGTTCCGCTCGATGCACGGCACCTGGACCAGCCCGCCGATCGGATCACACGTCAAACCCAGGTTGTGCTCCATCGCGATCTCCGCCGCGTTCTCCACCTGCGCCGGAGTCCCGCCCATCACCTCCGCCAGACCCGCGGCGGCCATCGACGACGCCGAGCCCACCTCGCCCTGGCAGCCCACCTCCGCCCCGGAAATGGACGCCTGCTCCTTGTACAGCACCCCGACGGCACCGGCGGCGAGCAGGAACTTCACCACCACATCGTCCCGGTCCTGCTGGGTGGCGTTCTCCATCCCAGGTGCGAAATGCAGCGCGTAGTACAGCACCGCCGGGATGATCCCGGCCGCACCGTTCGTCGGCGCCGTGACCACCCGGCCGCCCGAGGCGTTCTCCTCATTCACCGCCAGGGCAATCAAGTTAACCCACTCCTGCCAATACTTCGGGTCATGGAACTCCCCCGAGCCGGCACCGGCGTCGCTTCCGGCGCCGCCGGGGCGTGCGCTTTCCTTCCGCAACCGGTCATACCAGTCAGGGGCACGGCGGCGGACCTTCAACCCGCCCGGCAGCACCCCCTCACGCTTCAAGGACGTGGCCACGCAGCCCTCCATGACGGAGTAAATATGCAGCAGGCCCGCCCGGATCTCCTCAGGGCTCCGGCTGTCCTCCTCGTTGACCCGCATCACGTCGCTGATCCCCAAACCCGTCACCCGGCAGTGCTCCAGCAGTTCCGCGGCAGTCCGGAACGGCAACGGGAGCTCCTTCTTGGACTCCTCCAGCTCCTGCAGCGCCGCGTCCTCTTCACCCTCCCGGACAATGAACCCGCCACCCACCGAGAAAAACGTCGCCGTGTGCAGAACGTCGCCGCCAGCGTCGGACACCGTAAACGTCATCCCGTTCGTATGCCGCGGCAGGACCGTCAACGGCCGCAACACCATATCCTTCACCCCATACGGCAACGCCATCGCACCGCCCAACTGCAGCATCCCGGTCTCCGCGATCGAGGCCAACCGCTCCTCCACCTCCTCCGGCAGGATCAGCTCCGGATGGAACCCCTCCAGCCCCAGCAGGACCGCCGTCATCGTCCCATGCCCATGACCCGTCGCCGCCAACGAACCATAAAGATCCACCCGCAACGACGCCACCCCAGCCAGCACGCCGGAAGCCTTCAACTCCTCCGCAAAAACAGCAGCAGCCCGCATCGGCCCCACAGTATGAGAAGAAGAAGGCCCAATCCCGATCGAAAACAGATCAAAAACGCCGACTGCCATGGTGTGTTCCTAACTGGACGGAGAAGGTGAGATAGCGCGGCCCCACCGGGCCAAAGGGTGGCCAGACGATCAGGACAGAGGTGCGACGCCCGGGTACAGCGGGTGTGCTTTGGCAAGTCCCTCGACGCGGTGACGCAGCCCGGAAAGGTCCGCATCGGCGTCGGCCGTCAATGCCTCGGCGATGATGTCCGCAACCTCGCGGAAGGCAGCCTCACCAAACCCGCGCGTGGCGAGCGCCGGCGTGCCAATCCGCAAACCCGAGGTGACCATCGGCGGGCGCGGGTCGAAGGGGACGGCGTTGCGGTTGACGGTGATGTCGATGGCCGCGAGCCGGTCCTCGGCCTGCTGCCCGTCGAGCTCGCAGTTGCGCAGATCGACGAGGACCAGGTGCACGTCGGTGCCGCCGGAGACAACGCTGATGCCCTTGGCGGTGACGTCCGGCTGGACCAGGCGCTCGGCCAGGATCCGGGCGCCGGCCAGGACGCGCTCCTGCCGCTCGCGGAACTCCTCGGACGCGGCGATCTTGAACGCCACGGCCTTGCCCGCGATGACGTGCTCCAGCGGGCCGCCCTGCTGGCCGGGGAACACAGCCGAGTTGATCTTCTTGGCGATGTCGGCGTCGTTGGTCAGGATGATGCCGCCGCGCGGACCGGCGAGGGTCTTGTGCGTGGTGGACGTGGTGACATGCGCGTGCGGGACCGGCGACGGGTGCAGCCCCGCGGCCACCAGGCCGGCGAAGTGCGCCATGTCCACCATCAGGTAGGCGCCCACGGAGTCGGCGATGCGGCGGAACTCGGCGAAGTCCAGCTGCCGGGCGTAGGCGGACCAGCCGGCCACGATCAGCGCCGGCTTCGTCTCCTGGGCCAGGCGCTCCACCTCGGCCATGTCCACCGTGTGCGTGTCCTCGCGGACGCCGTAAGGGACCACGTTGTAGAGCTTGCCGGAGAAGTTGATCTTCATGCCGTGCGTGAGGTGGCCGCCGTGGGCCAGGTTCAGGCCCATGATGGTGTCGCCCGGCTTGATCAGCGCATGCATCACCGAGGCGTTCGCCTGAGCGCCGGAGTGCGGCTGGACGTTGGCGAACCCGGCGCCGAAGAGGGCCTTGATCCTGTCGATGGCGAGCTGTTCGATGACGTCCACGTGCTCGCAGCCACCGTAGTAGCGCTTGCCCGGGTAGCCTTCGGCGTACTTGTTGGTCAGCACCGAGCCCTGCGCCTGCATCACGGCGACGGCGGTGTGGTTCTCGGAGGCGATCATCTCCAGGCCGTCACGCTGGCGGGTGAGTTCGTCGTCGATCTTCGCGGCGATCTCCGGGTCCAGCGCGGCGAGGTTGGCGTCCAGCGACGGCGACACCACCTGTTCGAAGGCGGTCACGTCTGCCGGGGCGGTCACAGTTCGCCGCCGTTGGCTGAGGCGTACTCTTCAGCGGACATCAGCGGGCCTTCTTCGGTCACGGCCACTTTGAAGAGCCAGCCCGCGCCGTAGGGATCGTTGTTGATCAGGGCGGGATCGGAGACCACTTCGTCATTGATTTCCACTACTTCGCCGGTGACGGGAGCGTAGAGGTCGGAGACGGACTTGGTGGACTCCACCTCGCCGCAGGTCTCCCCCGCGGTCACCGTGGAACCGACCTCGGGCAGGTCCACGTAGACGATGTCGCCCAGGGCTTCGGCAGCGACGGCGGAGATGCCGATGTTGGCGGGGCCGGATCCGTCAGCAGCAACCCATTCGTGCTCGGCGGAGTACTTGAGTTCAGCAACAACTTTTGCCATGTGTAATTCCTTAGGTTCGTGTGTGAAAAGTGAGAGAGCGTCAGCCCAAAAGGCGCATCAAGTGAGAGAGCGTCTGGAGAAAACGCGCATCAAGTGAGAGAGCGTTACTTCTGGCGCTTGTAGAACGGGAGGGCCACTACTTCGAAGGGTTCGGCCTTGCCGCGGAGGTCGATGTCCAAGGCGGTGCCGGGTTCGGAGTGTTCGACGTCGACATAGGCCAGTGCGATCGGGTAACCGAGGGTGGGGCTTGGCTGGCCGGAGGTCACCTCACCCACGACGTTGCCGTCCTTGAGCACCGGGTAGTGGCTGCGGCCGGCGCGGCGGCCCAGTCCCTTGAGGCCCACGAGCTTGCGGCCGGAGGTGGAACCGGCACCAAGCTCCTTGAGCTCCGCCAGTGCCGCCTTGCCCATGAAGTCCGACTCCTTCTTGAGCGAGACAACCGGGCCGAGGCCAGCGGCAAAGGGGTTGCCTTCACGGGAGAGTTCGTTTCCGTAGAGCGGCATGCCGGCTTCGAGGCGGAGCGAGTCGCGGCAGGCAAGGCCGGCGGGGATGAGCCCGTGACCGGAACCGGCTTCGAGGAGTGCCTCCCACAGTCCGGCGGCGTCCTCGTTGGGGATGTAGATCTCAAAGCCGTCCTCGCCGGTGTAGCCGGTGCGGGCCAGCAGCAGTTCCTGGCCGTTGATCTCCACCTCAACCGCGGCGTAGTACTTCAGCTCGGTCACCAGTGGATGCTGTTCGGCCGGAACCAGGGTCAGCAGGACGGCCTCGGCGTTAGGGCCCTGCACGGCGATGAGGGAGGTCTCGGCGGAGGCATCCTGGACCCGGACATCGAAGTTGGCGGCACGCTCAGCCAACGCCGCTGCAACAACGGCGGCATTGCCGGCGTTGGGGACCACCAGGTACTTGTCTTCGCTACGGCGGTAGGAGATCAGGTCGTCGATGATGCCGCCGTCTTCCTGGCAGATCAGCGAGTACTTGGCCTTGCCCACGGCCACGGCGGACAGCTTGCCCGCCAGGGCGTAGTCCAGGAAGGCGCCGGCGTCGGGGCCGGTGACCCAGACTTCGCCCATGTGGGAGAGGTCGAACAGGCCGGCGGCGTTGCGGACGGCGTGGTGCTCGGCAAGCTCGGAGCTGTACTTCAGGGGCATCTGCCAGCCGCCGAAGTCGGTGAAGGAGGCGCCGGCAATCTTGTGCTGCTCGTAGAGCGCGGTGTAGTTCTCGGTCATCGGAAAGTCCTTAGTTCTCAAATTCGGAAAGCGGAGGGCAGGAGCACACCAGGTTGCGGTCCCCTGCGGCGCCATCGATACGGCCTACCGGCGGGAAGTACTTATCCTGGCGGAGCGAGGCCACGGGGAAGGCGGCCTGCTCGCGCGGGTAGGTCCGGTCCCAATCAGAAGAGACGACGGCGGCCGCTGTGTGGGGTGCGTTGCGCAGCGGGGACTTCTCCACAGTGAAATCGCCCGCAGCCACCTGGTCGATTTCCTTGCGGATGGTGATCATCGCTTCGATGAAGCGGTCGATCTCCGCAAGGTCCTCGGATTCGGTGGGCTCCACCATCAGGGTGCCGGCCACCGGGAAGGACAGGGTGGGGGCGTGGAAGCCGAAGTCGATAAGGCGCTTGGCCACGTCCTCGGCGGTAACACCGGTGCGGGCGGTGAGCTCGCGCAGGTCCAGGATGCACTCGTGTGCCACCAGGCCGGTCTCGCCGGTGTACAGCACGGGGAAGTGCTCGTCCAGCCGTGCAGCCACGTAATTGGCCGCCAGCAGCGCGGACTTGGTGGCCTCGGTCAGGCCCTGGCCGCCCATCAGCTTCACGTAGGCCCAGGAAATCGGCAGCACACCGGCGGAGCCGAAGCGGGACGCGGAGATCGCAACGCCGTGGCCGGCTTCGTGGGCAGCCTTGTTGGCATCGCCCGGCATGAACGGTGCCAGGTGCGCCTTGGCAGCGACGGGCCCGACGCCGGGTCCCCCACCGCCGTGCGGGATGCAGAAGGTCTTGTGCAGGTTCAGGTGCGAGACGTCGCCGCCGAACTTGCCCGGCTGTGCCAGCCCGACCAACGCGTTGAGGTTGGCGCCGTCAACGTAGACCTGGCCGCCTGCGGCGTGGATGGCGTCGCACACTTCGCGGACGTCCGAGTCGTAGACGCCGTGGGTGGACGGGTAGGTGATCATGATGGCCGAGAGGACGTCCTTGTGGGCCTCGATCTTGGCCTCCAGGTCCGCGTGGTCGATCGTGCCGTCGGCAGCGGTGGCAACCACCACAACCTTCATCCCCGCGAGGACGGCGGAGGCGGCGTTGGTGCCGTGGGCCGAGGCCGGGATGAGGCAGACGTTGCGCTGTGCCTCGCCGCGGGAGTGGTGGTAGCCGCGGATGGCCAGCAGGCCCGCGAGTTCGCCCTGTGAGCCGGCGTTGGGCTGGATGGACACCTGGTCGTATCCGGTGATTTCGGCGAGGTCTGCTTCGAGCCCGGCAATGAGTTCACGCCAGCCGGTGGTCTGGGAATCCGGGGCGAACGGGTGGATGGAGGCGAACTCGGGCCAGGAGATGGCCTCCATCTCGGCGGTCGCATTCAGCTTCATGGTGCACGAGCCCAGCGGGATCATGGTGCGGTCCAGTGCCAGGTCCCGGTCGGAGAGGCGGCGGATGTAGCGGAGCAGCTGGGTCTCGGAGCGGTGCGTGTTGAACACCGGGTGCTGCAGGTAGGAGGAGGTGCGCAGCACGGACTCGGGCAGCTCAAAGCCCTCGCCGGACGCAACCGGACCGGCGCCGAAGGCGACCGCCACCGCGGAGAGGACCTCCGGCGTCGTGGTTTCATCGACGGACACGCCAACTGTGTCCGCGTCGACGAGGCGCAGGTTGATGCCGCGGGCTTCGGCGGCGGTGATCACCTTTGCAGCCTTGCCAGGCACGCGCACGGTGAGCGTGTCGAAGAAGCTGTCGGAGACCAGTTCGCGGCCGGCCACCTTCAGCGTGCTGGCGAGGGCTCGGGCGTTGTTGTGGACGGTTTCGGCGATCGCCTTGAGGCCGTCCGGGCCGTGGTAGACGGCGTAGAAGGAGGAGACGATGGCCAGCAGGGCCTGCGCGGTGCAGATGTTGGACGTGGCCTTCTCGCGGCGGATGTGCTGCTCGCGGGTCTGGAGGGCCAGGCGGTAGGCGGGGACACCGGCGTCGTCCTTGGACACGCCGACGATGCGGCCGGGGAGGGTGCGCTCCATGCCCTGGCGGACGGCCATGTAGGCAGCGTGCGGGCCGCCGAAGAACAGCGGGACGCCGAAGCGCTGGGTGGAGCCGA